>JAFUBX010000083.1 GCA_017459985.1 Parasporobacterium sp.
AAAGTCAGTATTGACTTTTGCACAGTAAGTCTATATTATAAGCTAAAAACATATTAAACACGTAGGAATAATATGAAATATGATATCGTCAGGCAGTCTGAACAGTTTCAGAAGTGACATAAGAGAGATAAGGCCATCCTGATCGATGTGAAGAACGGGGATGCGCAGCTATGTACAAAGAAGCGGTCAAAAAGCGGTTTATAGAACCGCTCAAACGAAAAAGTAAACCTTTTGTCGGTGTGGAGCTGGAACTTCCGATCATTAATCAGAAACACGCGGCAGTTGATTATGATGCAGTTCAGGCGGCTGCGGAACAGTTTGTGCAGGCATTTCATTTTCAAAATATGAGCAGGGATGACAAGGGACGTCTGTGGTTTGCGGAAGATCCGGCAGTCGGAGATTCCCTGTCCTTTGACTGCAGTTACAATACACTGGAATGGTCTTTCGGAAGAGAAGTGGATATTCATATTATTGAAACGCGTTTTCGAAAATACTATGCATTTATGCAGGAAGCTCTGCAGAAACGCGGCCATATGTTGACGGGGATGGGAATAAATCCGCACTACCGTATCAATCGCAGGGAGCCTGTGGCAAACGGGCGTTACCGGATGCTTTATCAATACCTGCAGAGTAGTCAGTACGCGCCTGAAGGGTTTCCGCTGCATGCCTATCCGTTCTTCGGAATGTTCTGTGCCGCCTCACAGGTACAGATGGATGTTGATCAGGATCAGATCATCGATGTGATCGAAGTATTCAATTTACTGGAACCTGTCAAAGCACTGCTGTTTGCAAATTCTGTCTGGCCCGAGAACCCGGATATTCTGATAAACCGTGACTGGCTGTGGGAGTATAGTATGCACGGAATCAATCAGAAAAATGTCGGCCTGTGGAATGAGCCTGTGCACACGATGGAAGATCTGACAGAGTATCTGGCCGGAATGAACATGTTCTGTACGGAACGGGACGGGAAATACGTATTTATTGAGCCGGTTCCATGGAAAAAATATATACAGTCTGACAAGGTTACAGGATACTATGCGGATGATCTGTCGGCAGACGGACAAGTCAGCCGGATGACGTTTCGTCCGCGGGAAGAGGATATCCGGTATCTGCGATCCTATAAATATGTCGATCTCACCTATCGCGGCACCATAGAATTCCGGAGTACCTGCACACAGCCGGTATATGAAACATTTACCGTTGCGGCCTTTCATGCCGGACTGATGCAGCGGCTGCCGGAACTGAAACAGATCCTGACAGAGGACTGCAGACTGTTCCGGCAGGGAATGACACCGAAGGTGCTCCGGCTGCTGTTTGCACGAAACAGTATTCCGGCTTCATTTGAGCGGTCGTATCTGAGAGATCTGCTGTTCCGTATCCTTGATCTTGCGCGTGAAGGTCTGTATCAGCGCGGATTTAAAGAGGCTTCATACCTGAATCCGCTTTATCAGCGGGCGGAGCAGCTTTCCAATCCGGCCCGTGTACTTGTCAGCGGCATGGAGCAAGGCAGGACAATAGAATCCTTTATACAGGAATACGGTCAGCTCGACAGGCGGCTGCCGCGCAGTACAAGACAGGAGTTTTACCGCTGATCGATCTTGCCATGCGCGTCATTGAAGATATGGAGCGGCTGCTCGGCAGGCATCCGGCTATTGCGTACCAGAAAGAGAAACTCCTTGATCCGGAGAAGAGGTATGCTGTGATCCTGCAGAGAAAATATGAGAAGGATTTTGTTAAGCGGGCAATAAAGGATGCTGAAGTTCAGACAGAGCAGATACTTCATGATATCCGGGCAAGATCAACAGATGGTATGAATATTTAGAGGCTTATTTTATGAAATCACCCCTGCGCTATCAGGCTACACAGTTTGACTGCGGACCCACAACGATCACTAATGCGATCATGTATCTTTTTGAAAGGGAGGAGATACCGCCGGATCTGGTCCGCCATATCGGCCAGTGTACGCTGGACAGTTATGACCGGGAGGGGTACTGTGGCAAATACGGTACCAGCGGAGCAGCGATCCGTTACTTCGGGTCATGGCTGAATGAGCTGCGTTATGCCGGCCTTCTGCCGATCCGCAGCAGTTATCTGGAACAGGAGGAGGTTTTTTTCGGACCGGGGAGTGAACTCTCACAGGCACTGCGGGATGGTGCGGCGATCGTACTGCATGTGTTCTGCGAAGGGGGCCACTACATCCTAGTGACAGGGGAGCGGAAGGAAGGGATTCTTGCATTTGATCCCTATTACAGAAAAGATGAAGTCAGTCGTGAAGGTGTGATCCGGGTGAATGATCAGCCATTTTCTCATAACAGAATTATTCCGGGAACTGTGCTGAATGATGCCGGAAGGGAATATTATTCTATGGGAGAGAGCGTGACACGCGAGGCGCTTGTGATCAAGAGAGATAATACGGACGAGATGTATGTGATATAGTACTGCTCATTTGAAAAACACGGACAGGATAGATAGGATCCAGGGAGATTGCTGCAATGTGTGAACTGTTTGCCGTAAATGCAAAACATGAGGTCAGACCGAATGAATGGCTGCGGGAATTTTTTGCCCACAGTAAGGACAATCCACATGGCTGGGGAATGGCCATGTTTTATGGAAGCGGGGCGGTTGCCCTGGAAAAAGAGCCGGTCCGGGCAGACAGAAGCCGCTACCTGAAGGAACGGCTGCGCCAGGATATTTGTGTCTCAGTGATGATCGCCCATATCCGCGAAGCGACGATCGGCGCACTTGATTACAGCAATACGCATCCGTTTGTTGACAGAGACCGGACAGGAAGATGCTGGACGCTGGCGCATAACGGGACGATCTTTGAAAGCCCCGTACTGCGTCCATATGTGAAACGCCAGGAAGGGGATACGGACAGCGAGAGGGT
>JAFUBX010000084.1 GCA_017459985.1 Parasporobacterium sp.
ATGGCAATCCAGTAATAAGCATCCTGGATACCCGGCTCGAGGCTTAGCGCGCGGGACGCATACTCAATAACCCTGTGATAGTCCCTGCTGTGTCCAAGCATGGACAGAAGTTCCCTCGTGATGTCAATGAATACCTGGTTATAATGCGTCGTATAAGGAATCAACCAGGATCCCATATCCAGCTCTCCCAGCTCAAACAACCGTCCCTGATACAGTTCGAAGGCCTTCTTGAGCGTTGCTGCCTTCTCATCTGAGGTCGCTGTGGACTTTGCTTTCAGATAAAGGCTTTCCATTTCTTCCGCATCGGTGACGATATGTACATCGTCCAGAAGCTCCAGCATTCCGGATTTCACGTCGATGACCTTGGCGTCATGATATACGGCCAGATCACTATGCAGTCGATAAATTGCCTGACGGATGTTTGCTCTCGCTGATTTTTCAGATTCATCGGGCCAGAGTTCTGCCGCCATGCTCAGCTGATCGACCGGAGCCTTGTGAAGGATCAGATATAACAGGATCACCCATCCACGCCGATTCGGATGTGCCAGATCCTGCTCTCGGATCCGCTGACCGTTGATATCCATACTGTGCTGGCCAAGTATGTTATAGCGCATCTTCAGTTTTCCCTCTTCCGGCGTAACGTCGGAAATATAACGGCGTTCCGCGTCAATGCGCCGCTTCTGCAGCACCATCATCATAGCGACAAAGCAGGCCAGCTGAAGCGGTTCCGGCTGGGAAATATTGCGGACAGGATTTCTCACGACCATGTATCCAAGGGGATGCTGACCAAAGGGGACGCCGATGACCGCTTTGGCTTTCAGTCTTTGATATGCTTCATATTCCTTCGGATTGCTCTCCCGTATGGCCTCTGTGTCCGGGATGATCATAGGTTTCTGGCTGACCAGGTGCTCAGCCCATGTGACGAATTCTTCCGTCATCTCAAACTCATGAAAAAGGGTCTCTTTCATCGGGCCGGTCTCCACGTCATACCACATTTCAGGACGCCATAATTGCGAGCGCAGGTCAGCGATCAGGATGCCGCACCAGTCAGCGCCATAGAATTTGCAGGCCGCTTTCATAACGCCGACCGCGATCTCTACGGGATCTTCAATGTTGTGCAGGGCCGCTTCTGTTTCCACGATGATTTTGAAAAGCTCATCCTCAAACACATACCGCTGATACTCTTCCTCCGTGATCGTGCGGCATTTACCGGTGGTGTCGTCGGACTGTTTTTCCTTTGCTTTCCCGAATGAAAAGATTTTCTCCAACATAGCAACACCCCATTTCCGTATATTTTGACCGATTCCAAAGTATAATAAAAACCCGCAGAACTGCCTTGTCGTAACCCCGGCAGCCCTGCGGACATCCTTTATTTTGATATGAGTGGCTGCCAAGAAGTGTTCATTGGCAACTACCACCACGCTTATTTATTCTTTGCCTGTATTTTCTTTCCGTATTCTGCAATCCTTCGGGCGGTATCACGTATCGCCATTCGAGTCTCCATATCGCAATCCTTCAGGATATTCGAGATCTCCACGTCAATCTGGATGTCAAAATACTGGTCAGAGGTGTCAGCGAGATAGTAGTCAACACCAGTATTCAACGCCTTTCCGATTTTCACTGCCAGCGGCCATGAAGCGCTGACCGTTCCTCTTTCCACATCTCCGATATGTTTGGAGGAACATTCACATTTTTCTGCAAGTTGTTCCAGCGTCAGTTTCTCCGCGTTTCTTGCGTCACGGATGCGGCGGCCGATCAGCTTTTTCTCTTCTTTTGTAAATTTCGGTTTCACCGGACGCCACCTCCCTTCGATATTTCTTCATTTTCATTATAAAAAATCGGAACGGGTGACTCCAGAAAGCTGCAAGGTATATGTTCCCTTGGCAACGTATGTTTCGAAAGAATTTTTGAAGTTAGAGGCGTGCAACTGTTCTCATTTGTTCTGACATTCTCCATCAGATTCTCCCTTTCCGGTGCAGCCCCTCTGCCCGGAATCCGGAGATCCTTGCCCAACGTAAGCAGTGTTCTGCGCCTGAAAAATTTGTACGTTGGGCAAATATAGTGAGCCGGTCATGAAAGAAGTTTACCCATATAACGGGATATCCATTCCCCCACCGGCGCACTTGCGTTGATGATTGACAACTGGCGGCATATCATGCTGCCGTGACGCGGCGGGGAATCAAACCGTCTACCCTATCGAAAAATGCCATCTGCCGCAGGCATATACCTGTTGCAGATGGCACCGTCTCCATCATCATTACTATACAGTTTTTATTGAAAATATCATCCGACCTTTGGTTTAGCCGTCTATCCGATCCACCATTCCGGCGTCAGGTCTCCGAGCGTCACCACTCTGTTCTTTTCGTAATCGAGCATGATTTCAATCCCTTTGTATGTTCCCGGCATCAGCTGTACCATCAGCTCCCGACATGCGCCGCAGGGAGCGCCGGTCTTTCCGTTTGACATTACCGTCAGAACCTTGCAGATCTCCTGCTCCCCGTTCGTCAGCATATTGAAAATAGCGTTGCGCTCCGCACAAATGCCGAGGGTCGAGCACGTATCCACACATACGCCGGTATAAACCCTGCCGGAGGAAGAAAGGATGGCCGCAGCCACGCCGCCTGCCTCGACATAATCCGATATCTTTCTGCCGTTCTGTACGGACCTGGCTGCTTCATAAAGCTTCCGCCAAAGCCAGTCGTCCTTCGTCATCAAATTGACATGCCCTGTCCGTTCCTCATGCATGAGCGGTACATCGACTCCCTCAGTGGTCCACTGGTAGCGGAAGCCGCATTTTTCCTGCACTCGCTTTGACTTGAGATTGCCATCATAATAGCCGCACCAGACTTTTTGCATGCCGATATCCTCAAAGGCATGACGCAGCATCTCCCGGGCAGCCTCCGGCACAATGCCCTGTCCCCAGAACGGCTTGCCCAGCCAATAGCCAAGCTCACACTCATCGTCTCGTTCTGTCATATCCGTGTGGCCATTCAGTTTGAGTTCGATCGCACCGATCGCTTTATTGTCCGTCTTCAGGCAGATGGCATAGGCCTCCGGACCATTAAAACATTTCGGATCACATCCAGGCTCTCCTCCACGCTCTGGTGCGGCGGCCATCCGGCAATCGGGCCAACGTCCGGATCCTTTGCATATTGAAATAAGTTCTCCGCGTCACTTTCCTCCCAGCGGCGCAGGACCAGTCTTTCGGTTTCCAACATATCCATTCCTCACAATACCAATCTCATATACACAAGTTCCTGATACCCTGACATACGGGATTTGAAGCCTCTCGGGTTCCTTCCGAATTCTACAAAGCCGGCTTTTTCATACATTTCGATTGCCCGTCTGTTGTCAGCGATCACGCTCAGTTCCATCTGCTCATACCTGGCATTTTTCGCGCATTCGATACAGGCTTCCAAAAGGGCCCGACCTATCCCAAGTCCCCAGTATGCCTGATCTACACTGATTCCGAAATCAGCTCTGTGTCGAACCTTGTATTTGCTGCCCACCTGGTCGATCCCGGCCAGACCGGCAACAATACCCTCCACTTCCGCCAGTATCTCTATCTCCATGGCGCTTTCTGTCTTGCTCTTCAGGAACTGAGCCTCCTGTTCCACAGTGATATCCGATTCATCCGCATAGGAAAGCAGATTGTCCGTCTGCTCGTGTGTCAGAATGAAATTGTCCAGGACAGCCTTCCCATCCTTTTCCGTCCCGTTGCGTAGGATACATTTCCTACCGTCCTTCAATGTGATTGTCTTCCTGTATTCCAAAATGAACGCCTCATTTCCTCAGTGATGCAATCAAGAAGTTTCTTTGCAAACAGATTTGTCCCGACTTTTATGCCGACATCCTCTGCCATTTCATAATCACGGCACCTCCGAGATACCGAGTCTCCGCAGCAGCTCCCTGTTCCGCTCCAGCATGTTCCAGATTCCGTCCTCTGAGAGTACGCCCCGCTTCAGCTTATCCGGATACTGTCCTGCTTCATCTGCCACAAAGTCTGCCTTCCATTGCGGGCTGGTATAATATTCCTCCAGTTTTCGGATCTCCGCCTGGAATGCTTCATACTCCTCAATCGTCTTCTCCAGTGCATCCATCTTCTGCGTTGCTTTTTCCAGGATGCTTTCCATCACAAAGATATGTTGAGGTACATTTTCTCCGGCGAGACGTTTCCTGAACTGGTTCTTTTTTTCCCGATAACGGTTAAGGATCTCATGATCCGGGATCCAGATCTTTGCCTCTTCAATCCGTTCAAAAATGAGTTGCAATGCCTCCTCATCCGACAGGTTTTCCGAGGTCTGCTTCCGATAAGCCTGATACATCCACTCCGAGATTTTTTCTTTCTGCTTCTGTTTCAGCTGCCCATAGCTTTTATTCATCTGGAGCAGTCGCCCGTCCACCATCTTGTGTCTGCTCATTTATGTTCACCCTGTCTGTATTTGTAGTCAGCCTTCGTCCTTACTTCTTTTTCTTCGGAGCAGGAAGTTCTTCATACATCGCTTCCAGCAGCCCGCGAAGAAACTCCCTGTTCTCCACATCATCTACGAGCAGCATCCCCTTTGCTCCTTCATAGGGCAA
>JAFUBX010000085.1 GCA_017459985.1 Parasporobacterium sp.
GGTGTTCCGGCCTTCTTCCTGATGAAGAAGGTGACAGGAAATATCAGCCTGTCCGTCATGTGCATGATGGTCCTTATGCTGCCGCTGTTCTTTCTCGCCATGTATGAGCGGGACGGACAGCCCTTTGAAGTCGTTGCAAGGCACTTTATCGAAAGCAAATTCATCCGCCCGAAGATCCGGCCTTACCAGACAGATAACTACTATTCGATCCTGGAGAGGCAGGCACAGGCAGAAAAGGAGGTAAACCAGATTGTTCGGAAGAAACAAAAGAACATCCCGAAAAAGCGCAAAAGGAAAACCGGCGGAAATCCGTCTGCCGGCAGGCCTCACAAAGCGTGAGCAGAAGCAGGTAAAGGAGATCATCGAGCGGGCGAGGAAGGACGACGGGGTGCCGCGTACGGCCCAGCAGTCGATTCCTTTCCAGCGGATGTTCCCGGACGGCATCTGCCGGGTTTCGGATAACTATTATACCAAGACAATTCATTATCAGGACATCAATTATCAGCTGGCGCAGGACGAGGATAAGACGGCCATTTTTGAGGAATGGTGCAGTTTCCTCAACTTCTTCGACAGTTCCATTCACTTTGAACTGTCCTTTCTGAATATGGCGACCGATGCCGAAAGCTTTGAACAGAGCATCCGGATCCCTTTCCAGAAGGACGCATTCAATTCCGTCCGGAGCGAATACAGCCAGATGCTGAAGACCCAGCTGGAGCAGGGCAACAACGGCCTGACCAAGACCAAATACCTGACCTTCGGCATTGAGGCGGACAGCATGCGGCAGGCAAAGCCCCGGCTCATCCATGTGCAGAATGATCTTCTCAACAACTTTCGCAGGCTCGGCGTCAGGGCTAAAGCGCTGAATGGGAAAGAACGCCTGCAGCTCATGCATGACATGTTCCACCTGGACGAAAGCGACCGGTTCTATTTTGACTGGGCATGGCTTCCTAAGACCGGTCTCTCGGTGAAGGATTTCATCGCACCGACGGCCTTTGCCTTTCCCGGCAGCCGGAGCTTTCAGATGGGCAGCATCTACGGAGCGATGAGCTATCTGGCGATCACGGCTTCGGACCTGTCGGATGAACTGCTGAAGGATTTCCTTGATATGGAGTCCACGCAGATCCTGACGATCCATCTTCAGGCGGTAGACCAGACGGAGGCCATCAAGCAGATCAAGCACACGATTACGGAGCTGGACCGTTCCAAGATCGAGGAGCAGAAAAAAGCCATCCGGTCCGGCTATGACATGGATATCTTGCCGAGCGACCTGGTGACTTACGGCACGGACGCAAAGAACTTCCTGAAGGAACTGCAGAGCCAGAATGAGCGCATGTTCCGCATCACCTTCCTTGTGATGAATACCGGGAAGACACCGCAGGAGCTGGAGACCAATTATTTCCAGGCATCCAGTATCGCCCAGAAGCACAGCTGCAACCTGCGCCGGCTGGATTTCCAGCAGGAGAACGCCCTGATGAGCAGCCTTCCGCTGGCCCAGAACCTGATCACCATCGAGCGGCAGATGACCAGCAGCGCAACAGGCATCATGATCCCGTTTACGACCCAGGAGCTTTTCCAGAACGGAAAAGAAGCCCTGTACTATGGCCTGAATGCCATTTCCAACAACCTGATCATGGTGGACCGGAAGCTTCTGAAAAACCCGAACGGCCTGATCCTGGGCACACCGGGTTCCGGTAAATCCTTCAGTGCCAAGCGTGAGATCACCAATGCTTTCCTGGTGACGGACGACGACATTATCATCTGCGATCCGGAAGCAGAGTATTCCCCGCTGGTGCACCGGTTTAACGGCCAGGTCATCAAGATCAGCCCTACCAGCACGCAGTATATCAATCCCATGGATATCAACGCGAACTATTCGGAGGAGGATAATCCGATCGCCCTGAAGGCGGACTTTATCCTTTCCCTGTGCGAGCTGATCGTCGGCGGCAAGGAAGGCCTGCAGCCGGTGGAAAAGACGGTCATTGACCGCTGTGTCCATCAGATCTATCAGGGCTATTTCAATGACCCGAAGCCGGAGAACATGCCGCTTCTGGAAGATCTCTACAACGCCCTTCTGGAACAGGAAGAGAAGGAAGCCCACCATGTGGCGACCGCGCTGGAGATCTATGTCAAAGGGTCCCTGAACCTGTTCAACCATCGGACAAACGTGGATGTGAGCAACCGTCTGGTCTGCTATGACATCAAGGAACTGGGCAAGCAGCTGAAGAAGATCGGAATGCTGATCGTGCAGGATCAGGTCTGGGGCCGTGTCACAGCCAACCGTGACGCAGGCAAGACCACCCGCTACTACATGGACGAATTCCATCTGCTGCTCCGTGAGGAACAGAC
>JAFUBX010000086.1 GCA_017459985.1 Parasporobacterium sp.
TCTGCTCATATCCGGCCTTTTTCGCGCATTCGATACAGGCTTCCAGAAGGGCCCGACCTATCCCAAGTCCCCAGTATGCCTGATCTACACTGATTCCGAAATCAGCTCTGTGACGGATCTTGTATTTGCTGCCCACCTGGTCGATCCCGGCCAGACCGGCAACAACACCCTCCACTTCCGCCAGTATCTCAATTTCGCAGGCGCTTTCTGACTTGCTTTTCAGGAACTGAGCCTCCTGTTCCGCAGTAATGTCCGATTCGTCCGGATAGGAAAGCAGATTGTCCGTCTGCTCGTGTGTCAGGATGAAATTATCCAGGACAGCCTTCCCATCCTCTACCGTCCCATTGCGCAGGATGCAGATCCTGCCGTCTTTCAATGTGATTGTCTTCCTGTATTCCAAAACGACCACCTCATTTCCTCAGTGACGCAATCAAGAAGTATCTTTGCAAACAGATTTGTCCCGATATCCTCTGCTATCTCAAACTCGCCCCAAACCTGCGAAGTTCCTCCAGCTTTTCCTCCGATACACCGAGATCATATCCATGAGTTGTGAAAACTCCCATATCTTCCAGCTGCAGATAATCCAGAAAATCTCCCTTATATGAGAACAGCGCCCCGTCATACATGTCCGGATCACCGGAGCTTAAGAACATGGCCACCTTCTTCAGCTTCTCCGGTTTGTTGGGATATGCTGCTGCATAGAAGCGATCAATCGTACATTTCAGCTGTCCGGAAAGGCCATGATAATAGATCGGAGATGCGATCACGAGCATCTCAGCTTCCTGAAGCTCATGGTAGACAAATTGCATGTCATCCTTCTGAACACACTGTCCATTTCCCTTTGTGTGGCAGTATTCGCAGGCAAGACACCCGTGGATATTCATCTTGCAGACCTCATATACACCATACTCGTGCCCTGCCGTCTCCAGTCCCTCACAAAAAGCCTGGATCATCTGTTTAGTATTTCCCTTGGGTCGGGGACTTCCGTTAAAAATCAATACTTTCATAATCAGAGCACCTCCTTGTCCCTGCGTTTCCGTACAGTTGAATGCGCAGCAACAATCTTCTGATAACAAGGGCATTCTGGATCATGGTCACAGATGACGCCGCAGGCCTGCAGATGGGAATAGATCGTGACAGCACCCACGTATTTGAAGCCTCGCTTCTTGAGGTCCTTACTTATTCTGTCTGACAGTCCATTGCTCACCGGAATCGGCCCCTTATCATGGCCCAGATAGAGAATCGTCTTTCCCCCGGAGTGTCCCCAGATGTAATCACAGAAGCTTCCGAACTCCTCCCGCACTCTCTGATAACACCGGGCGTTATTGATAACAGCCTGTACCTTGCGGGGTGATCGGATCATCCCTTCTGTATTCAGGATACGTTCTACATCTTCATCGCCGAACTCAGCAATACGATCATACTCGAAGTTGCAGAAGCATTCACGGAAGATTTCCCTCTTCTTCAGCATCAGATCCCAGGAAAGACCGCACTGAAGGCATTCCAGCGTCAGATGCTCAAACATCTGCCGGTCATCGTGGACAGGGATTCCCCATTCCGTATCATGATAAATCTGATTGGCCTCATTCATTCCGGCCCAGGTACAGTAGCCCATGCCATTCTCCTTTATTCTTCCGGCGTATAGGTCCAGCCGTGGTCGTCATGGTAAATCATCAGCTTGGTCATCCCGCCATCAATGCAGATATTCTCTCCGGTAATGAATCCAGCCTTATCCGAGCAAAGGAACATAACCATATTTGCGATATCCATCGGATTGCCGACGCGACCGACTGGCTGCTGCAAGGCATCCGGACCTTCATATATCGTGTAAGCCGTATCGATCCATCCAGGGGAAATAGAGTTCACCCGGACCTTCCCCGCGAAGCTGGCAGCCATCGCATGTGTCAGCGCCGCAATCCCACCCTTTGCCGCTGTATAGCTCTCTGTCTGTGGCTGGCTCATCCGGTCACGGGAAGATGAAATATTGATAATGCAGGCACCTTCCCGGAAATACGGCGCAAACAGTTTGGAGAGATAGAACGGCGCAGTTACGCCGACGGCCAGTGCATACTGGAACTCCTCATAGCTACACTCATCGATCCCTTTCATTAGCGGCAGCGCATTATTGATCAGATAATCAATACCACCGTTTTCAAAGATCACTTTCTCTGCGAAGGCTTCCAGCACAGCCTTGTCAGAGATATCACCAACATAATGGTCGCCCGCCGCTTTATCGATCACATAGACCATTACGCCCTGTTTTCGGAATTCCTCTGTTATGCATTTCCCTATTCCTTTGGCACCGCCGGTCACGACGGCAACCTTCTGTCCGCTTGCCGGGGCGCCAATGATTCTCTTTGGAATTGTCAGCTTCATATAGAGCCCGTTTTCATCCTGTTCCGGCTCCGCAGGGATCGTCTCACACATTCCGTCCGCTGCCAGGGCTGCAGTCACAGCAAGACATGCCGCATCCATAATGTCATCCGGATTGCATCGGAGCTTCTTCGCCATCTCCCACATACCGGATAAGTCTTTTCCTGGCAGATATTTTTTTAGGATCGCTGCTCTATCCGAAAAGCCCGGATACTCTTTCTTCCGAGTCATAACAACAGATCCATTCAGTCTGGCAAAATCCACCTCTGGGTGGCTTTCCAGAATCCGGTTTTTATACTCCGGATGAAGACTCAGATATTCATCAAGTTCCTTAATCTTCGGGATGATATGAACGGTCTGTTTTGAAAGACTTTTTCCAAGAATCCTGATATTGGTCTGCTTCTGTTCCTCTTCCGAATCTGCATACACAGCCTGGCGGCACGGAATCGGAAATATCGAGGATGATTTCTGCCCCAGTTCTTTACGGGCAAGGTCATCCGGTCTTAACTGATCTGCACTGGATCTGAGTACTACTGCCATGTCAATCAGAAATGCATCAAATTCCGGATAATGGCTGACAAGTTGCTCCAGAGAATCAAATCGTTCAAATCGGAACTCACCATGATTCAGGACGCAGGCGATCCAACCACCTCTGCATCCATCTACGCCAATATATAATCCGTCATTCATGTTCATCATGCCCCTGTACCTCCGAAATCCCGAGTCTCTGGGTCAATTCCTTATTTCGTTCCAACAGATTCCATATACCATCCTGTGAAAGGACACCGCGCTTCAGTTTGTCCGGAAATGTACCAGACTCATCCATGGCATAATCGTCCTTCCACTGTTGGCTCGTATAATATGCCTTCAACTTCCGGATTTCAGGCTGGAATGCTTCGTATTCCTCGATCTTCTTTTCCAAGGCATCCATCTTCTGTGTCGCCTTATCCAGGATATTCTCCATTGCATAGATATACTGAGGCACGTTTTCTCCGGCAAGGCGTTTCTTGAACTGGTTCTTTTTTGCCCGGTAGCGGTTAAGGATCTCATGATCCGGAATCCAGATCTTTGCTTCTTCTATACGGTCAAAAACGAGCTGTAGAGCTTCCTCATCCGACAAGTTTTCCAAGGTCTGTTTCCGATAGGCCTGGTACATCCACTCCGAGATTTTTTCTTTCTGCTTCTGTTTCAGCTGTCCATAGCTTTTATTCATCTGGAGCAGTCGCCCGTCCACCATCTTGTGTTTGCTCATTTATGTTCACCCTGTCTGGATTTGTAGTCAGCCTTCGTCCTTACTTCTTTTTCTTCGGAGCAGGAAGTTCTTCATACATCGCTTCCAGCAGCCCGCGAAGAAACTCCCTGTTCTCCACATCATCTACGAGCAGCATCCCCTTTGCTCCTTCATAGGGCAA
>JAFUBX010000087.1 GCA_017459985.1 Parasporobacterium sp.
ACAGCACTTGTTGTAATTGCATGGACATCCTGGCCATCCCGGTACGCCTGCAGAAGAACCTGATCCTGTAACAGATAGGCGCAGAGACGGATCTCAGCCTGAGACTAATCCGACTCCAGAAGAGACCAGCCATCCGGAGCTTTGATAAAATTCCGGAGTCCGACAGGATCCTGGCCCTTCTGCGGGCTGTTCTGCAGATTCGGTTTCCTGCAGGCAAATCTTCCGGTTTCCGTTGCCAGCTGCATCAGATCCGGGTGAATGCGCCCCGTCGCATTGTTCACGAAATTCAGATATCCATCGAGATAGGTACTTTTGAGCTTCTGCCATTTTCTGTACTCCAAGACCTTGTCAAACAACGAAACGAGTTCCGGATCATGCTCTGCACAATAATCCTTCAATAAAAGGAGTGCTTCATCATCCACAGATGGGGCGAGCTTGTCCGTCCGTTTCAGGATCGGAAGTTCCCGCGTCTCATACAGGTACTTTTTGAAGGCAGCCGTGCTGCAATTGGAGCCTACTTCCACACCGCCGGTGATATCGACGATCTCATTCTTCAGCCTGTCTATCTCCATATCAGCATTGGTCTTTGCATCCGTCATGGCTTCAATATCCATGGGAATACCATTCTGCTTCATCATCCCGACATATACCGCTGTTGGAGACTCAATGTTCTCCACGATCCACCGGTGGTTCGGCAGGTAACGATCGAACCAGTTATTACAGATGTGATAGAGCCGCAAGGCAAAGTCCGCATCCGCACAGGAATACCGGATGGTCTCCGGATCGGTCGGATCGAGCTCATCAAAGTTACGGCCTTCCGTCACCGCCGTGAACGACGGCAGCGGTTCCTTGCAAAGATTCAGTGCCAGAGTCTTCAAACCCGAATCTGATAATTTCCTGAACTGGCCCGGGGCTTTCAGCGTCATCTGTGCCGCACAGATCGTGTCGTACACCGGGGGCTGAATGACAATCCCGTTCTTATAGGAAAAGCTGGACTCGAACACATAGTTATGGCAGATCTTGGTGATGCTCTTATCTGTCAGGAAATCCTGCAGGAACTGGTAGAAGGTATCTGAGTCCATGTTCGTGCCGGTAAGATGGGCTACCGGGATCATGATGCCGGTGTGCTCTTTCACCGAAAGGCTCATGGTACAAATATGGGCCTTCGCGGGATCAAGGGCAGCCTTCTCCTCTGTCCGGTATGCCGCATCCGGCGCGGTCTCATAGTCAAAGGCGACAAGATCATGATCCGCCAGGTATTCCCTGACTTCTTCAATCTTCGTCACGCATTTATAATCAGTAGTCATATGATTCTCCTTGTAACCGGATACCCCGGAGGAGGTCACCCTCCCCCGGAACACCGCTCGTGCTTAGTTGAGGGCTTCCACGATTTCTCCAGTCTCCGGATCAACAAACGGGATATCATCCTCCGCGATCATGGCCGGGGACAGGTTGGCGGCATACGCCTTGCAGGTGTCAGTGATACCGGACAGTGCAGTGATCTCCTCCGGAGAAAGCACCCGCTCAAAGGTGAACACTGCCTGCGAGTAGGCAATGCCCGCCGTGCTGGTCGCCTTCTTCAGGGAAATCTTCGTCACGATCTGGGAGATCTTTCTGCCCTTGGTGAGCTGGCGCTTCACGTAATTTGTGAAAGTCTTCAGGCTCCCGGTCGGCAGGGACAGCGCCACCGGGAACAGCTCCCCTTCGCGCAGGATGTACAGCATCCGCTTGTTTTTGCAGAGCTTGCTCTGGCCCTCGCCTGACCCGAATTTGTTAAACGGGCAGCTGCGGCAATCCCCGCCGGGCACGCCAATGCCGGTCACGCCGTCGATACTGCTGCAGTCGGGGGCTGCATGTCCGCCAGCGAAGGCCGATGCGTAGTAGGCGTACGCCGGATGGTTGTACAGGATCACGCCGGTGATGTCTTTCACCATCTCAGTGTCCTCTCCGTCTTCCGCCGGAAC
Organism: Parasporobacterium sp.; assembly: GCA_017459985.1. Lineage (GTDB taxonomy): Bacteria > Bacillota > Clostridia > Lachnospirales > Lachnospiraceae > RGIG5612. The sequence continues at coordinate 1,965 of JAFUBX010000087.1, forward strand.
CTCAAAGGCCGTCCCGCCGCCTGCCGGGAGCTTCACACGGTCAATGGAAAACTCCAGACCGGCATATTCATCCGCCAATGCTTCCTCGAGAATGCTGTTGTTTGCAAGTGCCGTATACCCGGTCTGTACTGCTGCGATCTGCGTATTCTTTACTTCTGACATAATTCATGTCCTCACTTTCTGTTCATTCTGATAATGGTTACCATCGTTGCTGCTATGCATCTGAGTATCTGTTCTTCTGTAGTTCATTGTGCTTTGGATTTATGTCATCCCCTACGGATGCCGACCGTCACTTTGTCGTGGGTATTCACAACCTCGGCCAGCCAGTCAGGGATCTCATCTTTATTGGCCTCCCGCTGCTCCCTACAGAATGAAGCGAGGGTATTGGCGTTTACCGTCCGGGTGATCAGATCGCCGTATCCATGCTCAATCAGGGCCGCGAACATCTCCTCCTTCATCTCCGCTCTCGGGGATGCGTACAGACGGCTGTTCAGGTAAAACGTACTGCCGTTCCTTGTGAACTTTTCAAGCTCCGACTCTGCCATCGCATCAGACAGAGCTTTGTCCAGTTCTTCGATCCGGGCATTCACTTCCTTGACCTGTGCCTCCAGATCTTTCTTCAGGTCTTTCGCGGATTTCAGTTCGTCCGCCATGGTAAAAATCTCTCTGTTATCCATGAATTTTGTTCTCCTTCCTATTACAATCCGGAAAGGTACGTGCCTTCGGTTTTCATAGTTCCAGCTGCATGACGATCATTTAAACGGCTGCCGTCCGGCGCGGTAATCGTCCACCAGCATCCGGGCCAGATTCTGTTTGTCGCGGAGCGCTTTGAGCACTTTTCCGTCGATGCTGTTCCTGCAGACCAGATAGAGGTACAAGCAGTTATTTTTCTGGCCAGCACGGTGAATACGGCTCTTAGCCTGATCGAAATTGGACATGCTGTAATCACAGGAGTAGAACACCATCGTGCTCGCCGCTGTTAGTGTCAGCCCCATGCCTGCCGCTGCGATCTGGCCGATAAAGATCATGCAGTCCGGATCATTCTGGAACCGGGATACCTGGTCGGCCCGGTCAGTAACACCGCCCCTGACAACGCCGTAGGACAGTTTTTTCTTTTCCACCATCTGCTGGATGGCATCGAGCTCTGCCCGGAAGCGTGCCATGATCACAAGTTTCTCCCCGGCTGCCACAGCGCCATCGATGATATCGGACAGGGCCTCCAGCTTCGCCTTGCTGACCGCGTTGACCTTGCCGTCATCATCATTCAGAAATCCGCCAGTTATCTGGGAGAGCCGTAAGATCCGGGTCAGCACGTTCGCCGCCGTCACTTCCGATTCTTTCATCTCTGCCCATGACTCCTCTTCGATCTGTGCGTAGAGCTTTGCCGCCGCAGGCTCCAGATCAACC
>JAFUBX010000088.1 GCA_017459985.1 Parasporobacterium sp.
CGGGCACTTCGGGAAGCAGGGCCTTCAGTGGGAGGCGTAATGCCGTCCCGTGTAAGCGTCCCCTGCAGGCACCCTGGTTGTGCAGCCCTTGTTCCCTACGGGCAGAAGTACTGCGAGGAACATAAGAAGCTCCACCCGGAAGCAACGCGCTCGGCAACGAGCCGTGGCTATGGTGCTGCTTGGCAGCGGGAGAGCAAGCGGTTCCTGCAGATGCCCGAGCACAGGCTCTGTGAGGAATGCCTGAAGGAGGGACGGTACGTCAAAGCAACGGTGGTGGATCACATCGTACCACACAGGGGAGATCCGGCGCTCTTCTGGGATCGGAGCAACTGGCGCGGCCTTTGTAAGAGTTGTCACGATAAGAAGACTGGACGGGAAGACAGCCATCCAACCTATCATTACTGATTCCATGCGGGACGAAAGTCCGATCGCAGCCCCGGGGGCCGGGTATCAATCTCTAAAAGGCCAGCCCCCACAGACCGCCGCCCCCTCTCGCGTGCATTTCCGCGAAATTCATAGGGCGGGGGTAAGGGCCAGCCATGCGGTAACGAAACACAGTCATTTTGAAGATCCTCCTCTTCAGATCAAAAGGCTCAAAACTGCGAAAACACCTGTGATTTCATAGGAAAACGGCAGCCTTTGCGCCTTTTTATGTGTCCGGGAGGACATTGGAAACTACATAGAAACTAAGCCATGCGGGGACGAAAACGCCTCCGCTTTTTTCATGCCTTTTTTGCAAAAAATCGCGAAATGCGTAGGGCTTTCATTGCCACATGGAAGGAGGCAGATCCGGTGGTCGAATTTGACAAAGTGAACATGGACGAGTTCATCGCCGGGTGCGTCCAGCGGTTTTGCCCGGAGTGTGGGACAGAGATCCGGCAGAAGGAAACCGGCAGGCCCCGGAAGTTCTGCTCCGATCCCTGCAGGCGCAAATACTGGAAGGCCCACCCGAAACCAGAGCAGTGGGATTCCTACCATGAGCAGGTCTGCCCGGTCTGTGGCCGGACATTCTTTGCCCAGCATGAAAACAAAAGGGAGAGGAAGTACTGCTGCCGGGCCTGCGCGAACAAGGGCCGGGCTCTGAAAGGAGAAGCATATGAAAACAGCGACACTTAAAGTGATCCCGGTATCGGAGTTGAAGCCTGCGGAATACAATCCGCGAAAGAAGCTGAAGCCGGGTGACAAGGAATACGAGAAGATAAAGAACAGCATTGAGGAGTTTGGCTTTGCCGATCCGCTGGTGGTAAACGCCGACATGACGATCATCGGCGGGCACCAGAGACTGACGGTAGCGATGGCACTCGGATACACCGAGGTGCCCTGCGCGGTCGTGGATATCGATAAGGTCAGGGAGCGTGCGCTCAACATCGCGCTTAACAAAATCACCGGTGCATGGGATGAAACCCTGCTGGCAGATCTGTTGCAGGACATCCAGAATTCGGATTTTGACCTTGGCAAGACCGGCTTTGATCCGCCGGAGATCGAGACCCTGTTTAACAAGGTACATGACAAGGCAGTGAAGGAAGATGACTTCGATGTGGAGTCAGAACTGAAGCAGCCTGTATTCTCCAAAAAAGGTGACCTGTGGATGCTCGGCAGGCACAAAGTCCTGTGCGGGGACTCTACTCTGCAGGAATCTTATCAAACCCTGCTTGGCGATCTGAAGGTGAACATGGTGCTCTCGGATCTTCCGTATTTTGTCTCCTACCATGGGACAGCGGGAACGATCCAGAACGATGACCTGAACGACACTGATGCCTACGATTTTACCCTGAAAGCAATGAAGTGCATGGCAAATGTGCTTGCCGATGATGGCAGCATCTATATCTTCCACGCAGATACAAAGGGACTGATCTTCCGCAGGGCTTTTGACGAGGCCGGTTTTTATTTGTCCGGCTGCTGCATATGGAAGAAGAACGCGCTGGTGCTGGGACGATCCCCATACCAGTGGATGCATGAGCCCTGCCTGTACGGCTGGAAGAAAGACGGAAAGCATCAATGGTATTCTGACCGGAAGCAGACGACCGTCTGGGAGTATGATCGCCCGAAGGCGAACAAGGATCATCCGACTATGAAGCCGGTGGCCCTGATGGCCTATCCCATCAAAAACAGCACCATGACAAACGGTGTGGTGCTTGATCCTTTTCTTGGCAGCGGTTCCACTCTGATTGCCTGTGATGAGACTGACCGGGTGGCCATGGGGATTGAACTGGAAGAGAAGTTCGTCGATGTGATCGTGAAGCGATACATTGCTGCGCACGATGGCAGGTACGATGACGTGTACGTCCTCCGCGACGGCCAGAAACTTTCCTTCGAGGAGGTGGCAACCTTCGAGCCGGAAGGCGGTGGTGGCAATGAGTAATGTCAGTTACCGTTTCGAAGGAAATACCGGGATTGGCACCCTGCCGGATGGAACACGGTTCCTGTTTGATAAAGACCGGTTCGACCGTATCCGGGATACCAAGTGGTATCGGAATTACCGGGAGCCCGGGCACAGGAAACTGTACCTGATCGACCGGCACGGCAATTACCTGCACCGTGTGCTCTGTGACTGCCCGCCGGGATATGAGGTGGATCATATCAGCCTCGATACGCTGGACAACCGGTCAGAAAACCTGCGGATTGTCACGCACCAGCAGAATCAGATCAATCACAGCCTGCAGCGGAATAACTCAAGCGGTGTTTCCGGTGTCGACTTTTATCCGCGAAATGAGAAATACCGTGCCCGGATCAAGGTGTGCCAGCAGGAAATCCATCTCGGATATTACGATGAATTCGAAGAAGCCGTGCAGGCCAGAAACGTTGGCATGGAGTGCATGTTCGGGGAGTACGGCAGATATAATGATGTCCCGGAGCCACCGGGATGGATCAGGGAAGATGTGGAAGAACGGTGCAGACGCTTTGCAGACCTTTCGGTCTGTGAGGCGTTTTCTTCTGTCTGAATGCACAATTTCTGCCCCGCGAAATTGTCCACTATTATCTGCAGAATTGACTTGCTATATGTTCGGTTCAGAGTGATTAATACACTACCAAAAGAAAACAGGCCGCAAGGCCCGGAAAAACAAGGAGGTACACTATGAAAGCGAACTACAACGTAACAGGCGAGGACAGAAAGCAGATGGTAGCGATCATCAGCCGGGAGGCAGGCATGCAGGCGGTCTACACAAGGATGCCCGAATGTGCCTACGTGATCGACAACATGAAGGTCACGAAGACCGGCGAGCTCCTCTGGGATGCCCGCACGGACGCAGCGCTGATCGAGAAGATCATGTCAGCCCTTGCCGCAGCAGGCTTTACCGAACAGGCGGCGGAAGATCCTGAGACGGAAGGAACGGAAGAGACTGAAGGAACTGCCGAGGATTCCACGGAAGATGAACCGATCGAGGGGCTGACCATTTCCCTTCCGAGAGCAGATTTCACAGAGAATGCGCTGGCCAACCTGAAGGCCTTGGTCGCATCGAAGCAGACGCTGATCAAAAAGGCCCTGCAGGCAGACAGCCTTGAGATCCTCACCGACGATGAGAAGGTTTCCTTCCCCTGGTGGAATACGATGCCGACGCCGGAACAGGTCGCAGCCTACAGCGCCTTCCTTACCGCCCTTGCCAGGATGGCGAAGGAGGCACGGCGGGTGACCGCGACCGAGCGGGCCACGGAGAGTGAAAAATACACCTTCCGCACCTTCCTCCTGCGCCTCGGGTTTATCGGCGCGGATTGCAAGCAGACCCGGGCGATCCTGATGGAGCACCTTTCCGGCCATGCCGCCTTTAAGAATCAGGCGGATGCCGATGCCTTCTACGCAAAGCTGAAGGAAAAGAAAGCTGCCGCAAAGGCAACCGGGGCAGAAACAGAGGCTCCGGAGACGGAAGACGCTGCACAGGAGGGCGAGAGTGATGAGATTTCCGAATAAAGAGACGGTGGAACGCATCCACCTGAAGTACCCGGCAGGCACCCGGGTGGAACTTGTATGTATGGACGACCCACAGGCCCCGCCGACCGGCACCAAAGGAACGGTACTCGGAGTCGATGATACCGGGAGCCTCCTCATGAAGTGGGACAACGGATCAGGACTGAATGTGGTCTACGGGGAAGACCGGGTGGCGAAGGTAGGTGATCCGGATGCCTGAGAGAGTGAAGGAACAGATCCTTGAGATCCGGGCCACAGGTGAGACCAACATGTTCGACCTGCCGGTGGTGCAGCGGATGGCCTTTGAGCGGGATTACTTTGAA
>JAFUBX010000032.1 GCA_017459985.1 Parasporobacterium sp.
CTGGGAGAATCCTGTAATATCTTCCCATCGATAATCCGGCAGATAAACAGTTGCGGAAGAAAAGCCGCCCTTTACAGGTTTTTCAATTTCGACTCTGACGACTTCTTTCCCTTCTTCAAGGTAAGCATCCGAATGAACAATTTCCGTATCATCTTCCAATGTCATGAATGGGTATAGCATATTAACACTTGCCTCCTTTCAGCATACGATGGAGCAGTGGTTTAATCCTTTATTTCTGAGTTTATTATAATCGATAATCAGGCTGAAAACAACGACTGCTTGTTAATATCTCCTTCCGAACAAGATTTCTTCTGCTTAAAAATCTTGCTCGTTGAAGAAGATTTTTTGATAAAAAAAAGGATCCTTTTTTCAAAGAACCCTTGATTTTATGCGGAAGATGGGACTTGAACCCACACGCCCTTGCGAGCACAAGATCCTTAGTCTTGCTCGTCTGCCAGTTCCGACACTTCCGCGCTCCTTACTGGTGTCGCTTTCTGAAGCGACGCCCAAAATTATAAAACATCAAGTACCTGTTGTCAACGAAAAAATAGGGCTCTGTTGAATGACTTATGAACTTTTGCCGGAGATCCGCTATGATCGGATCATACTTCAACACGTTTCAGAAGATTCCAGAAATTCATTCCTGCGATTCCTTCTAATTGTTCCTGAGAGTATCCTCTTCGCGAGAGCGCTTCGAGCAGATCCGGAAAATTTGCAGGGCTGCCAAGGCCTTCCGGCCAGGATTCGATTCCGTCGAAATCGGAACCGAATCCAATGATGTGTTCCGCCCCTGCCTCACAGAGCGCATCGATATGCCGGACCACGTCATCGATCCCGGTTTTCCCGTTTTCCTTCAGAAAACGTGAGTAGAAATTCACACCGATGAATCCGTTCCGGTCGATCAGGGCTTTCACCTGTTCTTTTGTCAGGTTCCTCGGTACATTGCACAGCCAGCGGCAGTTTGAGTGGGAAGCAATAGGCGGCAGGGCAGAGTATTCACATACATCCCAAAATCCCGCGTCATTCAGATGCGAGGTATCTGCGAGAATCCCATACTGCCCCATTTTCCGGAGCAGGGAAATTCCGAAAGGCTTCAGCCCCTGTGAAGAACCTCCGGCAGCCGGATACCCGATTTCATTTTCATGATTCCAGGTCAGTGTGATGATCCGGAGTTTTATGCGGGACTGAAACTCATCCAGTCTTGCAAGGGATCCTTCCAGCATCTCTCCGCCTTCGCAGGAAAAGATGCCGGAGGGTTCTTTCGGAGGATCAGCAGGAAGAGCCTTCGTCAGTATCGGAACATCGACTTGCGCAGCTGCGCGGATCATCTTAAGAGCGTCGAGATAAGGCGTCCCTGCCGGGCCCGTTCTTCCGGTAAAAAGTGCAAAGGTCTGCAGACCTACATGACCGGCCGCCAGAGTTTCTGCTGACACTGCACAGTGCCCCTGCGCTTCCGGGACGCCCTTTTGCAGATCATCGGAAATAGCCAGTCTATATAACGTATCACAATGTGCATCAGCAACAAACATATCAAAAACCTCATATTTTCAGAAACCACGGACCGGATGGGCGTATCTGTACATTTAATATAACACATTTAAGGTAAGGAAAGTATCGGTTAAGAACAACAGGGGTAAAAAACCAACCTGCTCTCCTGGCCAGTGTCTGCCGGACAGGGAAGTCCATATCATCAGTATAAAAAATAATATCAATTTAGTATTAGTGACATCTTCCGCTTACACAGCGAACAGGATATTAATTTTGCAAATTAGATTCTTTTCAAACACAAAAATGCCGGTTACGTTTGACTGGCAGTCGGCCAAGGTACACAAAATTGTCAGTTACGGTTGAATTCTGACACAAAAACTTCGGTTGCGGATGGAATGCCGTGCAATAATTGCGGTTGCAGACGAAGGTAGTCAAACGTAACCGCAAAAAATGTGTCATAAACCTGATATAATTAACATTTAAAAAGTTGAGACATCGCCGATGATCCTCATTCGGAAGGTAAATTTATAAAATGCTTATAAACCCCACACGTCACCTTCCGTTTTCCAGGCAAATCATTGAAAATCCGGAAGGTAAATTCAGAAAAAACCTGGAAACTCCACACCTGACCTTCGCCGTCCGCTGAAGGCCCGAGATTACTGCGTGGCCAGGGAATATGCAGTCCTGATGCCGTTCCCAGACGCGGTTTTTCTGCATAGCTGCAGAAGGAGCGCACCACCCCAGGCAATTCGGGAACTGCATCTGCTTGACACTTCAGAGATGTTTTTGTAATAATAAACGGGTAATAAACCTGGCTGCGAAAAACATCTTATTACAGTACTGCGGTTCGGAGAACAATAGGAGGAAAGCCGATGGAACCTTATATCTTATCATGTGAATCAACGGTGGATATGCCGTATTCTTACATCAACGGAAGAAATATTCCGGTGCTATTTTATTCTTATAACATTAACGGCGAGGAATTTACGGACGACATGCTCCGGGATCCGCAGGCTCTTCCGAATTTCTACAAAGCTCTGGATGAAGGGGCGCTGCCCTCAACTTCCCAGCTGAATGAGTTTACCTATGAATCCTTCTTTGAAGAGCTGCTCCGGAAAGGGGATGTGCTTCATATTGCCTTCGGGACCGGTATGACACAGTCTTATTATAATGCGGAACGGGCGGCGGAAACATTACGGAGCAAATACCCGGACAGAAAACTGATCGTGATCGATTCTTACTGCAGTTCCTCCGGATACGGGCTGCTGGTGGATTATGCGGCGGATATGAGAGATGCGGGAAAATCTATAGAGGAAACCGAAGTCTGGGTCAGAGCCAACTGCCATAATGTGCACCATCAGTTCTATTCCACCCGGCTGGACTTTTACAGACGCAGCGGGCGGATGTCGGGGCCTGTAGCGATGATCGCGACCATCTTAAATATCTGTCCCATCATGCGCCTGGACTACGATGGCAAAATCATTGCGTATGATAAGGTGAGGGGCAAAAAAGCCGCGGTGAAAACCACGGTCAATACAATGGAAAAACATGCGCAGAACGGCAGCGCATATGCGGGCAAGTGCTTTATCTGCAACTCCAACTGCCCGGAGGAAGCTCAGAAAACAAAAGAGGCGGTGTTGGAGCGATTTAAAAATCTGAAGGAAGAGGACATCCGGATCTGTGATATCGGCACGATTATCGCGTCCCACTGCGGACCGGGTACGGTTGCGGTGTTCTTCCTGGGGGATGAAAGAGATCCTTCGTAATGAACGGCGGGGACTGGTAATATGATCATAAAAAACTACATCTCTGTATCAGGCTTTGACTATCGGAATGTTTCCCTGAATCATCCGGATTCCCGCATCTTCAGTATTGGGATCTGCCCGGAAAATCTCGAGGAAGCATCTCCGTACACCCTGTATATCCTCGATCTCAGGGAACGGAAAGAAGATCTGCATCTTCTTCTGAAACATAAATTCTCATCGATTTCCCTGAATGTTTTTAACCTGTGCCTGATCTGTCATAACACGACGATCATACCTGAGCAGATCCCCGGAAACATGAATCTGCTGGTCATTGATTCCGGTGATCCTTTTGCTGAGCTGTTTAACCGGATGTGTTTCCCGTTTTTTGAGATCTCTTCCTTTGAAAACTCCGTTCTGTCACTGGAAAGGGAATCTTACAGTCCGAAGAAAACGCTGCAGATCCTTATTAATGAAGCCGGAAAGAGAGTCGGCAATCCGTTATGGTGCATCTCCTACCGGCAGCAGTTTGTTGCGGAATATCACGATCATAACATGAACTATGAAGAGAATGTTGCCGCTGTAATTCAGGAAATCGTGGAGACTCCGCTTCAGCCGCCGCATGTAGACTTCGGGGCCCTGTTCTATAAGGCTGAAAATACAAATCCCACGCTTAAGATTTTAAACGGGTATCCCTGTCTCATTATTGCAATAGCCGGCAATGAAACGCCGCTGGCCTATCTGGTCTGTCCGTTTCTTCAGGGGGATCCTTCAAAATACGAGGTCTTTTTAAATTATGTGGCTTTTCATGTCAGAAATATATTGCTGAGAGATTCGTATTTCCGAATAGATATGGATATTCTGGACTCGAAATACCTTTCCTCTCTGATTAACGGGCATGTCCAGTCGTCAAAGGAGATCGAAATGATTTCCGAGAAAATGGAACTGGCGGACAAAAGCAGAAACTTTTATATCCTGACGATTTACCCGATCGATAAAACTCCGGTGATCGTCCATCCTGTCGTAGTTGCGGATTTCAGCCGCATGTTCAGTAAGTATCTGTTCTCTATTGAGAATAATTATCTGGTCTGTCTGGTGAATATGCCGCAGGATCAGCATATGCAGTATACCATCCTAAATGAATTTATCAGTAAATGCGCCAAAAGAAGCCGTTATTACTGCGGAGTCAGCAATTCGTTTAATAATCTGTCCACATGCCCCGGAGCCTATTATCAGTCCAAAAAGGCCCTGGCCATTGGAAAGAAGCTGAAAAATGATCCTTTTATTGCGGATCATAATGTCTTTTTCTTTCGGCAGGTAATGCCGCTGGCCCTTCTTGACGAGGCAGCCTCTGTAATTAATATCCGCAAATATGTCAGCCCGACGGTTCTGCAACTGATCGAATATGATAAGGAACACAATTCGGATTATGCATATTCCCTTTATTGTTACCTGGAGTCATCCCACAATTTCCAGACGGCGGCGAAGATGGCCTGCGTCCATAAAAATACCATGGTTTACCGGATTAAAAAAATAGAAGAGCTGACGGGCCTTTCTCTGGATGATGGTCAGGAATGTCTGAGGCTTCATCTCTCCTTTGTGATCCTGCAGGTACTGAATGATATGGAAGTAAAATTCCGGTAGAAAGAGATCAGAAAAGGCGGAGCCGGGCTCCGCCTTTTTACGATGATGATAAGAATGGTCTGATCAGTACAGCAGGATACCGATGAGAACTGCCAGCAGACCAGCCAGCAGGTTGACAAGCACCGACATCATAAACTGCTGGAAATATCCTTCTTTATAGGAAAGCTTAAATACAGCCAGCTGGAATCCGATGGCCCCGTTGTGCGGCAGGGAGTCGAAACCGCAGCCTGCGATTGTGGAAATACGGTGGAGCGCTTCCAGATTGACTGCAGGATTTGCCATCAGGGTCGGTCCCAAAGTGGAATAGAAAGCATTCACGCCGCCGATTCCGTTTGCCATCATACCTGCCAGCAGGTTGACTGCGATAAATGTCAGCAGATACGGATGGATGTTGAGGGTCAGTATCTTCTGCACCACATATTTGAACGCCTCGGTAGACTGCACCACAGCACCGTAACCTACAACGAATGAAACCATAAGATGAGGAATGGCTGCGCCGGTAAAACCTTTGACACAGGTTGCCAGAGTATTCGGAAGCCACTTTTTGCCGACGAGCAGACGGCATACAACTATGGAAATCAGAATTGCATATACGCAGGAATGAATTCCGGGGATGCCGAATACAAACTGGAAAATAAGGCTCAGTACCACAACGCTCAACAGGCAGATATAACCTTTCCATACGGGCGGAAGTTCATCATCTTCCTTCGCGATGATATCATCCGGATGCGCAGTGAATCCTTGCCCTTTTTTGATGCAGGACCTGGTAAGCCATTTCAGATAAATCACGATAAAAGCCACGGCAAAAGCGGCGCAGATCAGACTCATTACCACGCCTGCCATTGTAGTGGTTCCCAGATAGGTTGTGGGAGCAAGGTTAAGCGGATTGGGCATACCGACCAGAATGCCATATACAACAGAGCCGCCGCCTGCCGACATGGCTGCCAGCGCTACCTTTTTGGGAAGATTCAGTTCCTTTAAGAGCGGAAGTCCGATTGCAAGAATGGTGAACTGATAGGACTGAACACCGGCCACGACCAGAAGACAAGTGATTACGAACAGAACCACCGGCGCATTCTTTTTTCCGAATACCTTGATCAGATGTCTGGCAACAGATGCTCCCAGCTTGCTTTCCATCAGGCAGTATCCATATGCGCCTCCAAGGGTATACACCAGACAGAAATTCTTGATAAATCCGACGGTTCCGTCCATGAAGCTGCCGAACATATTGGAAAGTCCGCCCGGAAGCGCAAAGCATACAAGGGCAGATGCCAGCAGTATGACTGCGAACAGGTTCATACCCTTAAAACTTAATACAAAGAACAAAATGAATGTTATGATAACTATTATTCCTGAAACTAATACTCCAGTCATAAATAGATCCCTCCGTTTTATTATTTATTGAAGTGTACTTAAACCTCCGTCAATGCACAAAAGCTGCCCTGTCACAAATGCGCTTGCATCCGAAGCAAAGAATAATACAGGACCCACAATATCCTGGGGAAGTCCCAGACGGTTGCCTAATGGTACCCGCTGGCCGATGGATTCTTTGATTTGCGGATTTGCCTCCAGGATGGGGATCATCATTCCGGTTACCGTGAGGATCGGGCAGATCCCGTTGACCGTGATATTATGTTTGGCCCATCCGGCCGCAAGGGTAGTGGTGATCGAGTTAACGGCGCCTTTGGAAGATGCATAGCCGATACTGGTATCATTTGTCACGCCATATCTTGACGCGATGGAAGACAGGTTGATGATCTTGCCGTAATTCTGTTCTTTCATATAACGGCCGAAAAATTTGCTGCATATCATCATGCTCCGCACATTCACCGCGTAGATCTTGTCCCATTCATCCATTGGGAATTCAAATGCCGGGAATTTTTTGTTATAGCCCTGAGAATTTACCAGGATGTGAACGGTCCCCATTATTTCCACAACATCCTTTGCCAGATTCTCCACTTCTTCCTCGGAAGTCACGTCGGCGGAGAAGCCCAACGCCTTTTTCCCGGTCTCTTCCTCGATTTTTGACAGGGCGTTATGCAAAGCGGTTTTGTTCAAATCAACAATCGCCACTTCCGCCCCTTTGGAAATCAATCCGGTTGCCACAGCACAGCCCAGATCGCCTCCGCCGCCTATGATCACGGCTTTTTTTCCTTCGAGTGAAAAAATATCTTTCAATATAATCGCCTCCCTTTCAATACCAATGATTGAATTTATTTTGTATATTTATACCAATTTGTAATATTAAACAAAATGTTTTCCAGTGAAAAAATATCGAGGAGTAAGCGAATATTATTTGTACAAAAATACAAAGCGAAATTTTGTGTCTGTATCAAAAAAAAACTGCACTCTCTTCTTTGCAATGAAAAAATCTGTTACAATGAAGCAGCAATTATAACGGATCAAAGGAGGAAAACGGATTTGAACAGGGAGTCTGTTTCAATGAACTCATCAGAACAAGACCACGACTCAGGACTGCCCCGGGAGGAGAGACTCGTTTCCGTGGAGACGATGCGGAAAAGCGACGCCTGGACCATTGCGAATCTGGTGTCCTCCAAAGAGCTGATGCGAAGAGCCGGAACGGCGATTTTTGAAGCGGCGGACTGGAAGAGTCCGGTGGCAGTGGTCTGCGGCAAGGGAAATAATGCGGGGGACGGCTATGTGGCGGCGGATCTGATGAAGAAGGCAGGGATCGACTGCAGGATCATTTTACTGGAAGAGCGGTTTTCCGGAGATGGGAAATACTATTTTGACATCTGCAGGGAAGCCGGGATCCCGGTTGAGATCTATTCGGAGGCCACGGATCTGCATCCCTTCGGTTCCATTCTGGACTGCCTGCTGGGCACCGGATTCCAGGGAGAAGTCACCTGCGCCATGAAGGATCTCATCGGGAAGATCAATGAAAGCGGGGCCTACGTGGTGAGCGCGGATATCAATTCCGGGCTGAACGGAGACACCGGCATGGGATCTGTATACGTGATCTCAGACCTTACGGTTTCCATCGGTAATTACAAATTCGGTCATTTTCGGGGAGAGGCGCGCAGGGCCATGAAGACAAAGGTCAACTGCGATATTGGGATCCGGATCATCTCTGAATGACCGTTGTATGAATAAAAAAACAAACCTGTCAGGAAGTACCGGTTGAAAATCCCCGGGAGGTTTAGTATAGTGTACTTTGACAAAATTTAAACAAAGTACGTTATATGGAGGGATCAGATGGCAGGTTTAAATGAAGCAGCCAAAAAGAAGATCAATATCATCTGTGATCGTTATAAGGACGAAGAAACGCCCCTGATGATGATTCTCAGTGATATTCAGAATGAATATGGCTACATCCCGCTGGAAGTGCAGGAACTTGTCTCGGCCAAGACCGGGATCTCTGTGGCAGACATTTATGGTGTGGTGACTTTTTATTCATTCTTTTCTCTGACACCGAAGGGAAAATTCGTGATCGGTGTCTGTCTCGGTACGGCATGTTATGTCAAAGGCGCCCAGAATATCATCGACAAATTCTCCGAGATCCTGAATATCAAGCCCGGACAGACGACAAAGGACGGGATGTTTACCCTGGATGCCCTGCGGTGTCTGGGAGCCTGCGGTATTGCCCCGGCCGTTTCCGTGAACGGCAAGGTGTATCCGAAGGTGCAGATCAGTGAAGTCCCTGAGATTATCAAGGATCTGAGAAGAAAGGGGGCTGTGAAATGATCAGGACATTTGATGAATTAAAAGAATGCCAGGAAAAGTGCGCGGCGGCATTCCGGGAAAAGATTACCGGAGAAAACGGAAAACGGGCGATTGTATTGTGCGGCGGCACCGGCTGTCTGTCTTCCAATTCCGAAGAAATCCGCAAGAAATTTGAGGTTCTCGTATTTGAGAACGATCTGAGCGAAAAGATCTCTGTCAACCAGGTCGGCTGCTTCGGATTCTGTTCCCAGGGCCCCTTTGTTAAGATCTTTCCGGAGGATACCCTGTACCGCCTCGTAACCATCGAGGATGTGGACGAGATTTTCCAGAGCGATATCCTGAAGGGCGAAGTGGTGGAACGCCTGCTGTATGTGGATCCTCATACCGGGGAGACCGTAAAGAAGCAGGACGATATCAATTTCTATAAGAAACAGCACCGGGTGGCCCTGGAACAGTGCGGGCAGATCGACCCGGAGAATATCCTGGAAGCACTGGGGACCGGCGCCTTTGCGGGGCTTGCCAAAGCGCTTCAGATGGACCGGAAGGATGTCATCGATACGATCCTGACTTCCGGCCTGCGGGGACGGGGAGGAGCCGGATTCCCGACGGGGAAGAAATGGCAGTTTGCCTATCAGCAGCCGGAGGGAGCCAAATTCGTGGTCTGCAATGGCGACGAAGGCGACCCGGGCGCATTTATGGACCGTTCCATTCTGGAGGGCAATCCCCTGGAAGTCATTGAAGGAATGATGATCGCCGGCTATGCCATCGGCGCGCAGAACGGATATTTCTATGTCCGGGCGGAATACCCCGTGGCGGTTCACCGTCTGCGTATGGGAATCCGTCAGGCGGAGGAGATCGGATTGCTGGGCGATCATATTCTCGGAACGGATTTCTCCTTCCGATGTCATGTCCGTCTCGGTGCCGGCGCATTTGTCTGCGGGGAGGAAACCGCCCTTCTGGCCTCCATTGAAGGCCGCAGAGGTATGCCGAGGACCAGGCCGCCCTTCCCGGCTGTCGAAGGCCTGTGGCACAAACCGACCATCGTGAATAATGTGGAAACCCTTTCGCTGGTGCCTTCGATCCTCCGGGACGGAGCAGAGACATTCGCCTCCATCGGAACGGAAGGTTCCAAGGGAACCAAGGTGTTTGCCCTCGGCGGCAAGATCAACAATGTGGGTCTTGTGGAGGTGCCGATGGGAACTACCCTGCGGGAGCTGATCTATGATATCGGCGGCGGCATTCCCGACGGCAAGAAGTTCAAGGCGATCCAGACCGGCGGTCCCTCCGGCGGATGTTTGACGGAGCGGGATCTGGACGCAGAGATCGATTTCGATACGCTGCGGGAAAGGGGATCCATGATGGGATCCGGCGGCGCTATTGTCATGGACGAAGACAACTGCATGGTGGATGTAGCCAAGTTCTATATGGATTTCATCTGCGATGAATCCTGCGGAAAATGTACCCAGTGCCGGATCGGAACCCGGCGGCTGCTGGAATACCTGGAAAAGATCTGCAACGGTCAGGGAACCATGCAGGATCTGGACGAGATGCAGGATCTGGCGTCGGTTATCCAGGTCGGGGCCCTGTGCGCCCTGGGGCAGACGGCGGCCAACCCGGTGCTTTCCACCCTCAGCAATTTTTATGATGAATATGTAACGCACATCAAGGATAAGAAATGTCCTGCGAAGGTCTGCAAGAATCTCATGGAATACAAGATCGATCCGGATCTCTGCCGCGGCTGCTCTGCCTGCGCAAGGCAGTGTCCGGCGGATGCGATTCACGGAGAGATCAGATCGCCATTCGAGATTGATCCTGCAGCCTGCATCAAATGCGGAACCTGTATCAGCGTCTGCAAATTCGGCGCGATTTATAAAGATTGAGAGGGAGGAACACTATGTCGTTAATTAATATCAAAATAGAAGGAATCCCTTATCAGGTAGAAGAGGGATTGAGTATACTCGAAGCGGCCAGAAGATGCGGATTTGAAATCCCGTCTCTGTGTGCGTTCAACCATGGGGAGTGCAGCCAGGCGTCCTGCCGTGTCTGCCTCGTGAAGGTCAATACCTCCCGGTCTTTAGTCGCTTCCTGCGTTTATCCGGTGACGGACGGGATCGAGATCTCCATTTCCGCGCCCATTGCCGTGGAAGCCAGGAGGACCTCTGTGGAGCTGCTCCTTTCCAACCACGCCCAGAACTGTCAGGCCTGCGATAAGAACGGAAAATGCGAGCTGCTTTATGTTGCCCAGCAGGTTGGCCCCCGGGAGGGTAAATATCAGGGCAGCAAGACGCCGACTACCTATGACAGGCTGAATCCGTCCATCGTCCGGGATACATCCAAATGCATCCTGTGCGGCCGGTGCATCGCCAGGTGTGCCAGCGCCCATGGCATGGGGATTCTGGGATTTGAGAACCGCGGGTTCAACACCATCGTGGGGCCGGCGGAGAACCGCGGATTTGCCGACAGCCCCTGTATCATGTGCGGGCAGTGCACCAGCGTCTGCGCCACCGGCGCGTTAATGGACCGGATTGATATCCTGACCATCGACGACGCGATTCAGGCAGGTAAATATGTTGTCTGCCAGACCGCTCCGGCTGTCCGGGCGGCCCTTGGGGAAGAGTTCGGATACCCGGTGGGGACTTCTGTAACCGGGAAAATGGTGGCGGCCCTTCGCCGGCTGGGATTTAAGAAGGTCTTTGATACCAACTTCGGCGCGGACCTGACCATCATGGAAGAAGCCAATGAGCTGATCGGAAGGATTAAAAACGGCGGAACCCTGCCGATGATCACCTCCTGTTCTCCGGGCTGGGTAAACTATGCGGAGTATTTCTATTCCGATCTGCTTCCGCATCTTTCCAGCTGCAAGTCTCCGCATCAGATGCAGGGCGCCATCATCAAACATTACTACGCAAAGAAAGTCGGCATTAAACCGGAGGATGTATATGTGGTTTCTGTGATGCCCTGTACCGCCAAAAAGTTTGAAAAAGAGCGTCCGGAGATGGAAGTGGAAGGAATCCGGGATGTGGATGCGGTCGTGACCACCCGGGAACTGGCAAAAATGATTCGCCGCTGCGGAATCAATTTCCATAAGCTTCCGGATGAAGAATTCGATATGGATATCATCGGACAGTACACCGGCGCCGGCGTTATTTTCGGCGTTACCGGCGGCGTCATGGAGGCTGCCCTGAGAACCGCCAGCTACAAGCTGACCGGCAAAGAAGCTCCGGGACTGACCTTCGAATCCGTAAGGGGAATCGAAGGCCTCAAGGAAGCGGAGATCCAGATCGGAGATCAGACGATCTATGTGGCGGTAGCCAGCGGAATGAAGAATGCCAAAATCCTTCTTGATGAGATCCGGGAAGGAACCTCCAAATATACCTTTATCGAGATCATGGGATGCCCCGGCGGATGTGTCAACGGCGGCGGCCAGCCCTATGTCCGTGAATGTTTCCTGCCTCAGGAGCATCACGACATCGGCGATACCTATATTGAGAAACGGGCATCGGCACTGTACAGCGAAGACGAGAGGAAATTCCCGCGTCAGTCCCATAACAACCAGCAGATCCAGATCCTCTACAAGGATTATCTGGGCGAGCCGAATTCCGAACTGGCCCACCATCTGCTCCACACGACGTATAAGGGAAGGATCCCGTTTAATCCGATCCATTAGGACGGCCCGGGCTGCGACTGCGGAAGTTTTCGGAGCAGGACAATCGTATAAGGTGATGAAAGATCCGGCAGGACATAGGGCTTGCCGGATCTTTGTGTCTGTCGTGCCTGCCAGCGCACGTTTCTAAAGGAGTTTGGCAGATATAAGGAAGGGAGGGATTCGATGAACTCCAGGGATTCTATGGCAAGATCCAGAATAAGAACCGGGACAGAAAAGAGCGGAATGCCCGTACAGACCTGTCTGATACTGGCTGCAGGGCTCTTCTTTGCAATGCTTTATTCGTTGCAGGGGCATCCCGGATGTGCTGAGCTTATCTGGAAGGATTCTGTTCTCATCCGGCGCCTCGCAGTGTGCTGCCGGAGTGATGTCGCATATTTCTGGGGAATTGTCACCATTCTGCTGCTTGTCTCGGCTTCGGATGTTGATCACAGGATCATCCCGAATCGCTGTATCCTGGCAGGGCTCCTGATATGGCTGATGGATCTTCGGCGATATATGGGTACAGGATTGGGAACGGGGGATACACGGATTCCACGGATTCCACTGATTCGTGCCCCTTTGATCCAGGGGCTTCTGTCTGTCAGTCTGCTCCTGATCATGATGATACTGGCTTATTCAATTATGAAGCTGATCCGGTGGATCCCGGCAAAAAGAAGTTTCCGGCCAGCTTCAAAAGCAACCGTCTTTCTGGGCGGAGGAGATGTGAAACTACTGCTGATGCTGGGCCTTTTCGAGACATTGCAGCAGTGTGTGCAGATGCTATTGGTTGCAGGAGTGCTGGGATTGCTGACTGCGGTTGTATTTTATGTCCGAAAGGAAAAGACCTTTCCCTTCGGCCCGGCAATCTGTGCTGCCTTTATGGCAGTGATGCTGCACTGAATTATCCTGAATTGGTAACTGTTTGGTGTTTTTAGAAATTTGGTTATAGTTATTGCAGTGCTTCTGCAGAAATTGCCTTTGGTACAGGATGTTGTTCGTCCTGTAAAGTCATGCGGAAATCGAAAACTTCGAAAAATGCATGACATTCCGGCGGGAAAAGTCATGGATATTTTCATGTTCTTCTTTTTTACATGATGATTTAACACTGTTCATCATGTAAATTTCAGAATTTCTGTTTTTACATGACAAAATTGTCGTTTTCATCATGTATATTCTCATAAACTTCATTATTACATGACGAAATTGCCGTTTATATCATGTATATTTTGAAATTGCCTGATTTTACATGATGATAACATGAATATGATCATGTAAAAATCCGAGAAGGAGTTATTTACATGACGCAGGTCTCGATATCAATATGTAAAATTGAAAGAAAGGTCATGCGGAAAATGGAAACTTCGAAAAACGCATGACTGCAAAGAAATAATACTTTCGAGAGAAGAATAAGAGTGTTATAATATCTTAAAATCCGGTTGACAGAAGGAACCAGTGATGTACGTTTTGACA
>JAFUBX010000033.1 GCA_017459985.1 Parasporobacterium sp.
AAAAGAGGCTCTTGCCCTTCGCCGTCCTGGACCGATAGGATTTTAAAACAGAGGTCGGCCAGGAAAGGCCGAAGCAGATCAGCATGATCAGTTCAAATACTTGTCCCATAATGTACACTCCTTCTGGTTATTTGGATTTATGTGTTTTCAGCAGGTCTCCGAATCCGTTCCAGACCGGTTCTCCTGTGTATTCCCGCAGGGGTTCCTGTCCTTCCAGACAGCGGATCGCGCCGGCGGCCAGTGCTTCCATTTCAAATTCTCCCGGCATCAGCACGATGGGAGCGATATAGCTCACCCGATCCGCGATTCCGTCCGTAAACATTTTGGAATGGGCAATCCCGCCGGAAATGAGGATCGCGTCCACCCTGCCCTTCAGTACGGTCGCATAGGCGCCGATGGATTTGGCGACCTGGTAGATGGTGGCATTATAAATCAATTCCGCATATTTGTCTCCATCCGCGATCATCTGCTCAATCTCCCTGGCGTCCGAACTTCCCAGATGATCCACCCAGCCGCCGTTCCGATTCACCCGGGCCTGCAGCTCCTCCTGGGTATACTTTCCGGAGAAACACAGCTGGATCAGGTTTTTTGCTGGTATAAATCCGGACCGGGTCGGAGCCATATGTCCGTCGCCGTTGCTGATATCCACCGTATCGATCATCCGGCCATTCCGGTTCGCGGTCACCGAAATTCCTCCGCCCAGATGAACCGTGATCAGATTCAGGTCCTCATAACGCCGCCCGATGGACGCCGCATACCGGATCGCAGCCTCTTTCATATTCAGGGCATGCACGCGGCTGATCCGGAACACATCGTGAAATCCCGTCACCCGGGCGTAATCACACAGCTCATCTGTTCCCGGAGGATTGACCACCACCGCTTTCACGCCATACTGATCCGCAAACTGCCGGGCCAGCAATGGCCCCAGAAGACCGGCGTGCATCACGCCTTTTCCTGCCCTGGCATCTTCACACATTTTCTCATTGACTTCATAAACCCCGGCATGCATCGGAGGGAGTCCGCCTCCCCTTCCTGCGACGCAGGCCAGTCCGTCCAATGTCACACCCGCATCCGCCAGGGCTTCTCCGATCAGCTGCCGACGGTAGGGAAGCTGTGCAGAGATACTGCCCAGGGATTTCAGAAATGCCGCATCATGGGATACATTCCGGGAAAAGACCTTCTCTTCCCCGTCAAATAAAGCGACCTTGGTAGATGTGGATCCCGGATTCACCGTAAAAACCTTATATCCCATAACTCATTCCTTTCCGCACAAAGCCGCCACAGTCGCCACAGTACCCAGCAAATGGTCTATGCTTCCCGTCCGGGACAGGTCACTAATGGGGATCCGGAACCCGGTCAGAACCGGGCCGATGGATCCGGCATGGGAAAACAGCTTTACTGCCTTGATATTTGTATTTCCGGCATTCAGATCCGGGAATACGATAATATTCGCCCGTCCGGCAACCGTGCCCGGCTCCTCCAGTTTCTTCGCTGCAGCAGATGGGGATAATGCCACCTCCAGCTGGAATTCTCCGTCCGCTTCGATCTCCGGGCGCAGCTTCTTCATTCGGGAAAGGCCTTCCACCACCTTGTCCACCATATCGCTTTCCCCGCTTCCTTTTGTGGAATAGGACAGAAATGCGACCCGGGGCGTCCAGTCCAGCAGCTTCGCCGCGGCATCTGCTGCCAGGATGGCGATCTGCGCCAGCTGCTCTGAAGAGGGATTGACACAGACTGCAACATCCGTAAAGATCACGTCTTCCCCTTCGCTTCCCTGAAATCCCGGAATCGTCACCAGATTAAAACTGGAGACCGTATGATTGCCCTCGGCCATGCCGATAAATGTGGAGGCTGCCAGGATCACATCACCGGTGGTATACCGGTATCCTGCGATAAAGCTGTCTGCTTCCCCGAAATGGACGGCGCAGGCTGCCACAAACAACGGCTCCCGGAATTTGCGCAGTGCCATTTTCTCCGTATAACCCGGAGTTTCCTTTGCAAACCGTGCGGCGTAATCCGCCTTCAGCTCTTCATTCGGCTCCATGAGCATCATGTCATTTAATGAAATATTGTTTTGGGCTGCCAGTGCTTCTATCCGCTCGATCTCTCCCATCAGGATCGGCTGGCAGAGCCCCCGCTTCACAGCTTCCCGGGCGACCTCAAGAATCCTTACCTCCTCCGCCTCCGGAAAAATAATCTTCGGAAACGCTTTCCGCGCCTTTTCTTCGATCCGATCTATAATAGCCATCTTCCGGTTTCTTCCTTTCTGCTCCGTATTAAGCGTTCCTATGTTTATCAGGAAAGAATTTTTGCAATGCTCTGATCACAGTCCGTATCACCAGCAAGAGCCATAATGGCTTTAATAAGATCCATCAGGATCGTAAAGCCGAAGAATCCCATCAGGACAGAGCTCGCGTAATAGATCGGATAGAAGGGGATCTGAAGCACCTGGGAGGCTTTTCCGGATTTCAGGACGAAATCTCCCTGAGTCCACAGCGCATAGGCCACGATCCCGCAGCAGATGGCTCCCCACAGAAATCCGAATGCCAGAATGACTGTTTTCGGTTTCTTCGGCACATGATTCATGATGAATCCCACATGAATATGTCCTCTTCGCACCTGCGCATAGGGATATGCGATAAACACGATCATACACAGCATGAACTGGGCGATCTCAAAAGTGCCTTTCATCTGGCTGCTGAAGATGAGCCTGCCAACAACGTCGATCACATACATGACAGCCATGACAACAACCATCGCAACCGCGATCCACGCAATGATCTCAGATGCTTTGTCAGTGATTCTGAATAACTTCTTCATTGCCTTTTTCATAAGTGACTTCCTTTCCCGGCCCCTGGGCACAGGTCATCAAACACATTTGGGTGATATATCCCGGGAGGCACATCGAAGGCCTCCCGGAACTGTACAGTATTTTTTATTTGAACCAGTCGTAGCTCTCGCCGTAGGTGGCTCTTCCTTCTTCGATCAGGGCCTCCACTTCGCTGCGGATGGCTTCGGTATCATAACCGGCGGCTGCGCAGGCTTCTTCCCACGGGGTTTCGATGGCTGCTGCAAGCTGTTCATTGACGGCTGCGATCACTTCATCGGAGGTTCCGTAGACTTCTACGTTGTTTTCCGGGATCACATTTTCTACGAAATTTGTAAAGTCTTCATCTGTGTACTGGGCGCAGGCCATGGATACGGTTTCGAATTCCTCCATCAGGATCTGCTGCAGATCTTCCGGAAGAGAATTGAATTTATCCGCATTCATAACGATGAATGCCAGGGCGGAATTGTAGTTATAGGTGTTCATCCATGCAAACTGCTCATAGATCTGCATTGCGGAATACAGGGAAGCATCCACAAGGCTGGCCTGAACCACGTTCTTTGCGAAGTTATCATAAAGGTCTGCGGTGGTAACGCCCTGTACAGCAGCGCCAAGTCCTTCCAGAACGGAGATGCAGGTCTTGCTGATGGACATAATGGACTCGCCCTTGAAATCTTCCACGGTTTCGATCTTGTCTCCATTGCCGGCGATCAGGGACGGGGTCATGCCATGGGCTCCGAGCAGGGTCAGACCGACACTGGAGAACTCATTTGCAAATGCTTCGTTGTTTCTGGACATGTTCATATAGACATAGGTGGCCAGTTCCGCATTGGAGAGCTCTTCGCCATACATGGACAGAATATTGCAGTATTTGAACATGGCGGCATTCAGGGACACGGTGCTCCAGGCGATGTCACATCCGCCCTGCTGCACGAATTCCACTGCATCCGGTCCGGATGCCAGGGTTCCGCCATAGTTGATCACGATGTTCAGACGTCCATTGGATTTTTCTGCTACCCGGGCGGCCCATTCATCCAGTGCCTTGCAGTGAGCGGTGGTCTGGGATACATGGATCGTCATGCTCAGGTTATACACGGTGTTGTCTGCCTCTCCTGCAAATGCGGTCATGCTGAAGCAGGTGATCAGAAGTGCGAATGCCAGGATCATTGATAAAATTTTCTTTTTCATGTTTTTCCTCCATTTATTATGTTGATCGGTATTATCCAATATCACCCAAGTGGTTTGCCTTCGCTGTACGTTTGTCAGCTCATAAAGGAAGGCAGCCACGTTGATAACGCGGGGATGAATGCGACCACCAGGATCGCGCCTGCAATTCCCAGCAGGAAGGGCGCCGCGCCTTTGAACACCTTGTTCAGAGGCATATTCATGACGCCGGCTGCCACATAGCAGCTCAGTCCTACCGGAGGGGTTACTGCGCCGAGATTCATGATCATGACGATCAGCGCGCCGAACCAGATCAGATCAAATCCCAATGCCTGCAGAAGGGGCAGGAAGATCGGAACGGCCAGAAGCATCAGCGCCAGGGTATCCATGATGCAGCCGAAGACGGCAAAGACCACAAGGATTACGAGAATCACCAGCCAGCCCGGGAAATCATTTGCAAGAACCCAGTTGGCCAGAGCCTGGGGAAGACCTGTGACTGTCAGAAAACAGCCGAAGATTCCGGCGCCGACTACATTGATCATAACCATACCTGTGGTGGAGATCGTTTCCAGAACCGCGGTCTTAAAGCTGCTCCAGGTAAATCTTCTTCTGACCAGCAGGATGATAAATGCAATCGTGCAGCCCAGAGCTGCTGCTTCCGTTACAGAGCACAGCCCCGAGAACATGCCTCCAAGCACCAGGGCAAACAGCACTGCCATTCCCAGAAATCCCTTTAAGGCTTTCAGCTTCTCCTTAATCGGATAGGATTCCCCTGCCGGGCACAGTTCCTTGTCTCTCCGGCACCAGATCGCGATTACGATGCAGAAGCACAGGGCCTGCACGATACCCGGAAGGATTCCGGCGGCAAACAGTTTGCCGATGGAGACGCTGGTAGTCAGTCCGTAAAGGATGAAAGGGGTGGAGGGCGGAATCAGCGGTCCCAGAACGCCGGCGCTTGCCATGGTGCCTCCGATGATCTCATCCTTATAATTGTGCTTCTTCATGATGGGATAGGCCACCTTGGACATGGTCGCGGTGGTTGCTGCCAGTGATCCGCAGATCGCGCCGAACAGCCCGCAGGATACAACTCCTGCATAAGCCATGCCTCCGCTCTTTTTTCCGAACCAGATCCTGGTGGAATTGAACAGATCGTCACTGATTCCGGAATAAAAGGCGAACTGCCCCATCAAAACGAACAGGGGAATGACGGTCATGGAATAGCTCATGGAATTGGAGACCAGATAGGTCTTCACCATGGTAAGGGCTCCGTTCCAGTCCCGGACCACGGCGTAGCCGAGGATTCCCGTGATGATCATGCACAAACCGATATTTGCCCCGGACAGGATGAGAATCAACATTATAACGATTCCAATAATGGCAAGTAATGTTAAATTCATTTCTTCTTTCTCCCTTCGTGAGCGTGTTATCTGTAGGTATATCCTTCACATTTATATCTGGGCGGGATAACAGGCGCCAGCAGATAAGATTCGTACGGTCCACCGGTGTGAAGGATATGCATTCCCTTGTTGTCGGTCTCCCACCGGAGCGGTTCAAACCAGTCTTCCCGGATGTAGTGTCCGGCAATCTGAACCCGCAGCTTCTGGCCTTTGTGCCAGATCTTGCTGGAGGGCCAGATACTGATATCCACCGGATAGATCTCTCCCGGAGTGATCTTGTCCTCCCGGGTCTGGGTCAGGACCGGTTTATACTCTTTCGACAGCTTCGGATCCAGTTCCCGTCTGGAAACCCGGAGCTTTCCCCATTGACCCGGGTGGGGCTCTCCCAGCACCAGGGTCGGGATCCAGTTGCCGTCCGCATCTGCCTTCTGGATATTGATGAACAGATCCATTTCGTTATGAATATCGGATTCCACATACAGCCGCAGCTTCATGTAGCCGGTCAGCTCTGTATCCTCTTTGAATTCCATGTCGAAATTTACAAATCCTTCATTAGCGTCGTAGCTGACACTGGATTCCTGCGAAATTGGTGTTTCCGACAGGGACAGGTTCTGCGCGTTCAGATAGTATTTTGTATACTGGGTCCGCTCCAGAGGGAACTCCTCTTCCCTTCTGCGGATCTGATAATCACAATCATAGGCGTCCAGAACGTCGATCCGGACTCTCGGGGTCATTTCCCATCCATTGTTGATGTCCTTCAGCCAGCGGTCAAAGAATCGTTTCAGATCCTCAAGGTTTTCCACGCAGTATGCATCCGGCCATTCAAATTCTCTGTGGCAGCGCAGCCATTTCCGGGGTGTCCGGACCTTGTTGAAGGCTTCAAAGATTCCGTACAGATGGAAGTGGCTCCAGGATACGGTGAAATAGCAGGGGACTTTGATCTTTTCCAGCCGGATCGCCTTATCCTGCCAGTACTCATTGACAAAGGGATAGCGCTTCAGGTTCTCTTCCATATCGTCCACATATCCCTTTCCGCATAAGGAATGCTGCAGCCAGCAGTTAAATGCGGTTGCCGGGATCCCGCCTTCATACATATTCTGGCGGTATTTGTCAGTGGACCCTTCCCAGGGAGCAATAGCGGCCAGGTGGGGCGGCTGTTCCGCTGCGATGAACATCTGGTTGATCGACACCTGGGAGTTCCCGCTCATGCCGACCTTTCCGGTACACCAGGGCTGCAAGGCAACCCATTCAATAAATTCAGCGCCATCCCGGGCATCCCGCCGACCATACATGGTCAGGTCGCCTTCCGACCATCCCACGCCCCGGGGATCCACGTTGGCTACCGCGTATCCGTTGCGGCACCAGAATCCCGGATCCGGAGATTCGAATTTGCACATTTCCGAAGTGGTTCCCGAGGGAACGCCCATATGATACATATGCGCATGGCCCGGGATCGGACGTTTTCCGTAATAGCTCCAGGAGACCAGCACCGGAACCTTATGATTCTCATCGGAATCCGCCGGGCGGTAAATATCACAGTAAATGGTTGTCCCGTCACTGAGCTTTACGCCCAGATCCTGATGACAGATGATGTCCGGGCGGGGATAATAGGTATGGGGATCAAAGGGCTTATGAAGCTCATACTTTCCCTTCAGTTCTTCCGGAACATCGTCCCCTTCTGTCCAGGGTTCCATCAGCTTCAGCCAGGTGGTTTCCAGCTCAACGCCGTCATATACTACTTTTTTCGTAATTCTTTCGCACATAATTCCTCCCGCTGTTCCGTGTATGGGTGTCTTACATCGCTTTTGCAACGAATCTGGCCATTTCGCCCAGGGTCTTCTGTTTCACGAACTTCATGTAAGGGACATCCACATCAAATTCCGCCTCCAGGAAGGTGGCTAGATGGGCCAGATCCAGGGATTTCCCGCCCAGATCATCTGCGAATAATGCATCCTCTTTCATGTCTTCGATCTTCCAGTTCTTTATCTCTGCCAGATGATTTACCATGGTTTCAAAAATCTCTTCATACATAATCGGTTCCTCCTGCTGTTTATGCTTTTGATTTTTATTTATCACCGATCAAAGCAGGACAGAACTTCGCAAAAACGATAGGGGTATTCTGTTTTTGAATAGGCGCAGCCGCCATAAACAGGAGGAAATTCCGGGTTTGATGCGGATTTTTCCTATCCCTGTCGGCTCCTGTGATCCGCCTGGGCCTCATTCCCGGGACAAATGCCCGGAGTCGGGAAGGCTCTTCCCGACTCCGGAGGAGTTTTGCCCCGGATCCGGGGAATTCACAAAAAGAATACCCCCACTCCAATTTGGAATGGGGGTATTGCTGCACTTTGAACGATGGATTTTATAAATCTTTGTACATTGCGACGAACCGCCGGACATTTTCGTTTGAGATCTGTTTGCGCCATGCCATAATTGTTCCGCTGCTGGTTCCCGGCAGCTCGAAGATCCGGACATCCCGGGAGGCGGCGCTGTCAAATACGGTATCCCGGATGATGATGCCCTTTCCCATCCGCAGGTCCATCGTTGCCGAACTGACGCTGGCCGAATGCCGTACCTTCTGCGGACGAAATCCCGCCGTCTGACATAATTCAATAACCGAACGGGTATGGTTCGGCGTTACCACAATGAAGGTTTCATTTTTCAGATCTGTAAGGGAGATCTGATTCCTGGTATACAGCGGATTGGATTTATGGATCCAGACACAGCGGGGGCACCGAAGCACCGTTTTGCATTCGATATTCACTTCCCGGAAATCCGGCATTTCGCACATCGGGACGAAGGCAATATCACAGGTTCCGTTCTCCAGCTGCTCCAGAACGATCCCGGCCTCTTTGGTTTCCAGAACGATGTTGACATCCGGGTAGATCTCCTTGAACTGGTCAACATATGGCCACAGATATTCCTTTTTCAGGGAGGCATGAAAATCACAGATGATGATCTGTTCCTTGCTTTCCCCCTGTATCACTCTTGCCCGGGAAATCGTGCGTTCCATATCATCCGGAAGATCCTTCCAGTCCCGGTACAGGGCCGCCCCGGCTTCGGTCAGTTCGATCCCCTGCGGGGTCCTGTGAAAGATCTGAATCCCGAGACTCTGCTCCATGGCAGCCATATTCTTGCTGACCATGGACTGTGTCATATATAGTTTTTTGGCGGTTTTGGAAAAGCTTTTTGTATTGACGGATGTCAGAAAGATCATGATCTGCCTGAGATCCAACTCCTCCAGCGATTCATACTGACTCATGGCTGCACCTCATTCTTCTGTCTCCTCTGTCTGGATTTTATGCGTATTTGAAATTTTCGTCAAGTACGATCCCGTCCGGAGGGTGGGAAATCCTTGCTGTCCCTGTTGGGACTTCATGCATGCTGCGCATAACCTATCCCATTATTTCATTGGACAGGTTTTAGCCTTTCCTGTTACAGTGAGCTTGCAAGGCAGCTACAAAACGGCTCTTCCGGGAGGGATTTACACCATGACGAAACGCAAAGAAAAGGCTTTGAGTGTTCTGCGGGGAAACAACGAGAATCTTGTACCCTGTTTTTTCCAGGATTATCAGCTGATGTTTATTGATAAAATGGGAGAGCGTCCTCCCATGGGGGTACTGGAAGG
This sequence comes from Parasporobacterium sp., assembly GCA_017459985.1. Classification (GTDB taxonomy): domain Bacteria; phylum Bacillota; class Clostridia; order Lachnospirales; family Lachnospiraceae; genus RGIG5612. Next base: position 9,014 of record JAFUBX010000033.1, read on the forward strand.
ATTTGATGCCTGGGGCGTTCACCAGACCGCCACCACCAATACAGGCGGTGCATTCACCCCGACACCTTCCCGGCCGTTTGTTCTGGAGGATGTCACGGAATGGGAGGAAACGGTCCATTTTCCGGATTATGATCAGGTCGACTGGGAAGAAGAAGCCCGGAAGCTGGAAGAATCCGGAACTTTAAATCGGGAGGAGAAGGTTCTGGATATTTTCTGTGCCAATGGTCTGTTTGAGCGGATGCATTTTCTGATGGGTCTGGAAAACACCTGTGTCAGTCTTCTCACGGAACCGGAGGCCTGCATGGATCTGATCGCAAAGATCGCCGACACCAAGATCAGACTGATCCATGGCGCGCTGCCTTTCTATCAGCCGGATGTTTATACCTTCCTGGATGATTATGCCCATGCGAGGGGGTTGTTTATTTCCAAAGAACTGTTCCGCTCCATGTTCAAGCCCCATCTGAAACGGATCGTGGATGCCGTTCACGAAGAAGGGGTTCTCTGCAAACTTCACTGCTGCGGGAAAATGGAAGATCTGGCGCAGGATTACCGGGAGATCGGCGTGGATGCCCTGGATCCGGTACAGCCGCTGAATGATATTCCTGCGATGCAGCGTTTATTTGAGAACCGGATCGGTCTGATGGGAGGACTGGATGTGACCGGAGTCATTGACAACATGGATGCCGGCGAAGAGGACATCCGGGCAGAGGTCCGCCGCTGTATGGACACTTACGGACCGCAGGGAGGATACACCATGTACTGTGCCTCGACCCAGCTGCGCAGTCCGGGAGCCTTTGATCCCGATGGGGTCTTCGGAATTCTTCTGGATGAGTATCGCAAACATCCCCTCAGCCGGGTCTGAATGACATTGGCTCTTCCGGCCCGCCGGATTGGATGGCCTCCCGGATCCGGGGATCTGCCGGACCGGAGAGCCTGTCGTACCGGAGATTACATGATATAAAGCGGGGAATACGCAATTTCCTGTGTACAGCGTACAAACTCCCGGACCGAGGCCTTGTCTGTATGTTGATTATATACGACTCCGATTCCGTTCAGCCGGGGACAATCCGGCATTTCAATTGTACGCAGACTGTCATAACCGGAAGCAAACATCCGGTCCATGACCGCCGCATAATTCCCGCGGGAAAGTTCCAGCACCATGGAATGGGGATTATCGACATATTTCACTTCAGGCTCTGCAAAACCCGCCTGAGCAAAATACTGGCAGATCCGTTTCCAGTATTCATCCTGATATTTATTCTGCAGGCGCAGAAAGGGACATCCTTCCAGATCCCGGATCCCCGGATCCGGCGCAGAATACAGAGGGTGTCCGGCTCCGATGATCACAACCGGCGTGGCCGTCGTCACCGGAACATAGACGAACTCACTGTGCCGGAAACGTTCCTGTCCGATCGCCACAAAGAAGATGGCGTCATATTGCTGCTGATACAATCCATCCAGAATATTCTGCGGATTGCTGCGGGATACCTGGATCTCGATTCCGGGATATTTCTTTTCGAACCGCTGCAGTACCGGCATCAGATACGCCTCAGCCGGCATGGTATCCATATCTCCGATGTATAACGTCTTTTCTCTTGCGTCCTGCACCGCGGCTGCATCTGTATAGGCCTTCTGGAATGAAAACGACAGCTTTTCCAATTCCCCCGCCAGCTGCGCGCCGGCTTTTGTCAGCCTGACTCTTTGTCTCTGACGGACAAACAGCATCAATCCAGTCTTTTCTTCCAGGTCCGCAATGTTCCGGCTGACCGTTGACTGGGTCATAAATAATTCCTCTGCAGCTTTCGAGAAATTTTCATACTTCGCACAAACGAGGAAGATATTCAGCTGATGAATGGAGATATCCGCAAACTGTTCCGGGTACATATATTTCTTCTCCTGCCATTGGCATATTATTTTGATTGTATCAGAAGCCTTGCTTACTGCTTCCGCAGATCCGGCTTTCGTGATCGTAACGTATGGACATTTCTCACAAAACGCCTCCGACAGCTCTGCCGCAATTCCGTCATTGGCTGGCGAGGGAGTTCGTGATATGATGGGTGTGGATTCTACAGACCGCAGCCGGGAACAGCGACTCAGCAGGAACTCAGCAACAGCTTGGCTGGAGTTCAGCCGCGGCTCGGCAGAATCCTGACAGGAACTTTAAACAGATGCAAAGGAGTGGCAAAGGAGTTTCATATGATAAACGGGGTCATACTGCATCAGCAGATCAATATTTTTAAACTGCACAGTCTTGAAAGTTTATGTGATGAACTGAACCTCCGGCTGGTCCCCATCCGGCCGGAGGATCGGAGTACTCCGCTTGGCATCCTTGCAGGATCCCCTGACGCAGGGCCGGAAAAGAAGAATCTGCCTTCAACCGAATTTTCTCCCGAACCCCGGGAAATGCTGGTTCTGTGCGGCCTGACTCCGGAGCTGCTGGATCGGTTCCTGACAGAATTCCGAAAGAGGGAAATCCCGCCGATTGAATTAAAGGCAGTACTGACCAGCCACAATGTTTCCTGGACTCCCGGAAAACTTCAGACAGAACTGATCAAAGAGTCCCGGGCATTCAGCAGGTGACTTTCCCTTATCGCCGCGGCAGCATGCGATCTCCCGGTTTATCGCAGAATTCCGGTGTCCAGTCTGCCGGGATTCTGTTCATCTGAACTGCCACCCCTACATCAGTCTCTCATCATAGATTGCTCTGAAGCCTCCGATATACCGGGGTCTTCTTCTGGCACAGATAATGGATGCCTCGCCGATCTTCCGCAAAGAGATCCGCAGGGGAACCACCGTGGGATGGATATGCATTCCGATCATAGTCCCTCCGATGTCAATCCCTGCAACCGCCCGGGCCTGGATGCTTTCCGTAACCACCGGATTCTGCATTTTCTGATAGCAGACCGTGGCAAATGCTCCGCCTGCATGATTGGGCTGCGGAATTGCATTCACCTGCTCGAATCCATATGCCCGCAGTGTTTCTTCCTCCACAACCAATGCGCGGTTCAGATGCTCACAGCATTGTCCGGCCAGGCAAACTCCCTGTTCCGAGAGAACGGAAGAGATGCCGTCATATACCGCCTCCGCCACATCTAGATTCGTCGCGGTTCCGATCCGGTCCCCCAGGATCTCGCTGGAGGAGCATCCCACTACAAAAATCTCTCCCGGCTGTATTCGGGACTCTTTACAGATCTCCAATGCCGCGATCCTGCTTTGTTCAAATATCATTTTTAAATCCATCATTCACCTCTGCCACTGTTTTAGCACATTTTTGTCGATTACGGTTGGCGTCTTTGCCGGGTATTGCACATTTTTGTCGGTTACGGTTGAAGTTTCTGCCGGATTCTGCACATTTTTGTCGATTACGGTTGATTCTGCCAAACGTAACCGGCATTTTTTTGTCATTCGACTCAATTATAAAAAACGCAACCGGCATTTTTGTGCAGAAAGTCCGGGCATCACCTGCAGCCGGCCGCCTACAGCAGTCCTGCCCCCATCCAATAGGGGACGGATACCAGAAGGCCGATCATCGCAGCCAGGAAGAAAGCGCTGCCGAAGCGGAACAACTGCCCCTCGCTCCAGGCATAGTCCCCCACCATCCCCTTGCCCATAGCGGTCCACATATTGGTATAGGTGAGGAACATGGAAATCGATACCACAGCCAGGATCACGCCCCAGACGCTGGGACTGATGCCTGTTTCCGCCGCGATGCGGCTGATCACCGGAGCCAGGATCACTGTGGTCGGGATCAGGGTCGTCACATCGACAAACCGCCAGATAAAAAGGACCACGGATACGACAAGAACAAAAACAAAAGGATTCCGAACGATCGGCAGGATCAACCCTGAAAGGATCCCTGCCAGCCAGTCCGAAACGCCCGACGCCTGAAAGATCGAACTCATACACAGTCCGGATCCGAAGAAGAACACCAGATCCCAGTTGATCCCTTTGGCAAATTCCTCCGGTTTCACAACCCCCGCGGCAAACAGGATCACTGCTGCCATAATGCAGATGGCTGTACTGGAGATTCCGTGATACCGCCCTGTAAAAAACAAGGCACAGCTTACAAACAGGACTGCGGCAGTGACCGTTTCTTCCCGGGTGATCTTCCCCTTTATGGAAATATGGTCCAGAAATGCTTCCTTCGAAAGAGGGTTCTCCGGCCGCAGGAAGAAAAAGGCAAGGACCACTGTCACCACCGTAATGATGGCAACCGGCAGCAAAGCCGCCCGGATCCATGTGTCAAAGGTAATACTGTCTTCCAGTCCCCGGGTGCTGTCAAAAATGCCCTGTATGATCGGTGCGGTCAGATTTCCGGTCAGAAACGCGTTTCCGGGAAATATTGCGGTAAAGATCGTGATCAGCAGCATAAAAGAAGCATCCCGGGATCCGGGCTTCAGACCGAACAGCCTGCAGCTCTGGGATGCAATCGGGATCATTATGACAGCACGGACCGTCATGGAGGGAGTCACCAGACTGAGCGCAGTTCCGATGATCACCCAGGCACAGATAATGGCTGCCCAGCTGCAGGGAAAAATCTTCAGTAATCCCACGGTGATCCGTTCCCCCAGACCGGTCTTCTGCAGCGCCAGTCCCAGGAATAAAGCAGGGATCAAAGTCCACAAAGCGTTCTGGGAAAAACCGGCAAACACATTTCCGGCGGGCATGCCGCAGATCAGCATCGCTCCCAGCAGGAATAACCCGCTGATGGAATTGGGTAGACCGAATGGCTTGAAGATCCATCCTCCCACGGTCAGCAGTGTACATCCCAGAGCCATATGCCCCAGGGACTCAAGATTCTGAAAAGGCTGCCACGCCATGATCAGGATGGCAGCCGCTGCCAGAAGCAGGAAAAAAAGAGTTCGTACAGAAAATCGTCTGAAACCGGATTCCATAGTATGTCACCTTAACCAGCGGACTTCTGTCATAGTCCGCACTGCCTGATCTGATTATACAGGAAGCAGGAATGCTGCGCAATCGCAATCCGGGGCTTTCGGATTATCCGAAGAGTTTTTATAACTGCGCCGGAACGCGGAAACCGAAAAATGGAACCGGGAAGATGTAGTTTTTTTCCATGGAAGGGAATATTATAACTGAAGACACGGAGCGGGGCCATCAAGCAGAACCACAAAAAAGAAGCGTCCCGGGAAAGGATATAAAAATGAAAACAAAAAACAGCTCTTTCATACATGCAAGCGCCATACTGTTATCCCTCTTAATGATCATCAGCTGCACCTGGACAGCATTCGGTTCCGAAACTCCCGCCGATGCATGGCAGCAAGGGATTCCTTATCTTGAGTTTTATGCGGAACGCAACGGAAAAGACCCTGCCGATATCGATCTGTCCCGGGCAGTCTGCCTGATCCATTCGAACTGGGAATGTGAGATGGGATACCCAAATCAATACATTAAGGATGAGGAAATAATCCGGACCGCGGCAGATCTCATCAGCCGTATCACCGTGACCGGCGGTCCGGACGGAATCTTCAGCACCGCCGAAGGACATGGATTTACATTTTTAGATGAAGAAGAGAACCAGATACTCAGCATTTCGATCCAGGAAGGCATGATCGAAACCTCCGAAGGCCGGTATGAGGCAGACGGTATTTCGAGTCTCTCCGAAATACCCGGAGTCATGTATCCGGGCGACTGGAACGAATATTTCAATCAATTCGCGGAAGAGGAAGAAGAATATCTGGATACCCACAAACTGAGCTATCCCTGCAGCCTTTTTGAAGCCGACGGCAAAGCAGCCTTTGACTTTTACAACAACTGCACTGCTGACGATATTCTCAGCATCTACTTCTTCCATGCCGGAAAAAACAGAACCGTCACCGATCCGGAAGAGATCCGGGCAATCTATGACGCCCTCTGCCGGGTTCAGGTCACCGGCCCCGGCAAAGCTTCCCGCTGGGACGACAGCTTCAGCGTTACGATCTTTTATGAAAAGGAAGACCTCCTTTATACACCTGATATCGAATTCAGTTTCCGTTCCGGTGCGCTTGACGGCAGGGATGAACATGACTACGCAGTCGAAGGGCTTTCGGGAATCCTCGAATCCTATGACTGGGAAGAATTCGAAATGATCGCCGGTCTGATCGGATAACCCCTCTCCCATCCTCATCGGGCAGAACAGAAAAAGACGCAGCCAGCCACTTCAGCGGCCCGGCTGCGTCTTTTTCTGTTTTATCCTGCTGTATTATTTCTGTCCGTAGTAGGCGTTGGCTCCGTGTTTGCGGAAATAGTGTTTATCCAGGATCCGCTGGGGAGCCGGCTGTGCCGCCGGATCGACCTGGCAGGTCAGAATCGCCATCCTGGCAACCTCTTCCAGAACGCCGGCGTGATACACTGCCTGGATGGGATCTTTCCCCCAGGTGAACGGCCCGTGGCTGTGACAGATCACCGCCGGAACCGCCATGGGATCGATCTTCCGTTCCCGGAAGGTTTCAATAATCACGGTTCCCGTGCCCTTCTCGTAGTCCTCCTCCAGCTCCTCCCGGGTCAGAAGCCGGGTGCAGGGAACCGCGCCGTAGAAATAATCTGCATGGGTGGTTCCGTAGCAGGGAATATCCCTGCCCGCCTGGGCCCAGGCCACTGCATGAGTACTGTGAGTATGTACGATGCCGCCGATTTCCGGAAATGCCTTATACAGCTCCAGATGGGTTTTCGTATCGCTGCTGGGATTCAGATCTCCTTCCGCGATGGTGCCGTCGGCAAGGCGGACCACAACCATTTTGTCCGGGGTCAGTTCCTCATACTCCACTCCGCTCGGCTTGATTACAACAAGGCCCTGCTCCCGGTCAATTCCGGAAACATTGCCCCAGGTATAAATCACCAGTCCCTTTCTGGGAAGTTCCAGATTGGCATCACAAACGGTTTTCTTAAGATTTTCTAACATGTTTTCCTCCATCCCCGGATCCGTTCCAGCAATGCCTTAAAATTCTCCGTATAGGCATCGATCCCGGCTGCCGCCTCTTCCGACGGCTCGCATTTTGTTATCTGTACATTTCCGAAAACCTGTTCATCCAGAAATGCCTCCAGGGTATCCCCTGCTCTTTTCTGCAGACAGTACTTTGCCAGAAGCGCCATACCATAAGGTCCGCCCACTTCGGCCGTATCCATGGCACAGACCTGGGTGCGCAGCGCGGAGGCCAGAAATTCCAGAGCCACCGTACCGTTCTTAAATAATCCCCCATGTCCGATCAGGCGGTCGATCCGGATATCCTCATTCTTCAGTACATCCATTCCGATCTTCAGGGAAGTCATAGCGGAATACAGGAATGCCCGGCAGAGATTGGCCAGTTTGAATTCCTTTTCCGGATCCCGGTGGACCAGCGGGAAGCCGGTTGCCATACCAGTCACCGGCTCGCCGGCAATATAATTGCAAATGACCGTACCGCCGCAGTCAAAATCCCCTTCCGCCGCCTTCCGGTAAATGGTTTCATACACCCGGCCGGGATCCGGCGCATTTGAAGCAGTGTCATTTCCCGGACCGGCGGTTTCCAGAAACTCCGAAAGAACTGCCGCCCAGGCATTCATATCATTTGTACAGTTATTGCAGTGCACCATGGCCACCGGCTTTCCGACCGGCGTCGCTACCATATCGATCTCCCGGTAATAATCCTTCAGCGGTTTTTCCAGTACGATCATGGAGAATATGGAAGTCCCGGCGGAAACATTGCCTGTGTTGACCCGCACCGCATTGGTTGCGGTCATTCCGGTCCCTGCGTCACCCTCCGGAGGACAGAACCGGATCCCGGCAGTCAGATCCCCTTCCGGATCCAGAAGTCCCGCACCTTCTTCGCTCAGAAGTCCGGCTTCCTCCCCGGCCGGAAGAACTGCCGGCAGGATCTCCATAATCTCCCATGCATAGCCATAGGACGCAATTTTCTCACGGAACCGTTCCAGTTTCTTCTGCTCATAATACAGCGTGGTATCGTCCACCGGAAACATGCCGGAAGCATCTCCGATTCCCAGCACATGCTTGCCGGTCAGCATATAATGGACATAGCCGGCCAGCGTCGTGATCTTCGCGACAGAACCCACATGGGGTTCCTGATTCAGGATCGCCTGATACAGATGAGCAATGCTCCAGCGCTCCGGAATATTAAAGGCAAACAATTCGGACAATTCTCTCGCTGCAGTCTCCGTGGTAGTGTTCTGCCAGGTCCGGAACGGAACCAATAGCTGATCTTTGTCATCCAGCGCGATATAGCCATGCATCATGGCGGAAATGCCGATACACCCGATCGTTTTCAGTACTACGCCATACCGGTTCTTCACATCCTCCTTCAGATTGTGGTAGGCATCCCTGAGTCCCTCCCGGATCTCATCCAGTGTATAGGAGAAATACCCATCCTCCACATGACTGACCCAGCGATGACTGCCGGAAGCGAGCACTTCATTGTTTTCTCCGATCAGCACTGCCTTGATATTTGTGGAACCAAATTCGATCCCCATGCAGGTATTTCCGAACTCTGTTCTGTTCACGTTCCTTTTCCTCCTTTTAAGACTCGGTACCGCAATTGCCGGAAGCTTATTTCAGCTTCCATGCCAGATCCTTCAGGAACAGTTCTTCTTCCAGTTTCTCCGGCGTTGTGTCTTTCGTAATATGAACGAACTCAATCTCCATCATCCGTGCCCAGTCCCGCATCTGCTCCGCGCTGACATCATAGGACAGGACGGTATGATGGGCACCGCCAGCAGTGATCCAGCATTCCACGCCGGTGGTCAGATCCGGCATCGCGCGCCACATAACCCGGGCGACGGGAAGATTCGGCATCGGCATGATCGGCTTCACGCATTCGATATCCTGTACGATCAGACGCAGACGTCCGCCCATATCAATCAGGGAGACCACGATTCCGGGGCCGGATTTTCCCTCAAATACCAGCCGTGCGGGATCCTTCCGGTTCATTCCGATTCCCAGATGATGGGTCTCGATCCTTGGCTTATCCGCAGCCAATGACGGACACACCTCCAGCATATGGGCTCCGAGAGAATATTCGCTGCCCTCCACCAGGTGGTAGGTGTAATCCTCCATAAATCCGGAAGCGCCATTGCCGCCTTCGCCCATGGCTTTCAGAATCGCGGTCATAGCGCTGACCTTCCAGTCCCCTTCTGCTCCGTAGCCGTAACCCTGTGACATCAGATGCTGGCTGGCCAGTCCCGGCAGCTGCTCCATTCCGTACAGATCCTGGAAGGTATTGGAAAATGCCCGGCAGCCTTCCCGGTCCATCATCTTTTTCATGGCGATCTCTTCCCGGGCCTGATAGCGGATGGAATCCATGTTGTCTGTCGCGATCTCATACCGGCTTTCATATTCCTTCACCAGCGCATTGATCTCGGCTTCGGTAACTGCTTCCATTTCCTTCACCAGATCACCGACCGCCCAGGTATTGACCTGCCAGCCAAGCTGAATCTGTACCTCAACCTTATCGCCTTCCGTTACCGCGACATCCCGCATGTTATCGCCGAACCGCATGACCTTCATTTCCCGGGACACCGCCACACCAACGGCAGCTTTCATCCAGTCGGCGACACGTTTCTGTACCGGAGCGTCCTTCCAGTAGCCTGCGATCACCTTCCGGGGCAGGCGGAGTCTGGCCGCAAGGAATCCGTGCTCCCGGTCTCCGTGGGCGGCCTGATTCAGATTCATGAAATCCATATCGATCTCTTCATTGGGAATCTCTCTGTTGTACTGGGTGGCCAGATGACAATAGGGCTTCTGCAGACTGGCCAGTCCGTTGATCCACATCTTGGACGGGCTGAAGGTATGGCACCAGGTGATGATTCCGACACAGGCATCACTGAAATTGGCTTCCCGGATCGTCTCCGTAATTTCCTGATTCGTCCTGGCTGTCACCTTATAAACCAGCGGATAGGGCAGCACTTTCGTCAGTTCCTCTGCCATTTCCCTTGCGCGTCCGTCAACAATATCCAGCACCTGCTGTCCGTACAGATCCTGACTTCCAACAATAAACCAGAACTCTCTCCTTTTGGCTTCCATAGGATTATCTCCTTCCTTCACTCTGCCGGAACCGTCTTTTTCTCCGGCTTATCATGCATTCCTGTTGTAAAATTTGTCCGTACATTTTGTACCAAAGTATAACAACTATCCGGCTTCCTGTCAACAACCCCTACACGAAATCCTCTATATTTCGTACAAATACAGACATTTTTTTCTGTGTAATATTGAAATTCATAACAAATATGTTATGATAAAGAACGTGAGAAGCAGGATCTGCGTCAGCAGAATCTTCAGCGGGAAGGAATCCGGTCATGATAAAATACAAACAGATTGCCGATACACTCCGCTCCGGTATTCAGAATGGGAGTTACAAACAGACCCTCCCCACGGAGCAGCAATTATGTGAGCAGTTTCAGGTGAGCAGGCAGACGATCCGGCAGGCGCTGGCCGTATTGCAGTCCGAAAAGCTGATCGAGCGCCGTCAGGGAAGCGGCTCCTATATCCGGGAAACCGCGGAAGAGTCTTCCGAAAGACTGTCTGCAGCCACTCCTGCCGAGCGGCTGTCCATCGCGGTTGTCACCACCTATATCAGCGACTATATTTTCCCGGGCATTCTGCGGGAGATCGAATCCGAACTGGCTGCCAACAATTCTACGCCCCTGCTGTTTGCAACGCAGAACCAGGTGGCAACCGAACGCCGCATTCTGAATACCCTGCTGGAGATGGATGTTCTGGACGGTGTTCTGGTGGAAGGAACGAAGACCGGATTTCCGAATCCGAATCTGGATCTCTATCAGAAACTGATTGACCGGGACATCCCGCTGGTTTTTTTCCACGGCAATTATCCGGAGCTCAAAGATACTCTGTCTGTTCTGGATGACAATTTTGCCGGCGGAGAAATGCTGGTGGACTATCTGTATCAGAAGGGACACCGCGCCATTGCCGGTATTTTCAAAAGCGATGATATTCAGGGACATCAGCGCTATGCCGGATACGCCGCGGGGCTGCACAAATACGGCCTGCCCTTTGATGACAGCCATGTACTATGGTATGACACGGAGCTGAAAAGAAGGATTTTTGAGCATTATTTTGATCCGGACATCACCTCCCAGGTGATCGGAGGATGCAGCGCGGTAATCTGTTATAATGATGAAATTGCTGCCCATGTCGTGACCGGTCTGACACAGTCGGGAATTGCCGTTCCCGAAAAAATGGCCGTTGTCAGTTTTGACAACAGCCATTACAGCGAACTGTCGGTTCCCCGCATCACATCCCTTTCTCACGGCGAAAACAACGTCGGCCGGCAGGCCGCCCGGACGCTGATCCGTCTGATCCGCCGCGAGCCCTGCCAGTCCCTTCTGGTGCCCTGGGTCCTGACGGAGAAGGAAAGCAGCTGAAATTGGCGAGAAATGCTCTCTGATGTGCCAGCAAATGTAGAATTTACCGACACAACATAAGCCGCTGCAACGCAATCTGCTGCCGGTTTGATGTCCACAGCGGACAAAACCAGGCTGGACGGCATGGCAAGATAATGCTACCGCCAGCACTTACACTGTGAAGTCTGTGACTTTGACAGCAGGCAGTGGTATTTCTTTGAAGAATGATTTTCCGTAAATGAAGCAGCTATTAATCCCCCAGCGGTAGCTTGGGAGACTAACAGATGCCGGGGAAGATGCCAAATTCCATGCTAAACTTTGAATAGTTTTAGATAACTATACTTTTCTCGCGGAAGAGGAGTTTCGGAGGCCTTTTGTGAGAAAAGCGCCCGGATTTCTCACGAAAGGGGCATTTCGGAAGCGTTTTATGAGAAAAGCACCTGGATTTCTCACGAAAGGGGCGTTTCGGAGGCCTTTTGTGAGAAAAGCGCCTGGATTTCTCACGGGAGCGGCATTTTTAAGGCGTTTTGTGAGAAATGCTCCTGGTTTTCTTATGAAAGCCGAGGTCGGATGAAATATAAGAATAGCAGGATCGAGAGAGATAAATAAAATGTTAGAAGAGCCGCATTTCAGGCGGTAATCCAGTAATACAACGATGGCTCTTCAAACCGCCTTTGGGCAGCGAAACAACAGTGCCCCGGTGGAGCGTAATCAAACCACCAGCATAGCTGGTGGTCGTGATCCTTATTAAAACATCATGGTTGAAATATCAGGATTGTTGCAGTAAAGTGTGATTGTTAAATTCTTTATCACATCTTTTGTGCCGGAGTTCGCGACACACAATCCGAGAAGAAACTTACGCGACCGCCGGACTTCATGAAAGTTGACAGCACATTTGTTTGATGCTAAAATACCCAAGCTGTTCCATGGACAGCAATGATATCCGGAGAGGTATCGAAGTGGTCATAACGAGGCGGTCTTGAAAACCGTTTGTCCGAAAGGGCGCATGGGTTCGAATCCCATCCTCTCCGCGCGAAATTGTGGATGAAAATCCTCACAAAGCCTGTAAACTAGCCGTTTGCGGGCTTTTCTCTTTTTTAAACGGAATTGGTAAAAAAGGTTCCGTTAAGCCCAAAAAATGGTACGTAACGTTTTCGGGGGTGTTTTGAGCACTAGCAGATTGCCGGTTCAGAACGTCGCGTGTGTGGTCAACGTACTTGACGCGCGTCAAATGCAGTGCTACTATAGTCGATATAATTGACGTGCGTCAAATACTAACGAGGTGAAAGAATGGATGGTAAAGTCCGGAAAGAAAGACAGGATCTCACTTATCTAAAGTGGTCTCACATACGAAGCTCCAGTGGTACGGCAGGAACTTTTTTAAAATCAGAATCCTCTGTTGGCGGAGATAAAATATACTACAAGCTTTCCAATTTTGATCCGGTCTATGGAGTTATCGGCCATGAGTGCATCAACGAAATTATCGTTGATCGTTTGCTCACACATTTTGAAGTAGATCATTTATCCTATGAGCTGATCAATGCAGATATAGAAATAGAGGGCCGCATCTTTCAAACCTGGTTATGTGCCTCCCGGGATTTCAAAAAGCATGGGGAAAGCAAGGCGGCATTGGATGACTACTATCGGGTAAATGCCCTGAAGGGAGAATCCCATTATGATTTTTGTGTCAGACAGGGGTGGAAGGACTATATTGATACCATGATCGCTGTTGATTACATCATTTTGAACAGGGACCGGCATGGCGCAAACATTGAGGTATTAAGAAATGCCCCGGCTCACTCCTTACGAATTGCTCCATTATTTGATCATGGCATTTCACTGATGTACTCATGTACTTCTGAAGAAGAGGCGAAGAACTATAACATCATGGAAGATAAACGCTGCAATAATTTTATTGGAGGATATTCCTGTTTTGAAAACCTGGAGTTGATTAAAAACAGAAAAGACCTGTTTGCGCATCCCCTTGTTCCGGAAGACAAGCGACTTCTGTTTGAAGATCTGGATGGAGTTCTCGCACCGGTTTTTATAGACCGGATCTGGGAAATGATTTACAGAAGGTATCAGATCTATGAAAATCTTTAATATTATCAACGAAGAGGACGGCATCTGCACAGGGGTGCTTCTTTATTACGAAAAGGAAAAGACATTTATAATAGAGCTCGCTCCGGAACTGGATGAATGGTCTGCACCGCTGCTGCTGTCCGCTTTTATAAAGCGCAGGGAATTTACCATTCCCCGGGAAATCAGCCGATTGTGGGTTCAGGAACGGATCATCCCCAGCGGACGACAGAATATTTCATCGATTCTCTCGACTCACAGATTGAAATCCTATGACGAAATACGATTTCTCGAATTATCCGAAGGCAGATGCATTCAGGACAGCCTGTTTATACAGAAGACTGACCATCTTCCGGATTATGTGCTCCTTAGACAGCAGAAAAACCTTCTCGACTGCTGCCCTTTAGAGGACAATGATATCCTGTGTTTTTTTGCAGATGACAGTACGAAAAAGATACGGTTGTCTGAACTGGAACAGACAGGTGAACTGGAAAAGATACGGAAGAATAAGGCTTTATTCCGGTCGGGAAAAACAGGGACAGGCGGATATTATATGACCTTCGATGACGTATATGATATTTCTGCTTCCGCACTATACTCAGCCGGAACCAGCATTCCCCTTTCTCTGAAGGATTTTCTCTCCTTTTTCAGGAAAAACATTCTGGATACATCCGAAACCTGCAAAGTGCTCGGCTGTTCCAGACAGAATCTTTCATATATGATAAAACAAAACCGTCTGACCCCTGTCAAGGAAAATGTGAAAGGGACTCTTTTTTGCCGGGGGAATATCCTTCAAAACCAGTGGTAATACAAACGGCCCCAATCGGCAATTAACAGGAACAATATCCGTCATTTTATGCAGCCAGGCAATCCGGGCAGCCTGCAGGACACATGCTGCCTCAGATCTCTTTATAGGTGTCATAGACCGGCAGCAGCTTCAGGAAGTTGATCAGGTGGGCATTGCGGTTCGCTGCGTTCCATACGCAGATGATCCCCTTGTACTGGTCCTTGACCGGAATCTTCTTGATTTTCTCCGCCGCGCTGGAGTAGTCGAAATAGTTATCGATGAAGAGCACGGCGTTATTGGGCTGCATCAGGAGATACCGCAGATTATAGATGTCGTCATAGGTATAGGATACTTTTGGGACGACATTGTATTTGGCAAACCGCTCCCGCAGATCAAAGAGAAAATTGTCCTTCTTCTGGCCGATCTTGATGGTCACCTGGTCGTATTCAAGGATGTCCTCGATATCCAGCTCTTCCCGGTCCGCCAGCGGATGTTTTGCGGACATCAGTACATAGGCGTTGTCCCGGGCAGCGTATTTCCATTTCCACTTCCGGCTTTCAATATAATTCAGTTCCACGTCGGGGACGATGATGGCATCATACATCCAGTTGTCCAGGTTCTGTTCCAGATCTGTGATATAGCCGCTGTCGGAGATCACATTGACGTCCGGATATTTGGCTGTGAATTTATCCAGGATCGGATAAAAGTAATTGTCCGGATGCACTGTATTCAGCAGGCCGATCTTCAGATCCGTGCTGCGGTTTTCCTGGATCGCGTAGGCATGATGATATGCGACATTCATGCGCTCGATCTGGGTCTTCCATTCCTTATAAAGGATCTCCCCTGCTTCCGTCAGATGCAGTTCCCGGGTAGAACGGATAAACAGCGGAATATCCAGATCATTCTCCATTTTGGAAATGCTTTTGCTGATCGCGGACTGGGTCAGATGCAGATCGATCCCCGCATTAGCAAAGCCGTTGGACTCCACAACCGCGAAGAAAATCTGGATCTGCTGAATTGTAATCGTCGATAAACTGAATTTCATAATTACCGCCTCTGTTTCTTAACATGTTGTGCCGGACATAGATGTATTGTGTATTATATTTGAAAATTGCTCTCTTTGCAATTTTCCGGGAAGAATTTATTCCAATCATTCAAGGAAATGGAAAAAATCTCATAATTTTTTGATTACCATCTTGCTTTTAAGAGTTAAAATAAGAAAGTAACATATTGTTATTTTGCATAGCAGTCTGGATGCAACCGCCGGCCTGCTGCAGCCAAAATCAAAAAAGGGGGGTATTTCATGAAATTATACGATCTTGAACATCATTTTTATATTCAGGATACCATTGATGCCATGGAACGACGCCAGGGCTATCCCAACTATGATCCCCAGAAAGACGTGATCAACTGGTTCAGCAATTTATCAATGCCTCAGGGCATCCTGTTGAAACGTCTGATCGATGTCGGGGAGAACAGACTTCAGATGATGGATGATCTCGGTATCTCCACTGCGGTATTAAGTACGCCGCAGGGCGTAGAAGATCTGGATTCCGAGGATGCCATCGAGCTGTCAAAGAAGACCAACGATGCCGCCTATGAACTGACGAAGAGATATCCGGGCAGATTCCTCGGAAGCGCGATCCTTCCCACCAAACGGGTAGACGACGCCATCGCGGAACTGGAGCGTTGTGTCAATGAGCTGGGATTTGTATGCTGGCACACACATTCCAATCTGCGGGGTGCTTCCGTGGAGCAGGATCGGTTTCTTCCCCTCTTTAAAAAGGCTGCAGAGCTGGGTGTCTACGTTTATCTGCACCCGAATCTTCCGGAACTTCCTCAGCTGTATGAATACGGCTTCACCTTTGCAGGTCCCGGAGCCGGATTTACCATCGATACCATTCTTACGACCCTGAAGCTGATCGCAGAAGGTGTATTCGATAAAGTTCCGGATCTGAAGATGGTCATCGGTCATTTCGGGGAAGCCATTCCGTTCCTTATGGACAGAATCGACAACCGGTTCAATTTCCTGCCGAATCCGAAGCTCAAGAACGAGCAGCTTCCGAGCTATTACTTCCATAATAATATTATGGTAACCACCAGCGGAAACATGTCGAAGGCCGCCTTTGAATGCACCAGGAGTGTGTTCGGCATCGACCGGATCATGTTCGGAAGCGACTATGCTTTCGAAGATCCCAAAGAAATGGTAGAATTTGTAAATAGGTTGGAGATCACAGAGGAAGAGCGTGAGAAGCTGTTCTTCCGGAATGCAGAAACCTTGTTAGCAAAATAATAATTTATAGGAAAGGAGCGTATGGAATCTTCCATACAAGGAGGAAATTATGAGAAAAATGAGAAAATTGTTCGTTATGACAATTGCTGCTGCACTCGTACTGGTCAGCCTGCTGGGCACAACCGTTATGGCTGCAGAAGGCGCCATCGAGCCTGTTGAGATCAGCGGCTCCTACACGATCCGTCTCGGTACGCCGACCGGCGGAAAGCATCAGCAGAATGTCACCATGGAGAAATTCAAAGAAGATATCGAAGCCCTTTCCGGCGGCGCTATCACCGTTGAATTATATCCCACCAGCCAGCTCGGCACTGCTCCGCAGATGATCGAAGGCGTGCAGAACGGCGATATCGAAGGCGTTCTGATCCCGTCCTCTTATTTTGCAAGCGCTGCTCCGGCCATCGCAGTCCTGGACGTTCCGTTCCTGTTCCCGGCAGATGGTACCGCCGCTGCAAGAGCGCAGGAGATCCTTGCTGCAGGCACCAGCCTGGATGACTATCTGTACAACAAGGGATTTGTTGTCGGCGGATATCTGTTAGGCGGAAATCAGTACATGCTGACCACCTTCGAAATCAAGACGGTGGATGACCTGAAGGGCAAGAAGATGTGGACTCTTCCTTCCAAATTACTCAGAGAATCTCTGGAATTATACGGATCCCAGTCTGTAGGTCTGGATCCCTCTGATGTTGCAACCGGACTTCAGAACGGCACCATCGACGGCGTTCTGAATGACTGCACATTCTGGAAGACCCAGGGTCTGGTTGACAGTGCAAAATGCATCAACCTCTGCCCGGCAGGCGCATTTGTAAACTGCTTCTTCTTCAGCGCTGACTGGATCGACACCCTTCCGGGAGAAGTCAGGGATCTGGTTCTGGCAGTTGCCAAGGATGTTGTCAACAACTTCGAGGTTGGCTATATGACAACTTACTCTCAGGAAACTCTGGATACAGAAGTCAATGATGACGGATGCACCATCTATGAGCCCTCAGAAGAACTGCTGGCAGCAATGAAGGAAGCAACTCAGCCTCTTCATGATGAATTCAAGAACACCGACGGCGACTGCGCAGCCATCTATGATGAGTTTGTTGCTCTGATCGGCGAATAAGACGTTTCATCTTCTGAATTAGCTATGCTGATCGGCCGGCGGATCCCTGGTTCGCCGGCCATTAAAAAAAGAAAAGAGGTAGTGTATGCAAACTTGCGTGAAAGCAGCAAGATATATCCGCAAGGGATTCTTCATTGTATCCGCTGCATTTATTGCATTGGCCTCTGCCCTGGCCGCCGTAAACTCCATTCTCCGTTTCATCGGAATCGGTTTCGGCTGGGCAGATGAACTGTATATATATCTTGTTGTGCTAATGGTATATTTTGCTCTTCCCCAGCTGGAAGGAACGGGAGATCAGCTGTGTATCTCCGCCATTGACAGCTGGGTAAAGGGGAAAGTCGGGAAAAAGATCCTGAACTATTTCCGGCAGCTGGTCACCGGCGCCACCCTGGTCATCCTGTCCTACTACGGAATCCAGGTCATGCTGAAGGCATTCGCCAGAAATCAGGTCACTTACATCCTGATGCTTCCCAAAGGGATCTTATACGCACTTGCAACTCTCGGGCTTGTGGTCGCAGTGATCATGCTGCTGATCATCATGATTTGTAATAAGGGGGAATTCGACGATGTTAATTAATATACTGATTCCCGTTTTACTGATCCTGATCGTAATGTCGCTGCTGAAATGCCCGATTTACGTATCGATCCTGCTCTCTGCAATCTATCTGCAGATTTTCGTAAACCACATGTCCATCAGCAATCTGTTCACGGGCGTATTTGAATCCATGACCAAGAGCGCGCTGATGGCCGTTCCGTTCTTCATGGTCGCCGGCAGTATCATCGCCGCCAGCAGCCTTGGAAAACGTCTGATCAATGTATTCATCGAGCTGCTGAAGGCAGTCAGAGGCGGATTCCCCATCGCCTGCGTCGTGGCAAACGGAATCTTCGGAGCCATCTCCGGTTCCGGTCCGGCCGCAACCGCAGTCTTCGGCAAGATCTGCTATGAGCCGCTGAAGGAGCGTCATGGCGAGAAGCTTTCCCTGGGCGTTATCGTGTCCTCGGCCTCCCTCTCCACGATCATTCCTCCGAGCGTTTCCATGATCATCTTCGGTGTGGCAACGGAAACCTCCATCACCAAGCTGTTCCTGGCCGGACTGATTCCCGGCATCCTGATCGTTGCCGTCGTGGCAGTCTATCTGGTTATCCGGTGCAAACCGAAGAAGGATGCTCCGAAGGTTTCCTTCTCCTGGAAGGAGTTCCGCCACGCACTGTGGAAAGGTCTTCCGGTTCTGGTACTCCCGGTTATCGTTCTGGGCTCTGTATACTCCGGAATCTGTACTCCGACCGAATCCGGCGCCCTGTCCGCATTATATGCCTTCGTCGTCGCCGTGTTCTTCCTGCGGGATATCAAGATCAGGCAGCTGCCTACCGTATTTAAGGATGCTGCCAGAACGACCGCCCAGGTCTTCCTGCTGATCGCCACCAGTACCGTATTCTCCCAGGCCGCAACCGTTGCACAGCTTCCGCAGCTTCTTCAGGAAGCATTTGCCGGAATGGGCTATGTGCAGTTCCTGCTGATGCTGAACATCGTACTGCTGATCGTGGGATGCTTCTTCGATACCGGTGCTGCTATCCTGATCCTTGCGCCGATGCTGATGCCCACCGCTCTGGCTCTGGGAATCAACCCGCTGCACCTCGGAATCGTGTTCATTTCCAACCTGGCCATCGGCCTGTTCACACCGCCTTTCGGTCTGAACATCTTCGTGGCGCAGAGCGTGCTGAAACGCCCGATGGGTATCATTTCCAAATCAGTGCTGCCCTACATTGCACTGTACTTCGGATCTGTATTGCTGATCACCTATGTGCCGATCTTGTCCACCTGGCTTCCGGGCTGACAAAAACGGTATCATACTTCAGTTTTAAAAGAGCCTCCCGCACGCTGTGTGCAGGAGGCTCTTTTGATGTCCGTTTCTGAAATCTCCGGTCCGTTTGTCAGTTCTCAAAGGGGAACTTGTAGGGAAGATTATGCTTATCCCGGAGGCCGATCAGCTCCTTCTGAACTGCTTCGCCTACCGGTACCCCCTTGTTCTTTCTCTCCAGCCAGACCAGATATTCCTTCTCGCCGGCGGTATAGATCCGGTCATAGCCCGGGGCTTTGGTGCTGCTGCGAAGGGCGCGGCAGATCTCTCCGGCGATCTTCCGGAAGGTTTCTTTCCCCATGAAGGCATCCGGATCCACCACGAAGAAGAAATGACCGAGGCCGTACATTCTGGGCTTTCCGTCTTCATCCACTCCGGTCAGAGCTTTCATAAACTGTCCTCCGGAGAGGGCCGCGGACAGGATCTCCACTACAGCAGCATAACCATAGCCCTTGTATCCGCACATTTCATCTCCCGGCCCTCCGCCTAAGGGAGCCAGGGCGGCGGTGCCGTCCACCAGCATCTGAAGGATCTGTTCGGAGTCGGTCACCGTGCTTCCGTCATGGGTGACGACCATTCCCGCCGGCGTTTCCTTGCCGGATCTGGCATAATATTCGATCTTGCCCCTCTGCACGATGGATGTGGCGCAGTCGATGCAGAACGGAAACTCCTCATCCGTCGGCAGGGAGAAGGTCAGCGGGTTGGTTCCCATCATATTCTCAACGCCGAAGGTCGGAGCGATCGACGGCCGGGCATTGGTGCCGGTGATCCCGATCATCCCTTCTTTGCAGGCCATTCCGGTCCAGTATCCGGCAATCCCGTAATGGGTGGAATTGCGGATTGCCCCGCCGGCCATTCCGTATTTTTTAGCCTTTTCGATCAGCATGGTCATCATCTTATGGCTGGCCACCATGCCCATGCCGTCATGGGCGTCCATGACCACCGTGGTGGGGCTTTCTTTGATGATCTCCGCATTGGTGACGGGAAGCAGAGTTCCCTTCACGATCCGGTCGATGTAAATCGGTTTGAACCGGTTGCATCCGTGGCTCTCAATTCCGCGCCGGTCAGATTCCAGCAGCACATCCGTGCAGATCTTCGCATCCTCCTCCGGCACGCCATACACCTTGAACACATCCGTCATAAATGACCCCATCAGTTCCCATGATACGTAAGGTCTTGTTTCCATAGATCTCCTCCCTTTCTTATGATTCCTTCTGCACGGATCATATCATCCGCAGCGGTAATTTTAAAGTTCTCATTTCCGGCCGGCACGACTTTCACCCTCCTGCCGGGAAATGCCATCTGATACACCATGGCGTCGTCGGTAATGCCGTACAGTTCGTTCTCTTCTCTGCCGGCTATGATCCGTTCATAAGCATCCAGGATCTCTGATGCGCGGAAGGCCTGGGGGGTCTGGGCGGCCCAGGTCAGCGCCCGGTCCGTAGTGGATACAATGGCCCCCTCCGGATCCACGATCTTGATCGTATCCGTACAGGGCATGGCCGCAATGGCAGCCCCGTATTGCATCGTACACGCAAGGATCTCATTGATGGCCTCCGGCCGGATCATAGGCCGTGCTCCGTCATGGATCAGAACCAGATCCGGAGGCTCCGCCTCTTTGGAGCAGATTGCCCGCAGCCCATTCAGGACAGAGAAATATCTCTGGGAACCCCCGGGAATCACTCTGGTGAACTTGCTGCAGCCTTCCTCCTCAGCGATCCTTTGGCAAAGATCCAGATATTCCGGGGCAGCGCAGATCACCACCTCATCGACCCGGCTGTCCTCAAAGGCCCGGACCGAATAAGCCAGGATCCGCCTTCCCGCAAGTTCCATATACTGTTTCGGAAGATCCGTTCCGAAGCGGAGTCCCCGGCCGCCGGACAGGATCAGTGCTGTGGATTTCATAGAGTTCCTACATCCTGAGTCCCGGAACCGCATTCAGATCCAGGCCAGCAGTATTGCCGTTCATATATTCATAATAGCCTGCCACCGCGATCATGGCTGCATTATCGGTACAGTAGACGGGAGAGGGACAGTAAAATGCGGCTCCCTTCTGTTCGCAGGCTTCCTTCAGTGCTCCCCGCAGCGCCTGATTGGAAGCCACGCCTCCCGCCATGGCGAACCGGTGGATCTGAAATTCCTCCAGCGCCATCAGGACCCTCTCCCGGAGGGAATCGATGACCGCCGCCTGGAAAGAAGCCGCCACATCCGCCTGAAAGGCTTCGTCAGGCTCCATTCCCTTCATCCGGCAGGAATTAATGGTATTCAGCACTGCGCTTTTCACACCGGAAAAGCTGAAATCATAGGGGTTCTCGTCGATTCTGGCCCGGGGAAAGGCAAAAGCCTCCGGATTGCCCTTCTGCGCCGCCTTCTCTACCTTGGGACCGCCGGGATAGCCTAGGCCAATGGCCCGGGCGATCTTGTCATAGGCTTCCCCCGCCGCGTCATCCCGGGTTCTGCCGATGATCTCATAGGTGGTGTGATCCAGCGCCTTCACCAGATGGGTATGTCCTCCGGATGCCACAAGGCACAGGAACGGAGGTTCCAGATCCGGATGCTCGATGTAGTTGGCGCAGACGTGTCCCTTGATGTGATTGACGCCGACCAGGTCGAGATCCTTCGCCCAGGCAATCGCCTTTGCTTCCGATACTCCCACCAGCAGCGCCCCCACCAGTCCCGGTCCATAGGTAACCGCGACCGCATTCAGATCCTCCAGCGTGACCTGGGCATCATGGAGAGCCTTTTTGATCACCTGATTGATCTTCGCGATATGCATCCGGGACGCGATTTCCGGAACAACTCCCCCATACAGTGTATGAAGGTCGATCTGGGAATAGATCACGTTGCTCAGGATCTCGGTTCCGTTCCGGGTGACCGCAGCCGCTGTTTCGTCGCAGCTGGATTCGATTCCCAGAACCAGTATATCCTTTTTCTTTTTGCTTCCCAGCATTGAAAATAATCCTTTTTTCATTCTTCCTCGTCAAATTTCAGGGTGAGAGTCTTCAGATCCTTCCCTGCTTCTGCTCTTTCAAAGATCTCCCGGACCTCATCCATATATTCCGCCGGCCGGATCAGGGAGGGACTGTAATGGGTCAGCCACATCCGGGCAGGCTGGGCGGTACGCCCCAGCTCCGCCGCCTCGTAAAAGGTCATATGATATTTCTTTCTGGCATCTTCCTGCTTTTCCCGATCGCCGTACATGCCTTCGCAGATAAACAGATCCGCTCCGGCAGCCTTCTTTGCGATCACCGGCACTGGCCGGCTGTCGGTACAGTATGTGACCTTCAGCCCTTTCCTCGCAGGTCCCATGACCATATCCGGCGTGTAAACAACGCCTTCATATTCCACGGACTCGCCGCTTTGCAGCCTGCCCCACATCTGAACCGGGATCGGCAGTTCCTTCGCCCTGAGGGCGTCAAATCTGCCCGCCCGGTCAATGATCAGGCTGTATCCGTAGCAGGGAATCCGGTGTTTTACTTTAAATGCTTCAATCCGGTACCCCGGGAATTCAAAGCTCTGTTCCTCGCCTTCGATCTCAAGATAGCGGATCTCAAAGGGAAGCTCCGGAGCGATCACCCGGAGGGATTCACAGACCCTCTCCAGTCCCTTCGGCCCCAGGATTGTCAGCGGCTCCTGCCGATCCGCATTGCCCATGGTCAGCAAAAGGCCCGGCAGACCTCCGATATGATCCCCGTGAAAATGCGTGATGAGGATCAGATCGATGGGTTTGAAGGACCAGCCCTTTTCCTTGATCGCGATCTGCGTTGCTTCTCCGCAGTCGATCAGCAGACTGGAACCATTATAACGTGCCATCAGCGAGGTCAGATGGCGTCTGGGCAGCGGCATCATTCCGCCGGTTCCCAGAAGACATAAATCCAGCATAATTTCTATCCTTTTCGGGCTTTTACGCGCAGCTTCCTGCGCAGCCCGCACTATGACAGCTGTCTGATATACAGCAGGGCATCCTCAGCGGGGTCCCGGTAAAATCGGGGCCTTTTGCCGGTCAGCACAAATCCTTCCTTCTCATAAAACCGGATCGCCGGGTGGTTGCTCTCCCGGACTTCGAGATTAATGGAAGCGACCCCCCTGCCGGCCGCCATTTCATAAGCGATGTCCAGCAGCTCGGTGGCGATCCCCATCTGCCGGTAATCCCGATGAACTCCGATGCTGACCAGGTTCCCCTCGTCAGCAGCACAGAGAATCGCCGCATATCCCACCACCTTCCGGGGGAGGAACTGCGGATCCCTGTCCGGCTTTCCAGAATCGGAAATATAGGGTTCTTCGCTTCTGGCCACCAGAAAGATCATATTACCGGAGTCGGCGTAATGACCGATACTGGCCTCCGACCAGGGAATCGAGAAAAACTCCTGCTCCAGCCGGGAGATCTGCTCGATATCCTCATAAGCCAGCTCATAATATCCGATCTTCATTGCTTTTTTTCCGCTGCTTCCCGCTCGGCCTGGCTCGGTCTCAGATAATCCGGAGCCTCCTCGTCGGGGTCCGTGATCAGTCCTTCAAAATAATAAACCATTCCCACAATCCCGACGGAATCCGCCCGCTGCAGATTCAGTTCATCTGGAGCAAGCGCATAGTTGAAGTCCGCCAGTTCGTCAATGGTATTTTCGTATTTCTCCACCCCGTCTCCCAGAAAGACCACCAGGGGAGGATTGCCGTCCAGACTGGTCAGTTCATTCAGATATTCCATCAGTTCGGTGATGCTGATGGCACAGCTGTCCTTGAAAATGGAAAAGTCGATCATCTGATCCGGCCGGATCACGAAGGTGAACACGCCGGTATACACCTGGTCTCTTCTGGCGTCCATAATGGGAACGATAATATTGCCGCTTCCCAGGAAATTATAGGCCATGGCATGCAGCGTCGGGACATGGATCAGAGGCTTTTTCAGCGCCATTCCCAGACCCTTGGCGGTGGCGCTGCCGATCCTAAGTCCCGTGAAGGATCCCGGCCCGCCGCTGACGGCAATGGCATCGATCTCCTCCTTCCGGACCCCGGCCACCATAAAGGTGCGGGACACCAGCGGCATCAGGGTTTCGGAATGGGTTACCTTAAAGGGGCCCTGCTCCAGAGCGAGGATCTTCCCGTCCTCCAGAATAGCCGCCGAAGCCTGGGCGCCTGAACTTTCAATTGCTAAGATTTTCATAAACTATCGTACTCCGTATAATTACTGTGATCATTCTCTGTCGTCGATCACGATCTGCCGGTAATCAAATCCCCGGTCCAGATCCTTGGTAATGGTGACGTGGATCGTCTTCTCCGGTAAAATGTCTTCGATCCGGCTGCCCCACTCGATCAGGCAGACCCCCTGCCCGTAGGCGTACTCATCAAATCCGATCTCATCCATTTCACTGGAATCCGCGATCCTGTACACATCAAAATGATACAGGGGAAGTCTCCCCTCTTCATAAACCTGCAGGATCGTAAAGGTCGGGGAACAGACCGGCGTATTAATGGCGAGACCCTTTGCGAATCCCGCCGTAAAAACTGTCTTGCCTGTTCCCAGATCGCCGTCCAGACTGTACACATCTCCGGGCGATGCGATACTGCCCAGCTTATAACCCAGTGAGTATGTATCTTTCTCACTTTCTGATTCAAATATCATAGTGTCCTCCAAGACAGATTCTATCTGAGCTTCATGAAAACTGCCTGCGGCAGCTCCTCCATCTGCTTTCCTGTTAACGGACCGGTCAGATAGACCCTGTACTGCGGATATTCGTTAAGAGACAGCTCCCGGCTGCAGGCAAAGGGCATCGCGGCCTCCTTCGGAAGCCGGACATAGTATTCCGACTCCGCCTCCAGAATATCTCCCAGCTCCATCTTCTCCGGATCCATGGGGATCGGGATATGTTCCTCCAGATGTCTGGCCTCCACGATAATATCCGATACCACAGCGGAGGCGGTGGGCAGTGATCCGGCGCCGGCGCCGTAGAACATCACATCTCCCAGCATATTGCCCCTGACCAGAATCGCATTCATGACATCATCCACGCTGTACAGGGGATGCTCCGGTCCGATCATGGCCGGTGCCACTTCCGCATAGACCTTTCCGTTCTGGCGGAAACTGGATCCAAAGAGCTTGATCTTCCTGCCCAGTGCTTTGGCAAAAGCAATGTCGGCTTCCTCCACCCCGGTGATCCCGGTGCAGCGGATATCTTCGAAATCCACGAACCGTCCCAGAACCAGAGAGGTGAGAATCGCGATCTTCCGGCAGGGATCATGACCTTCGATGTCCGCCGTGGGATCCGCTTCCGCATAGCCCAGCGCCTGGGCTTCCTTCAGAGTCGGTTCAAAGGCGCTTCCCTCCTGATACATCTTGGTCAGAATGAAATTGGTGGTTCCATTCAGGATGCCCGTGATCTCTTCGATCTCATCTGCGGTGATACAGCGCAGCAGGGGGCGGATGATCGGGATCCCGCCTCCCACGGATGCTTCAAACATGAAGCTGACCCGGTTCTCCTGCGCGATCCGCAGAAGCTCCGGTCCGTAGGCTGCCACCAGCGCCTTGTTGGAGGTGACCACATGTTTTCCGAGTTCCAGGGACTTTCTGACAAATTTGTAGGCAGCCCCTGTTCCTCCCATGACTTCCACCACAATATCCACCGTATCATCTTCGGCGATCTCTTCAAAATCATGGGTCAGAATCTCTTCGATGGGAGATCCCGGGAACTCCCTCAGATCCAGAACATGGGTCACCCGGATCTCATCTCCCGCATGTTTCTTTACGATCTCTTTATTCCGGGACAGCACTTCCACAACTCCTGAGCCGATGGTGCCGTATCCTAAAACTGCTACATTAATCATCCCTGTTCCTCACTTTATTTCGCTATAAACTTCAGGTATTCATTCATGAATACGTCAATGTCCCCATCCAGGACGGCATTGACATTGCCTACTTCACAGTTGGTCCGGTGATCCTTCACCAGCGTGTAGGGCTGCATGACATAGGATCTGATCTGGTTGCCCCAGCCGATCTCTGTCACATCCCCGCGGATATCCGCCAGGTTCTTCGCCTGCTCCTCCTTCTTCAGCAGATAAAGTCTGGACTTCAGCATCTGCATGGCCTTATCCTTGTTCTGGAACTGGCTTCTTTCATTCTGGCACTGCACCACGATCCCGGTGGGGATATGGGTGATCCGGATGGCGGAGGAGGTCTTGTTGATATGCTGTCCGCCGGCGCCGGAGGACCGATAGGTATCGATCCGGATATCCTCGTCGGCAACTTCCACATCCAGGTTTTCCTCGATATCCGGCATCACATCGCAGCTGACGAAGGAGGTCTGCCGCTTGCCTGCCGCATTGAAGGGGGAGATCCGCACCAGCCGGTGTACCCCCCGCTCGGATTTCAGATATCCGTAAGCATTCAGTCCGGAAATCTGTACCGTCACGGACTTGATTCCGGCTTCGTCTCCGTCCAGATAGTCCAGGACTTCGATGGAATATTTGTGCCGTTCCGCCCACCGGGTATACATCCGGTACAGCATTCCGGCCCAGTCGCAGCTCTCGGTGCCGCCGGCACCGGCATGAAGGGTCAGGATCGCATCCATATGATCGAACTCGCCGGACAGCAGAGTCGATACTTTATAATCGTTGATATTCTTTGTAAAGGAGGCAAATTCCGACTCGATCTCCGCTTCCAGATCTCCGTCGTTTTCCTCAATTGCCATATCGATCAGGGTGGCCAGGTCCTCGTACTGGATCTTCAGCTTATCAAAGCTGTTCAGTTCCTCCTTCAGGGCCTTCATCTCTTTCATGAGACCTCCGGACTTCTCTCCGTCCGTCCAGAAATCCGGGTCATTCATCTGCTCCTCGATCTGCGCGATCCGGGTGCTTTTTTCTTCTCTTCCCAAGGCGCTTTCCAGATCCTGCATCTGAGGGGCATACTGCTGCAGATCATATTTATACTGATCTAATAAAACCATTCTGTTCTCCTTTATGGGCCCGCTGCGGATCAGGACTTGCGTCCGCAGCACTGTTTGTATTTCTTACCGCTTCCGCAGGGGCAGGGATCATTCGGATAGACCTTATCTGTATCCCGCTTTTTCGGCGCCTTGCTCAGGGAATCATCCTTATTGGTTGCAAGGGGTTTGGCCACCTGTTCCCGTTCCACCTTCTGCTCGATCCGGATGCTGAACATGGTCCGTACGGTGTCTTCCTGGATCCCGGCGATCATGTCGTCGAACATCTCAAATCCCTGCATTTTGTACTCTACCAAAGGATCTTTCTGTCCGTAGGCGGCAAGGCCGATCCCCTGACGCAGCTGATCCATATCATCGATGTGATTCATCCAGTGCCGGTCAATGACTCTCAGCAGAACCACACGTTCCACTTCCCGCAGATGCTCTTCTGCCGGGAATTCCGCTTCCTTCTTTTCATACAGCTGATGGCTGTATTCGATCATTTCCTGATTGAAATCGGATTTGCTGTAGGAACCGCCTGCTTCCACCAGATGTGGAAGTCTTACGATCACCTGCGGCACCGGAGCATTGCTGTCCGGATTGAGAGCCCGCTGCATTGCGATCTCGGCCTGTTTTTTCGCGGCTTCTTTCTTAATCCGTTCCTCTGCTTCCTTCGCCTCAGGCGTTCCGGCGATCTCCACCGGGCCGGAGGTATGGAAGATCGGCAGATACATCTCGTTGAATCCCAGCATATCCCACTCGGTGGCTGCGGTTCCATCCACAATGGCGGCGCCGACAAACCGTTCCACATCCGCATCGATCATCTCGTAAATGGACTTGCGCATGGATTCGCCGTTCAGCACCCGGTCACGCTCTGCGTAAATCAGCTCTCTCTGCTCGTTCATGACCTGGTCATACTCCAGCAGATTCTTTCTGATACCGAAGTTGTTGTTTTCGATCTTGGTCTGGGCACGCTCGATGGCATTGGAAAGCATCTTATGCTGAATCTCTTCGCCATCTGCCACGCCCAGAGTATTAAAGACGCTCATCAGCCGTTCGGAACCGAACAGTCTCATCAGGTCATCCTCCAGAGAGATGTAGAACTTGGATTCGCCGGGATCGCCCTGTCTTCCGCTTCGGCCGCGGAGCTGGTTGTCGATCCGGCGGGACTCGTGCCGTTC
The DNA here is from genome assembly GCA_017459985.1 of Parasporobacterium sp. GTDB lineage: Bacteria > Bacillota > Clostridia > Lachnospirales > Lachnospiraceae > RGIG5612. The sequence goes on from JAFUBX010000033.1 coordinate 37,574, forward strand.
CGTTCCGATAATCTTCAGACCACCGGCAGCCTTGGCCTCCGGATCCAGCTTGATATCGGTACCACGACCGGCCATGTTGGTGGCGATGGTAACAGCGCCGTGCTGACCTGCCTCGGCTACGATCTGGGCTTCCATCTCATGGAACTTGGCGTTCAGTACGTTATGCTTGATGCCCTTTTTCTTCAGCATATTGGACAGCAGTTCGGAGGTCTCGATGGTAATGGTGCCTACAAGGACCGGCTGGCCTTTGGCATGGGCTTCCACGATGGAATTGATAACGGCCTGGAATTTCTCTTTCTTGGTCTTATAAACCGCATCCTCCAGATCCTTCCGGATAACCGGAACGTTGGTGGGGATCTCCACAACATCCATGCCGTAAATGTTCTGGAACTCGTTCTCTTCTGTCTTGGCTGTACCGGTCATGCCGGCTTTCTTTTTATATTTGTTGAAGAAATTCTGGAAGGTGATGGTGGCAAGGGTCTTGCTTTCCCGTTTGACCTTCACGTGCTCCTTTGCTTCAATGGCCTGATGCAGGCCGTCGGAATACCGTCTTCCCGGCATGATACGTCCGGTGAACTCGTCTACAATCAGAATCTGGTCATCCTTCACCACGTACTGCTGATCCCGGAACATCAGGTTGTGGGCCCGCAGCGCAAGGATAATGTGATGCTGGATCTCCAGATTCTCCGGATCCGCCAGGTTGTCGATCTTGAAGAATTCTTCCACCTTCCTGACGCCTTCTGCTGTCAGGTTTACAACCTTCTCCTTCTCATTGACAACGAAATCCCCGGATTCCTGAGCATCTTCATGCATAATGAGATCCATCTTTGACAATTCGGTGGCTTCGCCCTTTACCAGCTGCTTTGCCAGGATATCCGCCAGTTCATAGAGCTTGGTGGATTTGGCGGACTGTCCGCTGATGATCAGAGGGGTCCTGGCTTCATCAATCAGTACGGAGTCAACCTCGTCCACGATAGCATAGATCAGGCCTCTCTGTACCTGCTTCTCCTTATGGACCACCATGTTGTCTCTCAGATAATCGAATCCCAGTTCGTTGTTGGTAATATAGGTGATATCGCAGTTATATGCAGCCTGCCGTTCCTCCGTGCTCATGGAGTTCAGCACGCAGCCCACCGTCAGTCCCAGAAACCGGTGAACCTGTCCCATCCATTCCGCGTCACGGTTAGCCAGATAATCATTGACCGTCACGATATGCACACCCTGCCCGGTCAGGGCATTCAGATATGCAGGCAGAAGACAGGTCTGGGTCTTGCCTTCTCCAGTCTTCATTTCCGCGATCCGGCCCTGATGCAGTACAATGCCGCCCATGATCTGCACCGGATAATGCTCGGTCTGAAGGACTCGTCTTGTGGCTTCTCTCACCACCGCATAGGCCTCTACCAGAAGATCATCCAGAGTTTCCCCGTTCTGGTATCTCTGTTTGAATTCCCCGGTCTTCTCCCGGAGCTGCTCATCCGACATCTTCTCCATCTGCGGCTTCAGGGCGAGGATTTTATCCACTAACGGCTTGATTCTTTTTATTTCCCTGGAGGAACTGTCTCCGAAAACTTTTGATAAAATGCTCATTCAATTCTCCTATCCTGTTTGCCTGGATCCTGTTTATTAAACTACTTTTACAGAGCGAAAAGTAAATTTCTCGCTCTGCAGACTCTTTCATATTCAATTGTATAATTATATTTTATTCGTTCTTCTTGTGCAACTATAAAATAAGAATAAAAGGGATCGGAACCCTCTGAGGTTCCGATCCGCTGAACCTGTCTGTGCAGGCGATTTATATCAATATTCCGGTTCAATAATACCGTAGGTGTCGTTCTTACGCTTGTATACCACATTGACCTCATCGGTCTCTGCATTGGTAAATACAAAGAAATCATGTCCCAGCAGATCCATCTGCATGCAGGCCTCTTCCGGATCCATCGGCTTGAAGGCGAAATGTTTTCTCTTCACGATCTTGACTTCGGACTCATCTTCCACAGACTCGGGATCCATATATTCATCTGCAAATTCCGCACCGGCAGTCTGATAACGGTCAATGATCTTTCTGCGATACTTCTTGAGCTGGACCTCGATGGCCCGGACTGCCAGGTCGATGGAAACATACATGTCGGAATTCTCACTCTCAGCCCGGATCACATTGCCTTTCACCGGAATGGTGATCTCAACCTTCTGACGGCTCTTCTCCATGCTCATGGTGACCTGCGCCACCACATCCGGAGCAAAATATCTGCCGAGCTTCGTGATCTTCTCTTCTGCCGCAGTCTTGATGCTTTCTGTGATTTCAAGGTTCCTGCCTGATATATTACACTTCATGTATTTCACACCCCTTTCATACATTGAATGTTATTATATTATCACAGAATTGTTCTGATATCAATGCATGGCTGACCGGCAGATAGCGGCGGGTGACGCCGAATCACGGAAGGGACGTAATGGTGAATGGCAGCAACGTACGCAATGCTCGATGTTTTTGACAACCGCTGACGAAAAATTGCAGCAATGCGTGAGATTTTCGGCATACTTGCCGAAAAGTTGCAGTATTGCGGTAAAATCTGCCGTAAAACTGCAGTATTGCGGTAAAATCAGTGCCTTCTGCCGAAAAGTTGCAGCAATGCGTGAGATTTTCGGCAGGTCATGCCGAAAAATTGCAGCATTGCGGTAAATCCGGGCTTGACTCCAGCCGGCAGCTGGTTTTCGCCGGATGCAACGGATCAGCGAAAGTGAAGGCAGTGAAAGTGATGGCAGCGAAAGTGTAGGCAGCGAAAAAGAGACAGGATGCAGATTCTGCACGCTGTCTCTTTCTAATGACTTTAGCCGCTGGGAAGCAACTTCTGGTCAGATCGGATCACATCCGATGTTTACAATACTCTCAGGAACCAGCTGATATCGGAGCGATAATGCATATCCCAATATACGGTTCCGTTCTCGGGGCTGGAGCAGTGGACAACATATCCGTCGCCGGCGTAGATTGCCACGTGCTGTCCTCCTCCATATACAACGATGTCTCCTGGCTGAAGTTCATCAGCTCCGATGATATAGCCGAAGCTTGACCCGTTATATTCCAGAGAAGCGTGGGAGCAATAAATCCCGAATTCTCCGAAGATCAGATGAACGAATCCTGAGCAGTCTGTTCCGCTGTACAGGGAATTGCCGCCCCAGACATACGGTGTAACTCCGACATATCCCATCGCATAATTTACGATCTGCTGACCCAGAGAACTGTATACCACTTCTTCCGGTTCCTCGATCTCAATCTCCTCGAAATCATCTTCGGAATCAGAACCCTCGTCCGAATCGAAATCCTCCGCAGACCAGGAATCATCCGTTGAATCGGAATCCTCTGCAGATGTTTCTACGTAGTACCATTCCTCGGTATCATAATCAAAGACCCATTCGCCGGTTTCTTCGTAAGTTTCCTCTGCATAGGAATCCTCGGAATCATCATTGTCTTCATAGGATTCATAGGATTCTTCAGAGTACTCTTCCTCGGATTCCTCTGTGAATTCCGTTGTTTCTTCTGTATAGCCGTAGTCTACGTAGTACCATTCCTCGGTGTCATAATTGAAGACCCATTCGCCGGTCTCTTCATAAGTATCGTCCTCATAGGAAGTATAGGAATCGATCTCCTCATGGGGCTCTTCTGTATAATACTCCTCCGGGTACTCTTCTGTACGGCTGTAGTCAACATAGTACCATTCTTCGGTATTATAATCGAAAACCCACTCTCCGATATCCTCGTAGGTATCATAGGATTCGTAGGTATCATAGGACTCGTAAGCCTCCTCCGGTTCGTAGGATTCCCAGGTATCCTCCTGTTCATAAGAATACTCCGGCTCTTCATGGTACCAGGACCTGTTATAATACTCCCGGTCTTCATGATATTCCGGTCTCGCGTAGGCTTCAGGCTCTTCGTAGGCTACCGGTTCTTCGTACACTACCGGCTCTTCGTAAACCTCAGACTCCTCGAATACTACAGGCTCTTCGTACACTGCCGGTTCTTCGTAGTCCTCAGACTCTTCATAGACTGCTGGCTCTTCATAATCCTCAGATTTCTCATACACTGCCGGCTCTTCATAATCCTCAGATTCCTCATACACTACAGGCTCTTCATAAGCTTCAGGTTCTTCATAAGCATCCGGCTCCCCGTAGCTGTCAGGTTCTTCATAGAACTCCGGTTCCTCGTAGGATCCGGCATAGGCTAGCTCTGCTTCGATGAATTCCGAATCTGCGGTCCGGAACATCTCCTCCACAGGTCTGATCGGAAGTTCATACGCCGGTTCTTCTGCTGCAGGTTCCGCATATAAGGCCTGCTCCTCCGGCTCTGCAACTGCAACATCTTCCACTGCCTGTGCTTCATCCGCCGGGATCTCCTCTGCATCCTGTCCTGCTGCCGGTGCATCTTCCGGTTCTGCCGAAGGATCTGCAGCAGCTTCTGCGGCTGCAGGCTCTTCCTCCGCCGGTGCTGCAACAATCGTCCCCGGTTCTGCTGCCGGAGTCTGCAGGGTGGCCAACTCCTTCTCATCAGTTTCCGCGGAATCGGCTGCTGCCAGTGCTTCCTCCGATTCCTGAACAGAATCGCTTAACTGTGCCGCCACAACCTTGTCCGGGGTCTCCTCCGGAATCTGCACTTCCGGTTCCCAGGCAGGGATCTGCGCTGCAGTATCCGCTTCCTCCGAAGATGTATAGGATACCGGTACATTCTTTGAAAGATCCACAACGCCTGTAATTCTCAGCATCCCGTCAGAAGGCCGGACCATGATGTCATCTGCTGCCGCTTCTTCACTGGCTTCCGGCATCTGCACATCCAATAAGGAAGCGCTGCCGGCGGATACTCCGGTTCCAGCCGCTGCAGAATCCGCGGAAGCATGATTTCTGTTTCCCACATAGCCGTTCTTTGCCAGGGAATAGACTGAAAAGGCGGAAACGCCTATCAGTACGATAATGATCATTGACACGACTAACGCAACCACGCCTGATCGGTTATGTTTCCTTCTCATATCTTACAACCTCTTTTTACAGTTTTAAACGACTCTGAAAAAGAATAAATTGACATTCCTCCGCCTCCTGTATAAGATAGAAAGAAGGCAGGATCCTTAACAATTTGGTTTTGTTTTCTTAATCGTTCTGCAATAATATAACACAGGTCGTAACATTTTGTACAGTACTTTGTAACACTTTTTTAATAATTTTTATATTTTTGTGTAACATTTATTGCCATCCAAAGTGTTGGAATCCTTGATTTTAAAGCATTTTTCCAGGTTTTGAGAACTTCAGATTAATTATGAAAAAACTTTCCGATCAGGATATTTCTTCTTTATATATGGAATTTCAGACGCCGGAACATGTCAGGAGACACTGCAGGGCGGTTACGGACTGTGCGCTCAGGCTGGCGCAGGCCCTGATGGCGTCCGGCCCGGAGGCTCCTGTTCTGGACCCTGATCTGATCTATGGTGCCGGAATGGTCCATGATATGGCCAGAACTCTGCCCCATCATGAAACTGCAGCCGCAGACCGGCTGGAGGAACTTGGATTTCTTCGGGAGGCTGCCATCGTGCGGGAACATATGCGAACCATGACGTATCATGACATAGATCACGTCACGGAGGCCGACCTTCTCTATTTCAGCGACCGGATCGTGCAGGAAGACACTTTTGTCGGGGTTAAGAAACGCTTTGATTATTTCCGGGAGAAGATGATAAAAAACGGCAGGGATCCTGACAGTGAGATGGCCAGGAACAACCGCCGTCACGCGGAAGAATTTGAAGCCGCCATCGAAAAAAAGACCGGGCGGACGCTGTCTGAGATCTGCAGCGGCTGATCCACAGGAAGAAAGACTGCCCGCCACCGGAAGAGCCGCAAACAAACAAGCGGCAGCCGGAGGATCCCTCGGATTAATCCTCCGCCACCAGGTTTACGATCCAGATTCCGGACCGTACCATGAAGAATCCGATCAGGCATTTCACCAGATCCATGCAGTTAACCAGAATAAAGATGGTCAGGATCGGCAGCTGTGTGAAATGCGTCAGCACAAACGCCAGAGGGATCATACAAACCCAGGTGTATCCGCTGTCAAAAATAAAGGTAATGATCGTTCTGCCCCCGCTGCGGAGAGTGAAATAACAGGCGTTCAGATAGGCGCTGACCGGCATGAAGACTCCGACCACCCTGAGGAACCGGGCCGCCATGGCTTTGACCGAATCCAGGGTATTGTAGATCCCGGACAGTACGGGAGCCAGGAAGATCATGATAATTCCGATCCCGATGCACAGCACCACACCCAGCAGCATGATCTTTCTAAAATCCGAAGCAGCTTCCTCCAGCAGGCCGGCCCCCAGATGCTGGCCGATCACAATGGTGATCGTGGAGCCCAGCGCCATGGTCAGACAGAAAAACAGATTTCCGATGGTGGAAGAAATGTTCGTGGCCGATACCACTTCCAGCCCCCGGATCGAATAACATTGATTCAGGACCGCCATTCCGGCGGACCACAGCAGTTCGTTGATCAGAAGCGGCGTTCCTTTCCGGATCATCTGCCCCGCCAGTGCCCGACCGATCTTCAGGGACCGGTACAGCTTCCGGAAGAAGGGAAATCTGACATGATGAGTATGGGCATAGATGATCAGGATTCCGCATTCCACAAACCGGGAGATCACGGTCGCCACCGCAGCGCCCGTCGTCCCGAGAACCGGCGCTCCGAATTTTCCGAAGATCAGGATATAGTTTCCGACCAGGTTCACCGCCACGGCGATCATGCTGCTCCGCATGGGAACCACCGTCTCCCCGGCTTCCCGGAGGGTCGAGGAATACATCTGCATGATGGCAAAGGGCAGAAGCTGGATCATCATGACATGCAGATATTCCATGCTGAAACCGAAGGTAGCCGCAAGATCCAGGCCTTCTTCGCCTTCATGAAGAAACAGGCGGATCAGACTGCCGCCCTGCAGCCACAGGATCACCGCCACGATCGCTGTCGCCGCCAGCGCGATCAGCAGTTTCATCCGGACGGTCTGCCGGATACCTTCTTCGTCTCCCTTGCCCACAAACTGAGCCGTGAAAATCCCTGCCCCGGACAATCCTCCGAAGATACAGAGATTGAACACAAAAATAAGCTGGTTGGCAATTGCAACCCCCGACATCGGTTCGGTTCCAACCTGGCCAACCATGATATTATCCAGAAGACTCACAAAATTCGTGATCACATTCTGGAGCAGGATAGGAAGCATAATGGCAAAGATCCGTTTATAATACTGCCTGCTTCCGATATAAGATCTGACTTTCTGCATGATCCCTTTTTAATTTACTTTGCTCAACAGTTCTTCCCATTTCCGGTCCACATAATTCTGGGCTTCCTCAATGGTCCATTCATTACCCGGCTTAAAACAGTGACGGAACCGGCCCTGCAGCTTCATGAATTCCTCCACCGGGAGTTTGTTCTTCGGCTCATAATTCAGATACCAGGTCCCTTCAATGACCTCATACATGGGCCAGACACAGGTCTCCACAGCCATTTTGCAGATCAGGGCAAGATCCTCCGTCGGGTACTGCCATCCGCGGGGGCAGGGAGACATGACATTGACAAAGGCCGGGCCCGGCGTATAAATGGCCCGGTTGGCCTTCTCATGAAGGTCTCTCAGATTGCCGATATACGTTGTCTGGGCCACATAGGGGATCCCGTGGGCCGCCATGATCTGAGTCAGATCCTTCTTGTTCTGTACCTTTCCGGTGGATACTTTTCCGGCCGGGGTCGTGGTGGCATTGGCAAACCGAGGGGTTGAGGAAGACCTCTGGATCCCGGTGTTCATATAGGCTTCATTGTCATAGCAAAAATACGTCAGGTCCGTCCCCCGCTCCATGGCGCCGGACAGGGACTGGAATCCGATATCATAGGTCCCGCCGTCTCCTCCAATCACCAGGATCTTCACATTGGCATCCAGTTCACCCTTTTTCTGTTTCATTTTGATGGCAGCTTCCACACCGCTGCCGATAGCGGAGGCATTTTCAAATGCTCCGTGAATATAGGAATCGGTCCAGGCGGTGTAGGGATACAGGAAGGAGGAGACCTCCAGACATCCGGTGGCGTTGACGATCACCGCCTGATCCTCTTCATCCAGGGCTCTGGTCATGGCCCGGCACAGGATCCCGGCGCCGCAGCCGGAGCACAGACGATGTCCCGGTGCAAACCGTTCCGGCTTACTGAGTTCTTTTTTATGATTATAAGCCATCAGAGCACCTCCTTCTCATTGCTTCTCTGCCCCATATGCAGATACACGGGGCCGGTTTCTCCGGTTTCGAGAATCTCATACAAATGGTCGTATACCCTGCGGATATCTTCCATCCGGCAGTCACGTCCGCCCAGTCCGTACACCACGTCAATCAGCTTCGGAACCTTTGGAAGCGTAATGCAGGCGGCACAGGTCTCTGCGTACACAGGCCCTCCGCATCCGGAAAATCCTTCGCTCTTGTCCATGACCGCTGCTGCCCTGACTCCGGACAGTGCCTTTGCGATCTCCTCCGCCGGGAAGGGACGGAAGGACCGGATCTTGATCAGGCCCACCTTTTTTCCTTCTCTGCGCATCTCGTCAATGCAGGCTCTGGCTGTCCCTGCGGTGCTTCCGATCAGGACCAGCGCCGCTTCCGCATCTTCCATGCAGTATTCCTCGATCAGGCCATACCGTCTGCCGAAAGTCCGTTCAAAATCCGCTGCCACATCCAGGATCGCCTGTTTCGCGTTTTTCATTGCCTGGGCCTGCTGCACCTTGTGTTCCATATAGTACGGGCAGGTATCATAAGGGCCTACCGCCAGGGGCATATCCGGATTCAGCAGATAATTCTCCGGCTCATAGGTCCCGACAAATGCTTTGACCTTCTCATCCGTTTCCAGAAGGATGTTTTCCACCGCATGGGAGGTGATGAATCCATCCTGGCAGATCATGATCGGAAGCCGCACATCGGGACGTTCCGCGATCCGCATGGCCTGAAGATAATTATCATACGCCTCCTGGTTGTTCTCCGCATACAGCTGGATCCATCCGGAGTCTCTGGCTCCCATGGAATCCGAATGGTCATTGTTGATATTGATGGGTCCCGTCAGGGCCCGGTTGACGCAGGCCAGGGTCACCGGCAGTCTGGCGGAGGCTACCACGTAAAGCATCTCATACATAAAGGCCAGGCCGGCGGAAGATGTGGCTGTGACCGCCCGGCAGCCCGCTGCCTGTGCTCCCATGCAGGCGGACATGGAGGAATGCTCCGATTCCACGGTCACAAATTCCGTGGAGACCTTGCCGTCCGCCACATACTGGGCAAAATACTGCGGGATCTCCGTGGAAGGAGTAATGGGAAACGCCGCAAATACATCCGGCTCGATCTGCTTCATCGCATAGGCGATCGCTTCATTCCCCGACATTCTGTCTTTGATACTCATGACTGTTCTCCCTCCTTCACAAAATCGATGGCGGAAAACGGACAGATCCTGTAGCAGATGCCGCATCCCTTGCAATGGTCATAGTCAAATCCGAGGCGCTTCCCTTCCTTTACGGGAATGGAAGAGTCGGGGCAGAATGGGGCGCACAGCAGGCACTGTTTGCAGTTCTGCGGAATATAAACCGGCCGGTTGCTTCTCCACTCGCCGGTCATCGTCGCAACCGAGGTGGCTGCTCCCGGGATCTCTCCTCCGATGGTCATCTCCTGCCAGGGAGTCGATTCATTGATATCCTGAGGCTTTCTGATCATGCGCCTTTCACCTCCTTTAAGGATTCTTTCAGGCAGTTCATATTGCCCTCGATTACCTGGGGTTTGGATGCAAATTTGTGATGGAAGGACTCTTCCATGTCCGCGGCAAACTGATCCTCATCCAGTACTTTGCTGACCTTCACGATGGCAGCCAGCATGGGGGTATTCGGAAAATAATTTCCCAGATGCTTCTCCGAAATGCTGCGGGCGTCAATGGTAAAGATCCTTCCCTGATATCCGTTCAGCAGAGGACGGAATCCCTCCGGCTCCTTCGCGGAATTGATCACGATCGCGCCGTCCTTCTTAAGTCCCGCCGTCACATCCACCGACTCCAGGAGACTTTCGTCCACAACGACGACATAATCCGGTTCATAAATATTGGAATGGACCGTGCAGCGCTCATCGCTGATCCGGTTGTAGGCCGTGATCGGGGCGCCCATCCGCTCCGGGCCGTATTCCGGAAATCCCTGAACATATTTCCCTGCCGTAAAAGCGGCGTCCGCCAGCAAAAGGCATGCGGTCTTGGCACCCTGGCCTCCCCGGCCGTGCCATCTGATCTCTGTTATCCTGTTCAATATAAGTTCCCTTTCTGAATCTTTGTTCCTATACCGCTTTCCCCGAAATGATCCACGGGGCGGGTTCTGCCTGGAACATATGGTTCTGGTTCATCTTGGATACTGCCACCTGGATCATTTCCATATCCCGGATCCCGTACTTTTCAAACAGCTGGGGAATGACGGCGGCCATCTTGAAGTCCAGTGTATAAATGACAAATTCCATCTGCGGATTGACCTTCAGCAGGCACCGGATCTCCTGTTCCGTACTGGCGGAAGCCACCAGCATGGTCAGGCTGGGGACCGGAAGTCCTGACAGGGTCTCGTCATCCACATGGTCAATGATCGTCACATTGTTGATTCCGAATTTTTCCACATTGTCTTCCAGGGTCACCCGGTCCCTGGAGGAGTATTCCACGGCGATGATGTGGCCCTCACTGGCCAGGATCGCCGATTCCACGGCAATGCTCTCTCCGCTGATGATGCAGATATTGTCCCCGTAGGATACATGCATCTTGTTCAGGATCACCGCCCGGAGCTCGCTTCCTACATACTGTACCGAGCCCTTGGAGAAGCTGGCGTTCTTCATGCCGATCTTGTAGGTATTGCAGGCATTGGGGTTGATGATCATCATGGCGGCGGAGGCGTTGATCCCCCGGTTGATCATATCCTTGATCTTGTCATGCTTGATCGGCCCTTCCGGCTCGGATCCTTCGTTATACCAGACCTCGCACTCTCCGAGTCCCACATCCCACATGCGGTAGAAAATATCATGATGCCCCGCTTCCGTGAAGACCATCACGCATTCATTTGCTTCGATGGCCGGGATCAGGTTCTTGTTCTTTCTTGTAATGTCCAGGATCTTGACCTTCTCCAGGTCCACCTGGGTATGCTCTACATAATACTGCAGCCAGCTCAATATGATCGTATTTCCGAACAGTTCGTTGCTCATGTGATTCTCCCCTTTCCGGCCGTTATGTTGGATAAAGTCACTTTATTTTAGACGCAAGCGCTCTGGTAGTCAATTCTTTGTTTATAAAAAAGCAATCTGATGATATAATGAAAATTCCAATACTATTTCAGTGAAATCAAAGAGGAAACGATTATGTACAAATGTCCCAATTGCGGCGGAGAGATCGAATTCCTCCCCGAAAGCGGAAAGATCCGGTGCCCTTACTGTGATTCGGAATTCTCCCCCGAAGAGATCCAGGACAGCCCTCTGGATCAGACACGGAAGAATGCCGAAGAACAGACCCTGGACGGCGGTAAGATCTTCACCTGCTCCCAGTGCGGAGCGGCTCTGTATACGACCGAGGAGACCGGCGTCACGTTCTGTTCCTTCTGCGGATCCCAGGCATTTCTGGAAAGCCGGATGAAGGGAGAAGACTCCATCTTCCCGGATCTGGTGATCCCGTTCCATATTTCTGAAGACAAATGCAAAACGATCTACAAGGACAAGATCAAACATGCCTGGTTCCTTCCCGGGAGCATGAAGTCCGACACGGTCATCGACAAATTCCGGGGGATCTACATGCCCTGCTGGATTTATACCGGAGAGGCGGACGCAGACGGAGACTATAACACCTCCACCACCACCCGGGACGGATCTTACGATATCATTAAGAAATACAACATCTCCGCCAGAGCCCACGGGGTCTACGGCGGATTTACGGAAGACGCTTCCTCCTCCTTCCCGGACAGCATCATGGAGGACATCGCCCCCTTCCCGATGAAGAAGGCGGTCCCCTTCAATGACAAGTATCTGGCGGGATTTTATGCGGATATCGGAAATGTTCCCCCGGAGGCTTATAATGACGAGATTTTCCGTTCCCTGGATGCCAATATCCGGAATGACCTGTCCCTGGAGCATGACATCAAATCCAAGAATGTCAGCTCCACAGATCTTTACAATCACACTTCCATCAACGGAAGGATCACAAAGGTCCGGAAAGGATTCCTCCCGGTCTGGTTCCTGTCCAACAAGAACGAGCGGACCGGACTGATGAGCTACGCGGTGGTCAACGGTCTCACCGGAAAGATCCACACGGACCTGCCGGTGGATTTTAAGAAATACCTGCTGATTTCCCTGCTCATTGCGCTCCCGATCTTCCTGGTGCTTCAGTTCTTCACCATGAAGCCGGATACCCTGCTGATCATCACCATGCTGCTTCTGAGCATCCTGATGTTCTTCTCCACCGGAATGCTCCGGGAGAAATACATTCAGGAGCACGGCCTCAATGATATCGGCCTGCTGTACCTGAACCAGTCCAAAAAGTTCGGACAGCACCCGGATCCCGCCGGCTACGGGGAATATCCGGGAACCGCCGGCAAACGCAGAGCCGGGTCCGGAAGGGGTAAACGGATCCTGTTCGGATTTCTCTGTTTCATCGGGATCCCGTTTCTCTGCAGTCTGTTTTATGTGCTGACGGACATCAATGTCATCGCCCTGGGCTTTATCGCGGGGGTTCTTCTGTTTATCATCCTGATCACCGGCAAATCCTCCGGTTCCAAAGGATCGGAAGCTGCCATTGTTCCGAAGAAAGGCCGGATCCGGGTTCCCTTCCCGATCATCCTGCGGGCGATCCTGCTGCCGCTGATCGGAGTGGTCGCGGGACTTCTGATCACGATCTGGAGTCCTCATAACGACCTGTATTATTATGGCGCGGTCCTGCTTTGCTGCGTCATGCTGATCCTGACGGTGCTGGATTTCGTCCGGATCACCAACCGGCTGGCCCTCCGAAAGCCGGCCCAGCTCGGAAAGAGAGGGGGTGATGAGCGTGACTGAATTCAGAAATAAAACCCGACAACTCTTCCTTGGAGTGCAGGGTTCCTCACGCGAAATGCATGGGATCACCCGGTTCCTGCTGTTTTCGGTTCTTGCGCTTCTGGTTCCTGCAATCCTGGGCGGATCCCTTTTTCTGAGCGGGATCCGGACTAAGGCGGCACAGACAGCGAACGGATATCTTTCCAGAAATGAAGAGACCGGCTACGCGGCCATTATCCTGGATCAGGCAGACCTTCTGACGGAGGAAGAAGAAACCGAACTGGCGGACTATCTGCAGCCAGTCACGCCCTTCGCGTCTGCCCTGTTTGTCAGCAGCACCACGGAGCATTCCTCTTCCCTGATGCAGCATGCCAAGCAGACCCTGGAGAATCTGTGCATGTCCTCCGGTCTGGACGGATATCATGCGGTCATTTTCATGATTGACATGTCCACCCGGCAGCTGATCATTTATTCCGGAGAGGATACCTTTAAGGTCATCACCCGGGGAATTGCAGATTCCATTACCGACAATACTTACACCTACGCGTCACGGGGTGATTATTTCGGCTGTGCAAAAGAGGTCTTCCTGGAAATTACCCGGGTTTTAAACGGACAGAAGATCGCCCAGCCCATGCGTTACATCACAGCTGCGTTACTGGCGGTCTTTGCCGGCCTTGCCATCGGTCTGATCCTGATCCGGATCAAGACCCGAAAGAACGCCAATACAACCGGAAATATCCGGGAACTTCTGGATGAATGGGAGTTTACCCCTTCGATCCAGACCACTTTAAAGAGCACGAAACGGGTACGCCACGTAGAGTCCTCCGGCGGTGGCGGGGGCGGCGGCTTCTCTGGTGGCGGTGGCTTTTCCGGCGGTGGCGGGGGCGGTTTCTCCGGCGGCGGAGGCGGCGGAAGCCATGGCTTCTGATCCTGCGGCTGGTTCCTCCCCGTGGTCTGGCCTCCGTGGGCTGGCTCTATGGTCTGGTTCGTGGCCCTACTATTTCATGGTTTTGGACCATGCAGGAAATAACTGCGGATTACTATCCCTGTTGCCAGAATCGCAGCAGAATTAAAGTAAGGAATTTCGCCTGTGAAGATCATCCATACCACTCAAATTGACAGTCCGGAGCTTCAGATATTTTCCGGTCTTTCGGAACCTCAGCTGATTCATTATTTTGAGCCTGCGCCGGGAATTTTCATTGCAGAAAGTCCCATGATCATTCGACGAGCGCTGGACGCAGGATATGAACCGATGATCTGTCTGGCGGAAGATACCCGGGCTCAGGAGGTCTGTAATCTGTTCTCAGTTGCCGACAGGTCCTCCGGAGCTGAAGAGAATTCCCGGGGTGATCGGAAAAACCTGATCTCCGGAGTTTCCCCGGCGGAGGATCTTCCGGTCTATCTGGCTCCTTTATCGGTTCTGACCCGGATCACGGGATTTGCTCTGACCAGGGGAATTCTTTGTGCCATGAGAAGAAAGACCCTCCCACATCACGAAGAGATTCTTTCGGGAAGTTCCCGGATCGTGGTCCTGGAAAATGTCATGAACCCCACCAATGTAGGCGCAATCTTCCGCAGCGCAGCAGCTCTGGGTATGGACGGAATTCTTCTGACAAAGGGCTGCACGGATCCTTTTTACCGCAGAGCTGCCAGAGTCAGTATGGGAACCGTGTTTCAGATTCCCTGGACCTGCATTCCCGACGGTCCTTCGGCAACATCTGTTCTTCATGAAAAGGGATTTCTGACAGCCGCCATGGCACTGGGGGATCACTGTAAAGATCTTTCTGCATTTCATCCTGACAAGGATGAGAAGATCGCCATCTTTCTGGGAACAGAAGGACCGGGTCTTTGTGCAGAGACTCTGAAGCGGTGTGACCTGTCTTTCCGGATCCCCATGTATCATGGTGTGGATTCCCTGAATGTAGCCGCCGCCGGCGCAGTGGCGTTCTGGCATCTCGGCCCCGGCCGGCAAATCAGCTCCGGATCCCCTCTTTGACTGTCACCGGATATCTCATTTGTTTCAAATATGTTTTTTTGTTATAGAGACAGCAGGGAAATAGTATTCGGAAGGTAATTTCAGAAAAAGCTTATAAACTCCATACGCCACCTTCCATTTTCCGGGCAAATTATCGTAAATCAGGAAGGTGATTCCAGAAAAAGCCTTTAAACTCCATACCCAACCTTCCGCTCTCCGCTAAAGACTCGAAATTGAAGGATGTTCAATGTGTTTTCTCACATAAGGGTCGAAAATCAGGAATCTTTTTAGAAAATCCGGCAAATGTGTAGCAAAAATGCAACGTACATGGAAAACCCTAAATATGAGAACAGAGAAAAGTGTTCTCATATTCCAGTTTTTATTGTAGAAGATGCAGGAGGGAGTTTGCCATCAAATCGAATGCAGTACAAGCACATTCCCGAATGCCGTTCACAACCGCGGTTTTGCTGCATCACCCAGAGCAGGAAGATACCCACCCAGGGTGCAGAAGACCCGGATGTTCCGGCCGCAGGTAGGTATTCTGCCCGCAGACAGATGTTCCGCCTGAGGTTCGAACTATTCTGTCTGAAACTCTACCGGAGGAAGGTCGTACTGACCCATCCGCTGTGGTCCCCGTACGTCACATACGCCCATCCGTTTTCAAGAGCCGAAGCTGTTACAGAAGTGCCATCCGGAATTGTATCCAGGGCGCAGGAGTCTTCGGTTGCACGGCTTCTGACTGTCAGCCCCTGATAACCGGTATTATATACGACGTATGTCTGTTCCTGTTCCAGTTCGCCCTCCGGCTCCGCCGCGCTGTACCCGTCGACGGCCTTGGTATACCGGAGCGCGACCCAGCCCGCGCGGCCTTCGTATTCCGTATGTCCCCATCCTCCCGACACTTTATCAATGGCCAGAAGGGCATTGGCATTGATGGAGGTGTATTTTTGCGAGCCGCTGTCCGGTTCTGCCATCAACGGCAGCTGACTGTCCGGCGCCTGATACAGGATGACTTTAAAATATTCTTCATATTCCTCCGTTTCCGGCAGGCTGCTGCCGATCTGCTCCTTCGTGCCGGAGGACAGTAAAGACAGGCTGTCAGGGAGAACATTCAGGTAAATCAGAGCAAAATATCCTCCTGCAAGGATCAGGATCGCGGAAATCACCAAAAGGATCGGGACAATGGGAGATTTTGGCTTTGGAGGCTGCTGCCTGACTCCCACGCCACCGCCCATACCGGTACTGCCGCCGATGCCGGCACCCAGGCCGGTACCCACGCCTGCGCCACCGCCTGAAGCCGGAACAAACCGGGACGGAGCCTGGGCTTCCCCTCGGATCGGCGGATTGCGAAGGGCGGCCTCCCGGCTGCGGAGGGCGGCGTTTTTATTCTGCTGGGAAGGCGGGATCGCAAAATCAGAAAGGCTGATGGAGCTGGTGGACTGATCTGAGGGGCGATAGGTTCCGTTTGCCGCCTGGGTCAGAGCCCGCTTCATATCCCTGGCCGTGGCAAATCTCCGGTCCGGATCAAAAGCGCACGCCCGGAGGACCACATCCGCCAGTGCGGGAGAGGCATTGCAGGGAGGCGGAAGCATTTCGCCGGAGAGACGGCGGTTCAGCGCCTCCCGGTGGGCATTGTGATCCCGGACCTGCTGCTCGCTGTTCAGGAAGGGCAGCCGGCCCTGATTCAGATACTGATACAGCACAAGTCCCAGGGAATAGATATCGACCCTGGAATCATAGGGACCGGGCGTCTGCACTTCCGGAGCCATGTAGTTATAAGTGCCCTTGTGGGAGAGGCCTCCGGTCGTATTTTCCATCCGCCGGGCGATTCCGAAATCCCCCAGCTTGAAATCCCCGTGTTTGTTGACGAAGATATTTCCGGGCTTGATATCCCGGTGAATGATCGACTCCTTTTCACATTCTGTCAGGGCGGTACACAGATCGCACCCCAGTTTGATCACCCGGTCTTCGGTCAGCGGATTGTCCCGGATATAAGTCGTCAGCGGAGTCAGCAGTTCCATCCGGATGAAGATCTTCCATCCGATCCGGTCGGTGCGTTTTACGACTTTGTAATCCTCGACGCTGACGATATTATGAAGGGCTTTCAAGGATTCCATCACTTCGATTTCCCGGACAAAATCATTTACAAAGCTCTCCATGAACTGCCGGGTGTCATCTTCGGTCAGCCCGCTGTCTCTCAAAGATCCCAGTTCCGCATCATTCTGCGGGATCTGAATGACTTTCACCGCGGAATGACTGCCTGTCAGGGAATCCGTCCTGGCGACTTCATACACCGTTCCGAAGGATCCGCTGCCGATCTGCCTGACCACCTTCCATTCCGGCCATATTCCGGTCAGAATCTCATTTTCCATTAACTCCCGCTCCTTATTATCCGTTTTACACTCTGCGCCGCACGATGCAGCAGATTTTTCCGTGCCCTTTCGATCCGGCACAGAAGGATCGTCACATTATCCCTTCCCCCGCGGCTGAGGGCCAGCTGCAGCAGACGATCCGCCGCTTTCTCGAAGGCGGTCCCGGAAAGAATTTCCCCGATCTCCGTCTCATCTGCCATATCCGTCAGTCCGTCGGAACAGATCAGATACAGATCCCCCGGATGATATGTTCCGACTGCCACGTAGGGTTCGATCACCAGTTCCGCCGGGTCAATCCCCAGATTCTGGGAGAGCGGGGCCTTTCTCCCGAATGGCGCCGGGGCGATATGATCGACAGACAGTTTTTCCAGTTTCTTTCCCCCGAACCGGAAAATAGGGCTGTCGCCGATATTGCACAAAAGGATCCGTTCCTTTGTAAAAGCCAGAACCGCCGCCGTCGTTCCCATGGCAGCGACCTGATGATCCGACGCATAATGACAGATCATGGCATTGGCATTTTGGCAGTACTCCCGCAGTTCCTCCACCGGATCCCCGGCGAAACAGATCTGCGCCGCGCACTGGGCTGCAAGAAAGGATGCCATTTCTCCCTGTTCTTCTCCCCCAAGGCCGTCAAATACGCCGGCGACAGAGGTTTCCCCCGGAATCAGGGTACCGTTGATCCGGCTGCCTTCCTGCGCCTCCGGAATGGTCAGATATTGTCCCCCGCATATGTAGTTATCCTGATTGACTGCCCGGCAGCATCCGATATCGCTCAGGCAGCTGTAACGAACAAGATATTCCATGCTTTCACAGGTTCCTTCTCATGATTTGTCTGTTCTGGACAGGAAGATCCTCGCAAGGATCACACAGCCTGCAACAAAGGCCAGTAAAATGCCCCAGGCAAACAGCATATGTTCCGTGGTAAATTCGAAGAAGCTTTCGGCTTCGTGTTCGACCATCAGTCCCTGCTGCTGGAGTCTTAATTCCAGAGTATTCAGATTGGCTGTGGTCCCGTAGCCTTCCATACTCCACCGGCAGACCGCAAACCAGGAGATGATCTCCGTTGCTCCGCTGAGCTTGAAAATCAGGCCGGAAAACAGGATCTGGGGCATCAGAAGGATGGGGGCGAGAGTCATGGCCCGGTCTGCATTGGCCACCAGAGAGGAGACCAGAAGTCCCATGGCGGTGGAAGCCAGTGCCGTCAGGAAGGTCGTAATCAGAAGTTCCAGGAAGGGACTGGTAAACAGTCCGGTATCCGGAATCCCGACGGTCAGCCGGAACACCAGCAGGATCAGGAAACTCTGAATCAGACACAGCAGTCCCAGCACAAGGACCTTGGACATCAGATAGGATCCCAGGGAAACTCCGGTCATATACTCCCGTTTCAGGATGTTCCGTTCTTTACAGATCTCCTGAATGGCATTCAGCATTCCCACCCAGAACGCACAGCAGGACAGGGCAAACAGCAGACTCTTGGTCATTTCATACTGCTCAAACTGCTGTCCGTCCGCCACCAGGGCGATCAGGAGCGGCAGTCCCGCCGCCTGGATCATCAGCAGCAAAAGCCGTGTCCGATCATTCAGAAGGAGCTTCATATACCGGGAGCACAGCACCAGAAGCTGGGATTTGTGTTTCTGTTTTTCCTTTGTGACCTTTTCCTTCTGCCCCCGCAGATTGCCCGGCCGTTCCGCGATCCGGTCATACCGTTTCCTCCATTCCATGGAGTGGTCGTTGATCAGGGCATAAATATCGATCACATCCGAGACCCCGAAAAACGCCAGTGCCTCTTCATAGGATCCCAGGAAGCACAGATTGCCTCCCCGGCCCATGAACGCGATTTTATCGCAGATCTTCAGCTGCAGCGTACTGTGGGTGACCAGCACAACGGTCTTGCCGGAATCCGCCATCTTCCGCAGGGATTCCATCAGGTTTCTCTCCGTGCCCGGATCCAACCCGGAAGCAGGCTCATCCAGAAAGATCAGGTTTGGGTCGGACAGAAGCTCCACGGCAATGCTGGCACGCTTCTTCTGTCCTCCGCTCAGCCTCTTGATATAGCTGGTCTTTTTATCATCCAGTTCCACCAGGCTGATCGCCCGGTCAACGGCAGCTTCCCGCTCCTTTGCGGAAGTATCACCCGGAAGCCTTAATTTGGCGGTATACCGCAGCATATCCTGCAGGGTCAGATTGTCATAGACAATATCCGACTGGGGCACATAGCCGATCAGTTTCTTCAGGGCGTCAAAATTGCGGTACAGATTAATGCCGTTGATATAGACCTCTCCCTTTGCCGGGGGCAGATATCCGCACAGACAATTCAGGATCGTGGATTTGCCGGCTCCGGATCCTCCGATGATCGCCACCAGCTCCCCGGGATTAATGCTCATACTGACGTTATTGGTGGTAACGGTCTTTTTCTTTCCCTTTCCCCGGGTCACCACCACCTGGGAGGCGTCAATGCTGATGCCGGTCTTATAACAGCAGTAATCGATCCGGGAAGAGGTGAAGATCAGCTTGGAATTGGAAATGGTGATCACATCTTTTTCATGAAGGAGCCATTTTCCCCGGACTCTGACATTGTTTACCACACTGCCATTGGTGCTGTTGTTATCAATGAAATACCACCGCTCTCCTTCCCGCACGATCCGGGCATGATGGGATGAAATGCTGATATGCGGCAAGAGGATATCACAGTCTGTCCCCCGGCCGATCCGGATCTGCCGCTGGCCCGTGATCTGGAAAGTATCCCAACGGTTTGCCGATTTTCTGGAGGAAAAGACCAGCAGCACTCCCTGGGGAATGGTTTCCACGCCGTCATCGATCCGGATGAAATCACCTTCATGAAGAAAACGGCTCACGATATTCCGGTTATTGTAGATCAGGCCGTTGGTGCTCGGTCGGTCTCCGAACAGGGCCCGGTCCTCAATGCACCACTGCCGGTTTTTCAGGACGAACCGTCCATGCAGGGAGGAAACCAGCGGCGAGGACAACACAATATCATTGTCCCGGGCTCTTCCGAAGGTGATCACATTCCTTCCCAGTTCCCCCAGACGAATCATTCTGGGCTTTTGCGCTCCGTCAAATATTGTGACGCAAAGGTCTGCGGACACGGGTTCCGCGATCTGGGATCTGCCGACAAATGTGGTTTTATCATAATCCTGCATCATTGCTGTTTTATTTCCTTTCTATGGAGGTCTGCCTCAGGGAGATCCATCCATCCTGTCCGTCATACGCTGTCCGGCCCCAGAACAGGCCGTCCTCCGGATTGTACGCAATATCGATCAGCGAAAGGGGCGTTCCGTTCGGAATATAGGAAACGGCCTCATTGCTGATCCCGGCTCCTGTCCGGAAGTTGACATAGTCTTCTTCGGAACGGATCAGAACGGGAATCCTCGGGCTCATGGCCCCTTCTTCCTCCGTGACCTTCAGTTCCTGAACCGGCACCCATCCGCTGTAGCCGATGTAGCTGGTATTTCCCCACAGCATACCGTCTTCCGAGCTGAAGGCAAGGTCCGTGATCAGGAGCGTCTCTCCTCTGGCAATCTCGAACAGCGCCGCATTGCTTCCTCCCGGTGCAGACCTCAGACGCGTCACATTCTCTGTGCCGTTTGTCTGCGCGTAAAATGAGATCGCGTTCCCGGCCGCAGGGTCTGCATCGGGGACTGCTTCGGTGTCTGCCGCGGGGACTGCTTCGGTGTCTGCCGCGGGCATAACTGTCCCGCCGGTGGCAGCGGCAGCATCCGCTGCGGCGGGATCAGCAGTATTGGCTGTATTGACCGAGGGATTGGCAGCCTCAGCTGTATTGGCTGTAGCGGCGTCATCCACGGCAGGCGGATTGGCTGTTCCGGCACCGTCGAAGCTGATCTGTACACCGGCAGGAGCCTGGAAGGTCTTGTTCTCACCCGGCGTCTCAGCTGGAACTTCACCGGGAGATGCCTGCTGGCCGTCCGGCTGCGGGGCAGTGGTCGTTTCTTCCTGCACGACCTCCTGTCCGTTTTCTTCCTGATCCTTGGAATTGATATAACGTATTGCGAAAAACACTCCCGCCGCGATCAGAAGCGCCAGCACAATAAACAAAATGATGACCGATACGGTATACGGCTTTTTCTGTTTTCCGAATGTGGGCGTCGGCGCAGGCTGAGACTGGGGCATCGGATTTCCGGACGGCATCGCCCGTCTCACAGAAACGGTGGTGTCATAAGACCTGCGCACAGATACTGTTTTGTCAAGATACTCTTCCTCTTTCATAATCTTCCCCGCTATATCCGTTTTTCTTCTTTCTGTCCTTAAATCCCGGAAAGCCTGAACAATGGTTCCTTATAGGATTCATACGCGCCGGAAATATCAAAAATTAACTATCAGAACTACTATAATTGATTTTTTTTCATTAAACAATAAGAAAAACAACAGAGCCGCCCATCGGGCGGCCCTGAAGCATGGACGCTGTAATTTTCAGAACACCTGCGGATCACTCCGCTTTTGGTCCGTTAATCCATGATCATATCATTTCCATATAATGCAGCCGGGCTTTCTGCCGGAACCTTCATGTATCCTTCTGCCCAGGTCTGATGGGACAGCGGAAGATCATTGTCATATTCTGCAATTCCCCAGCCCTCCGGATCCGCCGTTACATCAAATCCGCTGAGAATACCGGTCACTCCTGCAAAATCATCCGTTCCGTCGATCATCAGGAAGAATTCTGCTTCTTCGGAACCGGTATTTGCAAAATCGCTGGACGGATCCAGAATCGTACCATAAGAGAACTTGTATGCGTATACATCACCTGCCACGATTCCGTCATCAATGTGAATCGTCATGAATTCCGGCTCGCCGTATGCTGCCAGCCAGTTATCGTTCACATAGTTATGAACATCATAGTCTGCAGCTGCCGAACAATCCTCATAATCAACCGTGATTGCGCCTGCATTGTAAGGCAGCAGGGTTCCGATTCCGCTTCCGGCTTTGTCATTTTCTTCCAGGCTGCCCTGCTGCATACGCAGTGTCAGAGGAACCATTGCATACTCGGTACTGCGGATCTCAAGATCTGCATGCTCTTCCGATAATTCCTGTGTCACTTCATATAATGCAGCATTTTCACAGTCGTCAGGAACTACGATGTAACCCTTCATATATTTGAACAGAGTCTGCGGAAGGGTCATATCTTCTGTCGTTCCGTAAATACCGCCGCCGGAGGTGCTTCCGATGAGAACGCCGTAGGCGCCCTTGAACATGCCGGTACCGCCTGCTACGATGTTGATCAGGGCATCGCTGCGGGTCGGCATAGTGCCGTTGACTTCATCGGCGGTCAGAGCATCTTCCCCGGACATGTAGTTTGCCAGGTCTTTTGCATTGGCTCCGTAAATGCCGTCCCATGCATAGATATCACCGGCATTGGTGTGATAGATACAGAACAGGCTGCATCCGATATTTGCATCCATCCAGTCAGAAACATAGGTTGCCTCAGGTGCGGAGAATGATTCCGGATACATAATTCCTGCGTAGTAGAATCCTTCTCCGAACGGATCCAGATAACCGATACCGGCATGAATCGTCTTGATTCCCGGAGCATAGGACTTGAACTCCTGGAAACCGGCCTGCATGGTCATTCTGACATTATACACGGTGTAGTCATTTTCAGATGAATATGGCGTAAAGGCAATATCAAATTCCGGATATTCCACGCCTTCGAATTCGCTGGGTGCGGATTCCCCGGAGCCGCCTTCAGACTCACCCTCTGCCGGAGCTTGTCCTTCTTCAGATGGAGCTTCGCCTTCCGGTGATTCGCCCTCCGGTGACTCACCCTCTGCCGGAGCTTGTCCTTCTTCAGATGGAGCTTCGCCTTCCGGTGATTCGCCCTCCGGTGACTCCCCGCCTTCGGAATTGGCCATCTGTGCAGCCATTTCCTCTGCATGGGCAACTGCGGCATCAATGTCTTCCTGTGTAAAGTAGATGGTATGAGTTGCCTCCATCTGGGTTGCGGCATCGGCTACCGTAACTTCAAAGTCCCCATCGAATCCGGTCACGATGACCTTCTCGCTGGTCGGATAGGAGAATGGTCCTCCGAGAGAAACGTTCTCATATGCAACTTCGCCGCTGGAAACGGTGATTCCGGCACCTTCCTGTCCCTTAGCAGGTTCCCCCATATCTCCCGGTGCATCACACTGGAAGAAAAACACGAAGGGTTCGCCTGCGACTGCTGTTGCAGTCTCCCCCGTGGAGAATGTGACCGTAACTTCTCCTTCTGCCGGTTCTGCAGCAGCATTCATTGCCAGAGCAAATACCATGACTGCAGAAACCAGTAATGCTAATACTTTTTTCATTTTTCTACCTCCTCTATAAAAAATGCAGATGTGAATCCGATACTCCGGATCCACATCTGCATTATAGCATCTGGCAGTTCCTCTTACTAATTTTACTTTAGCGTCAGGTAAGATAAAATTAGTTTGAGTTTTTGGTTAAATTAATCAATTTATGACAAATTATCAATGATCAGTCGCCGATCACTTTTCCGGGGAATGCATTAATCTTCTGTGCAGAAGCTTCTGCTTCTTCAACGGCCTCTTCAGCTGCTTCTTCGACAGCTTCTGCAGCTGCTTCGATTGTTTCTTCTGCGGCTGCCCCCAGATTGCTGTTCGGGAATGCATTTATTTTTCCGGTTGCTGCCGGTGCTTCTTCTGCAGCTTCTTCTTTGTTATTCATGTTGTTTAAAATATCCTGGATCACAGAATGATATCCAGCTTCTGCTGACTCTTCTGCAACTGCAGCTTCCTCAGCCGGAGCTTCTGCCGCCGGAGACTCACCTTCCGGAGATTCGCCCTCTGGAGATTCGCCTTCCGGGGCTGCCGGTGCTTCACCCTCCGGTGACTCGCCTTCCGGAGCTGCCGGTGCTTCACCCTCCGGTGACTCGCCTTCCGGAGATTCGCCGCCTTCAGAATTTGCTCTCTCTGCTTCCATTTGCTCTGCCTTAGCAACAGCTGCTTCAATATCTTCTGCCGTAAAGTAAATGGTGTGAGTTGCTTCCATCTGAGTTGCTGCATCAGCTACTGTGATTTCAAAATCCCCTTCGAATCCGGTCACGATAACTTTCTCGCTGGTCGGATAGGAGAAAGGTCCTCCGAGAGAAACATTTTCATATGTAACTTCTCCGCTGGAAGCCACAATTCCTGCTCCCTCTTCCCCTTCAGCCGGCTCACCCATATCTCCGGGTGCATCGCACTGGAAGAAGAATTCGAAAGGCTGGCCTACGATTGCTGTTGCTGTTTCTCCCGTTGAGAATGTTACGGTCACTTCTTCTGCTGCATCTTCGATGCCTGCTTCCTGCTTCACTGCATCCACAAGTTCATCCAGATTGCCTGCTTCGCTGACTTCTCCGATCAGATTTTCCGCAGCGTCTTTGGCGTCTTCTACAACTCCTTCGACGGCGTCTTTGGCATCTTCAGCCGCGTCCTTCGCTTCTTCCACGACGTCCTCAACTGCTTCTTTGCCTTCTTCGACGATCTCTTTACCTTCTTCGACTGCATCTTCTACAGCACCTTCGACAGCGTCTTTGGCATCTTCAGCTGCGTCCTTTGCGTCTTCCACGACGTCCTCAACTGCTTCCTTGCCTTCTTCGACGATCTCTTTGCCTTCTTCGACGGCATCTTCTACCGCACCTTCGACGGTGACTTTGGCATCTTCAGCTGCGTCCTT
>JAFUBX010000089.1 GCA_017459985.1 Parasporobacterium sp.
TCAGCGCAATAATTGCCAATTACTATCCCTGCACTGACCCGGAAAACAGGGATAGTAATTGGCAGTTTTTTTATATACAGTCCGAATTGTGGGGTAGAAGAGGGCCCGGACTGGACCGTATATGAAATTATTGGAAAATCCCATCCCTGTTTTCGCAAAAATGACAGGGATAGTAAATGACGATTATTTTCAGGATGGTCCAAATGGCAGGATGGAGGCAAGTATGGATGAAGTCAGCGGCAGCATGGACTTTACGGCACCTCCAACAGCAGGAAAGCACCCACCCAAGGTGCAGAAGATCAGGATTATTTAGTATATGGTCCAGTTTTCATAAAATCTCTGGGCGGTAATTCTCAATTATTCTAAATATGGTACAACTTAGCCATACTGGTTTCGGAGTGTCCCGAATTCCGGAAAATGCAGGATACGTATGACATATGACAGATGTAAAAAAACATTGAAAAATCAAGCAATTCCGGACTTGACGGCGGCATGGATCCGTGCTAAAATCCGCCACACAAATCAGAAACATTTCAGATCATTTTCATTTTCAACGTTATATTGAGAGTAGGCACAGGATGCATCGGTATCCCTGTTTTATTTCTCCTGTCTGTTTTTCGGTTACGCAGGTTCCCGGTATTATTGTGTGCCGGGGGATAAGAAAAGGAGGAATATTCACTTATGCGTACGTCAATATCAATTCAGAGAATGCTCTCATTGATCCTTGCCGGAGTGATTCTGGCGCTGGTCATCTGTTCCCCGGTCTTCTCCGGGGAGTCGGAGGTGCCGGAAGAAACGGAAAACATGGCAGTTACAGCTTCTGAAGAAACGAGTGATCCGGAATATGCTCCGGGCGGGTTTTCCGAAGAATTGCCGCAGGAGATCATGGAAGCAGTCCAGGAGGTAATCCCGGGAGAAGCGGAGGAACTGCCGGAGGAACTTTTGGTACAGTTACAGGAAGCATTGTCAGAGGAAAATGCAGAAGAATCCGAAGAGGAATTTGCAGAAGGATCTGTCAAAGAACTGTCCGGAGAGCCTGCAGAAGAGATCATAGAGGAGCAGTCGGTAGAGTTTCCGGAAGAAGAATCGGATGAGTGGCCGGAGGAGTTTCCTGAAGGATTCGAGGAAGAGCAGTACACGGAGCCTTACGAAGCCATAGAACTTGAGGAAGAGGCTGAACCCGAAGAAATCACAGACTCCGAGGAGGCCGAAGAACCCAATGAAATCACAGACCCTGAAGAAGCTGCCGAACCCGGAGAAATCATAGATGCCGAAGAGGACGCTGAGTCCGAAGAGCCTTTGGAGCCGGAAGAGACGGCTGTGGAAGAAGATCCGGCAGAAGCAGCTGCGGATCCTTATGCGGACAGCCTTTATGATGCCGCAGCATTCTATGATCTGGATTTTTCTTCCGGGAGACTGATCGTCGGGACCTATGATCCTTCGATTTTTTCAGATCCGGAGGTGATTCTGTCGGAACTGAATGGTTTGTATCTGCTGCAGTTTTCTGATGTGCAGACAGCACAGAAAGCTTATGCGTATTATCTGTCCCGGGCGGAGCTTGTCGAGATCGACAGCAGATCCCTTTCGGTGGACAGTGAAGAGTATCTTATCGAAGAGATCGCAGCCGAAGAAGTCATGACCGGGGCAGAGAATCCCTTTTCCGAAATGGAGGAAGCAGTCGCTGAAACCGGATGGTCCAATGAATATGATGTGGCCTTGATCGATACCGGAACCAATGGCTACGCGACTGCAGCTGTGTCCATGATCGGGGATTATACGGGAGATGAGAACGGACATGGGACTTTGATGGCGGAACGGATCGCTGAGCAGCATCCGGATGCCCGGATCCTGTCGATTAAGGCATTTGAAAGCAATGGGCTCGCGGATCTTTCCGCGGTCTATGCGGCATTTCAGTATGCCCTGACTCAAAATGTCAGAGTCATCCTGATCTCCGCCTCCGCAATAATGACAGCTGACAGTATGCTTCTCCGATCTGCGATCGCGGAAGCGCTGTCCTATGGGATTCTGGTTGTGACATCTGCCGGAAACAATGGTAGAGACGCATCCTGGTATGTCCCGGGAAATTATGATGGAGTTCTGACCATCGGAGCCTGCGATGCGGAGGGAAAGAGGCAGCCCTTTTCCAATTATGGCCCCGTGGTTAATTACAATGTGGCAGCAGATTCCACATCGGAAGCAGCTGCCCGGATGGCCGGCTGGCTGTCGGCCCATTCCAGGGATGAGATTGAAAATGTACGGAATCAGGGACTGATCTTTGACCCGGAGTATTCCGGCCAGGGGCCGGAAGAGACGTCCGAGACACCCCTGGAGGAATTCTGTGCCATTCTGGCAGATCCGGGGACCAGGGAGGCGATCATGGAGTTTGTCAGCAGTCTGGACCCGGCTGATGCACAGGATCTGTATCTGTTATTGGATGAGGATCAGAGATATGAAATGCTGCAGATTTTTATCCGGGACGAGGAAACAGAGTATTCCTATCCCGAGAGTACCGGGGCAGCCATGGACCGGATCGCGGCTCTGTTTTATCTGGATTCTTTTCATGTGGATACAAAAACCAACGGAGAAGTCACCGTCTATGAAGACAATGAGCTGGGCCTGAGAACCCATCAGATCGGAGAATTTAAGGTGACAGACCCCTATACAGGCGAACAGGTATGGCAGATCGCAAGCATTTATGGAGTCACGACCCCGTCCGGTTCCTTCCATGCATTTTGTGCAGAAGCGACTTCTGACTGGCCGGTGAACAGCTCCGGAAACAGCCAGATCATGGCGAATGATATGAAAACCATGATCTATCTGCTTTCGCCTGCCGGCCCGCTGTATGGGGAATACGATTTCAGCGACCAGCTTTCCTACCTGAAGGTGAATGGATTCGGATCTTCAGCGGAAGAGACTTACAAGGATTACGCATTGTGTCACTGTATGATCTCCGGACTGTACTCCGGAGACTGGGGGCCCTGGTCAGAATACAGCATCTCCCTGATGCAGTCCTGTATTAATGACATTGAGACCTGGCTTGCCGGAAACAGTCTGTGGCAGGAATATTACAACAATGCAGTCTCCTATGCGGTTCATTTTGGAGGATTTTCCTATACTCCGGAGGGGCAGGCGACAAGGACGATTGATGTGCAGGACGTTTTCTGGGTGGAGACCGCTGCCTACGGCAATGTGAAATTTGCCTGTCGAATGACATCCGACAACACTCTGTCAGTCACTAAGGTCCTGGAGGGGGGAAATACAGCGGATTACTTTGAATTTCAACTGCAGATAAATGGCCGGGCAGGGGCAGGATATGCCTATACCGGGAGCAGATCCGGAACGACCGATGCAAATGGCAGGTTTTCCCTGAAAGGCGGGGAAAGCATTATGATTACCGGGATTCCCGCAGGGGCTTCTTATAAGGTCACGGAGTCAGATGCAGGGGGATACACAACCGCAGTCACAGATCCTTCCGGACAGGAACGGCAGACCTATGAGGTCAGCGGGACATTTCCGGCAGCCGGTTCCGGAAAGAGTTTTGTTATCACCGGATTAACGGAGCTTTCCTATGATTATCAGGTGTTTAACAGCCTCGATGCGTCCGGGACAGCGGCAGCTTCCGGGCAGATCACCAATGGCGGCACGATCACTCTTGCTTCCGGCCAGAGTGCTGTCCTGTACAAAGTTCCACAGGGCACGGAAGTGTCGGTCAACGATGGAAACGGGACAGTAAAAACAGGGACGATCGTACCGGCAGCCACCGTGGATGCGGGGCAGTTTTCCTACACGGATTCAGACCGGCAGCAGGTTTTATTCCGAAACAGCAGACTGACCGGGTCGCTGCAGATCGAGAAGATCCTGGATACAGAAGGGCTGAGCAGTGCGGCCATCGAGATCATCAAAAAAAGTGATGCTTACTCCGTGGCGGGAGCCCAGTACACTGTGTACACCGACGCGAAGTGTACCAAAAAGTATGGTTCCGAAGTGTTGACCATTACGGCTGCAGAAAGTGCTGACGGAAGCGGGATGAGCGGCAGCTCCAACGTGATCCGGAACGTACCCTTTGGGACCTACTATCTGAAAGAAACGAAAGCGGGCAAGAACCTGAAGATGGATTCTACCATCTATTCTGTCACCATCAGCGCGGATAATTACAGCACAACCCAGAAGCCATCCGCAAAATCCAAGGACGTCCCGGTGCTGGGGTCGCTGCAGATCGAGAAGATCCTGGATACAGAAGGGCTGAGCAGTGCGGCCATCGAGATCATCAAAAAAAGTGATGCTTACTCCGTGGCGGGAGCCCAGTACACTGTGTACACCGA
>JAFUBX010000034.1 GCA_017459985.1 Parasporobacterium sp.
ATATATTCGTTGGCCGTTTGCCGGATTACATCCGTAATTCACTGGCAAGAGCAGCCTTGTCGGCCTGAACTACCTATCTGATTGCCTGTATTATTGAGTTTTCAAGGTGCGAATCCCATTTTAGGTATGGGAAGTTTTAGTCAGTAATAAAAGATTATTAAGAAGTGAGTTAGTTGTGGCTAACACTATTCCTGAAAACATGTTATAATGACCTCAAAAATCAAGCTAAGCGTAGGAGGAAATATGTTCTGGGACAGGGTCTGCAAAGCCGGCGGGAAACTGATCATCCCGACTTATGTGAATAACGAGAAAACAGGGAAGACCAGCGGATTTGCAAAAACGGTCGGAAATGCATGGACATTCGGCGGCTTGCTTTGCACGCTGCCGGATGAAGAGGAGTTTGGAATCAAGTATGGAAAAAGTAAAAGTGAATGAAACGTTCGAAGAAGCTGTAAAAAGCCTGTATCCAAAAGCATATAACGAAGAAGTCCGGAAATGGCTGATATCGCGTTACGGAGCCGGACAGGCAGAGAAGATCTGGAGACAGGTTCAGGAATCTTACCTGGATTATCTCGCGGATGCTCCTGATTACGGCGGAAAAAGAAATGGCCACGCCTCAGCAATCTATGGAGGGCTGCTGATCTTCGCCCTGTATTCATCCCTGCCGGATCAGCCTCCGGTCGGAGAACTTCAGGGTTTTGTTCAGAACCTGTTCATGAAACCGTTTACAAAGCTTGGCCGTATATTCAACCTGAACCGGGCAGGAGATATGTGGCTGATCAATAGAATTTTCCGGAAGTCGGGGGACCGTGACAGAAAGGATATCGAAAAATACCCTGCAGGCTTTGTGAATGTGAGCGAGGCATATGACAAAACGCATCATGCAGCGCGATATTATTTTACCCAATGCCCGAATGCTGAGTTTGCAAAAAAACATGGACTGCTCCATGTACTGCCGCTTCTTTGCAACAGCGATTTCTTTGGCATCAGCGAGATCCATGGACAGCTGATCCGATGCGGAACCTGCGGCAACAGTGACCGGTGCGATTATCTGGTCACAGGAAACGGTAATCCTATTGCGCAGGAATATGAAACCGTGACTGACGATGGAGGATTCCTTGTCAGCAGAAAGAAATGTGAGTGATACTGCCTGCCCGGCCGAATTCCGTCAGGGAATATTCCGCCGATGACATCCATTGCCGCTTCTACGGGGCAGTTTTAGGTTTTGATCTTCTCGATATTCATGGGATAATCTCTAGATATACTTTTTGATAGTATGTTACAAAAATGTGCGTTCTTGTCATAACGCTTATTATGGCTATAATTATATTCATCAAAGACAGTAATGTCAATCGCTAACAAAACAAACAGGAGGCGTGACAAAGGAGAAGAATCATGAGATCAGAATTAAAAGAATACCAGGCAGTAGAAGAAGCTGCCATGAAATTTGTAAGGAGCGTTGCGGAAGGCAACAGCAAGTATGCAAAGGAACTGTTCACGGATGAAGCTGTACTTTTCGGCTATCTGGATGGAGAACTGGAGCATGGGTCCATCGAGCAGTTCTACCACAACGTCGATACTGTTCCGGGTGGTGATAACTTCAAAGCAAGAGTTGATGTGCTGATGGTCGAGGAAACCATGGCCGTTGTCCGTGTACTGGAAGAAGGCTGGGGAAACCGGATCGATTTCACCGATGTTCTGCTTCTTCTGAAGATGAACGGTGAATGGAAGTGCGTGGCAAAGGCATATAACCAGAATTCCAATACGATTCAGAAATAACCGCCGGGATTATTACTTCAGACACTATTCTGTGATAAGATAAGATGCAAAAAAGAAAGGACGGACAATAAAATGAAAAAAGATTTAGGTTTGGTACAGGCTGTCTATCCGATGCCGGTTCTGATGGTGGCAGCATATGATGAGAATGAAAAAGTCAATGTCATGAATGTGGCATGGGGGCAGATCTGCGATGAGGACAAGATCATCCTCTTTATCGGAGAGGGAAAGAGAACCTGGCTGAATATAAAAGAAAGCAAGGCTTTCACGGTTGCTCTCGCAGACGAGGCTCATATGGATGTCGCTGACTTCTTTGGAATCGCATCCGGAAACAAGATCAATGATAAATTCGAGAGGACCGGATATCATGCGGTGAAGAGTGACAAGGTTCATGCTCCGATCATTGAGGAATTTCCGGTTGTGATGGAATGTGAACTCCTGGAGTTCCTGCATACGGACTATGTGGATGGCATTGTCGGTAAGATCGTCAATGTAAAGGCTGAAGAAGCAGTACTGTCAGATAAGGGGAAAGTCGATCCGGAAAAGCTTCATGCCCTGATGTTTGATCAGTTCCAGAATGGATACTATGCGACAGGAGCAAAGGTTGGACAGGCGTGGAATGCCGGAGCTGCGCTGATGAAAAAATAAAGAATCTATCATCAGCTGTTTTTGTTCGCGGAGATTTGTACTTACCTGGTTAACTGCCCGGTCAACTAAATAATGGGATCACGGATAAGGATGGTATTGTTTTGAATTGCCTGATTTGAAATAAAACATCTTGACATAGCCGTACGGCAATATTTATAATGATTACAATAAATATATAGCCGTACGGCTGTATTTTCGCATTCTGCATCAGAATATAGCCGTACGACTATATTCGGAAACGCATTTCTACAGCATACCGCTATTAATTCATTCTTTGCAGAAATATACGATCCGGAAAGGAAAAAGCCAATGAAGATTCTCGATACCAATGGATTTGGAAAAGTGGTCAAAGAACGGCGGAAGAAATTGGGCTATACGCAAAAATACATAAATGAAGTAAGCGGAATCAGTACCAGTTTCCTGTCGGATCTGGAAAAAGGAAAAAAAACCATTGAACTTGGAAAGGCGATCTATCTGGCAAATCTGCTTGGCTTGGACCTGGAGCTGAAGGAAAGGAATTGATTGATGCGAACACTGCTGGTTTATATCGAGATTCATGGGGAACGCAGGCTTGCCGGTTCTATTGCCGGGAATTCTCTGGAGGACGCTTGTTTTCAATATGACAAAACCTATCTGTCTTCTCCGTATGGTGCACCTGTATCCATTTCTCTTCCGCTGCAGAAGGAACCTTTCTCTGCCCTGCAGACAAAGTGCTTTTTTGAAGGACTTTTACCGGAGGGATTTTCCAGAAAAGCGGTAGCCAATTGGATGAAAGCAGATGAAAATGATTATCTGACGATTCTGTCTGTTCTGGGGGCGGAATGTCTTGGCGCGATTAAAATCATTGAGGAACAAGGGAGGACTTCTGGTTCAGGCTATGAAAAACTGACAATGGAGCAAGTGCAGCGGCTTGCGGCAGAAGGAGCCACGAAATCAACAGAAATATTACTGAAAACGCATCTGTCGCTTACCGGAGCAACGGGAAAGGCAGGATTGTATCTGGATGAAAAGTCCAATACTTGGTATTTGCCCAGGGGAGATGCGCCGAGTACCCACATTGTAAAGCAAAGCCATATCCGATTATCACGGATTGTTTTGAATGAGCAGCTGTGTATGCTGACTGCAAAAAAACTGGGAATTGATGTGCCGTATAGTTTTATTATCAATACCGGAAAAGGAAAAGATCCGGAAATTCTTTATGCAACCAGAAGATATGACCGCCCCTACTCCGGTGATAAATGCATAGACAGCCTGCCGGTTCCTCTTCGGCTGCATCAGGAGGATTTTGCGCAAGCCATGGGGATTTCAGCCCGGGATAAATATGAGAAAACCGACAGTGGCTATCTGCGGCGGATGTTTGCAATGATACGTTTCCATTGTTCAGATCCGGTTGCAGAGCAGATAAAACTCTGGAAAATGATCTGCTACAGTTATCTCATCGGGAATACGGACTGTCATATCAAAAATTATTCTTTCCTGTATGGGGAAGATCTGCGTGACATCAGGCTGGCCCCTGCATATGATATTGTCAGCACCAGGGTATATCATATGACCAATGAAATGAGCTTTTTTATCGGTGGAGAGCTTGACATTTGTCATATCAAAAGATCCACCTTTTCAATTGCTGCCAAAGATGCCGGATTATCTGAACGGCTTGCGATGCGCCTGTTCGATGAATTGGCGGATCGTTTCGAACCAGCGCTTAATGCGGCAAGTGAAGAACTGGAACTACTGGGCTTTGACACATGCGCTGCCATGAAGGATACGATTATCGCAAATGGAGGATATGCAAATCTCTGATTGCAGTACTCAGATTTGCACCAGAACGTACACCATTTAAACACGGTGCAGTGCCGAAGAGCAAGAAGCTCCTTCAGCAGAAAATTGTAAATTCAAGAACATTTTTATGCATCTTAAAAAGCGAAAACACAATTTTAAGATCCGGACAAATATGTTAAGTAAGAAGATGATTACAGTAAATGCGGTACCCGATAAGGGTGCCGTTTTTTGATCCGGACAGGGAATTTCCCCCTGCAAAATCTGCGAATGCGGCAATTGCACATTTGCAGGTCAGCCCGTCCCCTGAATGATTACTGAACAAATAGTTAGTTATGGCTAACACTATTTTTGAAAACGTGTTATAATGATTCCGAAAATCAGGGTGACCGAAGGGAAAAATGTTCCCGGAGCAGTGCCGGCAGGAGGTCCTGAAATTCCGAATGGATCAAAAATTTTTTTTGAACACTTAGTTAGCCACGACTAACGCAAATGCGGATGGATCCTATAATACGAACGTGAAAGAAGGTGCAGAATGAAAAAGAAAAAACAAAATGACCTTGCAGACCTGCTGAAATATGCAGGAAACTATAAAAGCCTGACTTTTATTGGCCTTGGGCTTTCGGCGATCGCCATGATACTCGGGATGCTCCCGTATATCTGTATCTGGCTGACAGCGAAGGATCTGATCTCGGCTGCTCCTGACTGGAGCAGCGCAAGCGGGATCGCCCATTATGGCTGGATGGCATTTTTCTTTGCCGTTGCCGGGATCCTGGTTTATTTTGCAGCCCTGATGTGTACACATCTGGCAGCATTCCGCACCGCCTCTAATATCCGGAAGCAGGGAATGGCTCACCTTATGAAAACACCGTTGGGCTATTTTGATTCCAATGCATCCGGTCTGATCAGGAACCGCCTGGATGGAGCGGCGTCTGAGACGGAAACACTGCTGGCCCATAACCTGGCTGACATTGTGGGAACGGTTGCCATGTTTATTGCAATGGTGGTGTTGATGTTTATTTTTGACTGGCGCATGGGTGCGGCATGCCTTCTTGCAGCAGTCGTATCCGTTGCTGCCATGTCTGCCATGATGGGAGGTAAAAATGCAAAGCTCATGCAGGAATATCAGGCTGCGCAGGATGTGATGAGCAAGGCAGGTACCGAATATGTCCGTGGAATACCGGTGGTAAAGGTATTTCAGCAGACCGTCTATTCCTTTAAGGCTTTCAAAGAGGCGATCGAGGATTACAGTACAAAAGCTGAAAAATATACAGATGGAGTTTGCCGGATGCCGCAATCGGTCAACTTGACGTTTACAGAAGGTGCATTCATATTTCTTGTACCGGTTGCGCTGCTGATCGCTCCTTCGGCATTGGCAGCAGGAAACTTTGCGGAGTTTATCACAGATTTTGCCTTCTATGCCGTTTTCTCAGCCATCATTTCTACTGCTCTTGCCAAGATCATGTTCGCAGCAAGCGGGATGATGCTTGCCAGCACCGCGCTTGGCCGCATCAATGAAGTGATGAAGGCACCAACCCTTAAAATAACAGATCATCCGCAGATTCCTGCAGATAACAGTGTGGAGTTTAAGGATGTGACCTTTACCTATGAAGGGGCAGATGTGCATGCACTTGAACATGTATCATTCAGGGTCAGCCCAGGGCAGACAGTAGCCCTCGTCGGGCCTTCCGGGGGTGGAAAGACCACCGCAGCCAGCCTGATCCCAAGATTCTGGGATGTGGATTCCGGTACAGTAGAGGTTGGCGGAGTGGATGTAAGGGAGACCGATCCGCATGTCCTGATGGATCAGGTGGCTTTCGTGTTCCAGAATAACCGGCTGTTTAAAGCTTCAATATTAGAGAATGTCCGGGCAGCAAAACCGGAGGCTTCGCGTGAAGAAGTTCAGAGAGCGCTTTCTGCGGCACAGTGCGACGACATCATCGATAAGCTCCCGGAAGGAATGGATACCGTGATCGGAACGGAAGGGACTTACCTTTCCGGCGGAGAACAGCAGAGAGTTGCGCTGGCAAGGGCGATACTGAAGGATGCTCCGATTATAGTCCTGGATGAAGCAACTGCGTTTGCGGATCCGGAAAATGAAGTCCTCATCCAGAAGGCCTTTGCCACACTGATGAAAGACCGGACCGTTATCATGATCGCGCATCGTCTTTCAACAGTCGTCGGAGCTGACAGGATCATCGTGCTTGACTGCGGACACGTCGTACAGCAGGGTACACATCAGGAGCTTTCTGAAACGGAAGGGCTGTATTCCCGTATGTGGAAGGACTACAACCAATCAGTGACATGGAGAATCCAGCAGGGGGATTCCACGGGCTCTGCTGCAACGGGGAAGGAGGCATAAGGAAATGTTTGGCAAAGAGTTTCAAAAGAAATATGCCCTGACGGACCAGGGCGTTAAAAACACAAAGCAGGGGACGATATGGACAGTGATCGTAAACCTTGTGGTAATGTGCGGCATGGGGATTCTTTACCTGCTGATGAGCCGGTACATGGATACATTGCTGGGCGGCGCAGAGCTTCCGAAAGCAGTCCTGTTTATTGTCCTGGTTGTTGCATTCCTCGTTTTGTCGATCATTACACATCTTCAGCAATACAGGGCAACGTACGGGCTTGTTTACGGAGAAGTCAAAACGACGCGGATCACACTTGCCGAATGCCTTCGTAAACTTCCCCTTGGATATTTCGGGAAACGGGACCTGGCGGATCTGACGGAAACCATCATGGGCGATGTTAACCGCCTGGAACATGTCTGGTCCCATTGCCTGGGATACCTTTACGGGTCATATATTTCTACCGTATTGATCGCAATCGGGCTGTTTATATACAACTGGAAAATGGCGATCGCCTGCCTTTGGGGCGTTCCTGTGGCATTTGTGCTTCTGTTCGGAAGCAGGAAACTGGCAAAGAAACGCTCTGAGATCTCAAAAACCGCAGGGATCCGCGTATCGGACGGGATCCAGGAGACACTGGAGAACATCCGGGAGATCAGATCCACAAATCAGGAGGAACGGTTTCTAAAGGAGCTGGATGGAAAGATCGATCATCACGAGTCAGCAATGATCAAAGGGGAGCTGACGGTAGGAACATTTGTAAATGCTGCCGGAGTGATCATGCGGCTTGGTGTTGCCACCACGATCCTGGTTGGTGCCAACCTGATCTTATCCGGCGAGATCGATTTCATGCTGCTTTTCATGTTCCTTCTTGTTATTACACGTATTTATGCCCCGTTTGACCAGGCGCTTGCACTGATCGCAGAAATGTTTGTTTCGCAGGTTTCCGCATCACGCCTGAATGAAATATATGAGACGGAACCTGCCGCAGGCGCAGAGGTTTTTAACCCGGATGGCCACGATATCGAATTTGTTCATGTGGTTTTTGCATATGATGATAAAACTGTACTGGACGGTGTCAGCTTTACGGCGAAGGAAGGCGAGGTGACCGCTCTTGTTGGGCCGTCCGGCTCCGGCAAGAGTACCTGCGCAAGACTGGCGGCAAGGCTTTGGGATATAAACGGCGGTTCGATCAGGGTCGGAGGAGTTGATATTTCTTCTGTAGATCCTGAAGTGCTTCTGACTGATTATTCCATGGTGTTCCAGGATGTTGTCCTGTTTGATGATACGGTAATGGAAAACATCCGGCTCGGAAAACACGGGGCATCCGATGAGGAAGTCCTTGAAGCGGCAAGGGCTGCAAACTGTGATGAGTTTGTAACGAAGCTTCCGCAAGGATATGCAACGGCGATCGGGGAAAACGGAGCAAGGCTTTCCGGCGGTGAACGCCAGAGGATCTCCATTGCAAGGGCGCTGCTTAAAAATGCACCAATTGTGCTGCTGGACGAGGCAACGGCTTCATTGGATGTGGAAAATGAAACAAAAGTACAGGAGGCAC
This sequence comes from Parasporobacterium sp., assembly GCA_017459985.1. Lineage (GTDB taxonomy): Bacteria > Bacillota > Clostridia > Lachnospirales > Lachnospiraceae > RGIG5612. The sequence goes on from JAFUBX010000034.1 coordinate 8,110, forward strand.
TGTCACGCCTTCTGAATGGAAAGACGGTTCTGGTGATCGCGCACCGTATGCGTACTGTGGAGGCTGCGGATAAGATCGTTGTGCTTGCAGACGGGAAAGTTGCAGAGGAAGGAAGTCCTTCCGAACTGTATTCAAAAGAAGACAGTCTGTTCCGGCGCATGACACAGCTGCAGGCTGCAGGGGGCGAATGGAGTGTTTAGCAATCAGGATTCGCAATATGACTGTCAGAAGACAGAAAATTGAATAAAGCATGGACAGCTGACCCGGTACGGAACATGCGGCAAAGCAGATCGTTCTATTGAATTAAAACTGGCTAAATGTATGCAGTAATGATATATTTTAGCCAGTTTATAATATGTAGAAGGCTGCACCTGTCACTTGATTGAATTATGAGAGTAATCTGAGCGGAGGGATCTGAATGAGGCTGTTTATCGCAATCGGACTGAGCGAAGAGATGAAAGAGGCGCTGATCAATGTGCAGAATCAGATGTATGATTCCGGCGTCAGGGGTAATTATTCCCCGGAAGAAAACCTTCATCTGACAATTGCGTTTATCGGGGACTATCCGGATCCTGAAATGGTGCTGGACGCAATGGAAACAGTATCATTCACTCCGTTTGAGTTATCGCTGAACGCTGGAAGCAAGTGAAAATATTTGAAATGACGGGACCTGATAATGAAAGAAAACCCGGAATTCAGGAGAGAAAGAGATGGAATTAAAGGAACTGCTGGAACATTTTAATCACGGGGACACGTTGGGTGAGGATTTCGAAGTGATTGAACTGATGCGGTATTACAGCCGGCAGGCGCAGAAGATCACCATGGAGATCAATACCAGATATCACGAGCCGGAAGAACTGGCGGAGCTGTTTTCAGAGCTGATCGGAAAACCTGTTGGAGAGCACTTCGGATTGTTCCCGCCTTTTTATACGGACTTCGGTAAAAATATTACCATAGGAGACAATGTGTTTATCAATGCGGACTGTAAGTTCCAGGATCAGGGCGGCATCTTCGTCGATGACGGGGCGCTGATCGGGCACGGAGTCGTGCTTGCCACTCTCAACCATGATATGGATCCGGAAAAGCGGCAGCAGCTCCATCCTGCCCCGATACATATCGGTAAACGCGTCTGGATCGGAGCAAATGCTGTAATTACCGCAGGTGTTTCCATCGGCGATAACTCCGTGGTTGCTGCAGGAGCGGTCGTCACAAAGGATGTCCCTGCAAATACCGTGGTCGGCGGTGTTCCGGCGAAGATCATAAAAACAATTGGAAATGCCACGACAGAATGAGCAGGATCTTGCAAATCGCATGTATGAGGTGATCTGCCGGCATGACGGAATCAAAGCCAGGGAGATCGCGAAAGAGACCGGTGCAGAAAAGACAGAGCTGAACCGGCTGCTGTACTGCGCGCCGTTTATCCGGGAACTTTGCTACCGGGATGATGACTACCGGTGGCATGGCCTGATCCGGCAGATGCGTCCGCACCATGGGCTTGCTGATTTCTGCGGATATTATGATACGGTCGCCGGATTTTTGCGGCTGTCGGAAGAAGAATGGATGGAACAGCTTCAGGATGGCTGCCGGAGGATCGGCAGGAATCTGAATGATACCAGGGGGCTGCTGCATTCCTTCCGGGATGCCAGGGAAACCATGATCCAGCTGTTTGATGACCTGAAAGCGCTGGATTATTCAGACTGGGAGATCTGTTTTGAGCTGCGGATCAGAAGAGCAAGATATATCCGCATTTATGCGGATGTTCTGGTGATCACAGAAGACAAGGTGTTTTCGCTGGAATTTAAGATGAAGGATACGATCGATCCGGAGGAAATGCAGCAGGCGGTGAAGTATTCGGGATATCTGGACGTGATCTTTGGCTCGGGGTATGCGGTGATTCCGGCGCTGGTACTGACCAGAGCCAGCGATCTGTACGGCTGGGTGCCCCTCGGAGCAGATGTGCAGGAAGCCGGCGGAGGCATTCCGCGCACAGACCCTGTGCAGGGCGGTGATCTGGAAATCCAGGTCTGTTCCGGGGATATGCTGTTCAATGTGTTCGATGAATTCTTCGGATTTCTGGACAGATAGCGGAGCAGTGGCGGAGCTGGGAGCAACGATGGGCCTTGAAACCCCTGCAGCGTCGGGTAAGTACCGCAATGCTCGATGTTTTCGACAACGGCTGCCGAAAAATTGCAGCAATGCGTGAGATTTTCGGCAGACACTCCTCTAAGACACGGGATTTGCCGAAAACATGCTGCATTGCGTGAGTTTTTTGGCAGAAAAGGTTCTCAGAAAGCTGCAGTGACGAAAAATTGCAGCAATGCGTGAGATTTTTGACAGCGCCTGCCGAAAAAATGCAGCATTGCGGTAAAACGCCCGGAAAGTCCGGCGGAGCAGGGGACAAAGATGGATATTAAACATTATTTCATTCAGAAAGGGCAAGGAACTCCGCTGATCCTTCTCCACGGAAACGGAGAGGACAGCAGTTATTTTAAATGGCAGATCGGGGAGTTCTCGGAACATTATCAGGTCTATGCGGTGGACACCCGCGGCCATGGAAAAACGCCAAGAGGAACGATGCCGTTCACGATCCGGCAGTTTGCGGAAGATCTGCGGGGGTTTATGGATGATCATCAGATCGAATCAGCCCATATCCTTGGTTTTTCAGATGGCGCAAATATTGCCATGATCTTTGCGGCTCGATATCCGGACCGAGTGAAAAAGCTGATTCTGGATGGAGGAAATCTGAATGCAGGCGGAGTGAAGCGGACAACTCAGATCCCGATTGAGATCGGCTACCGGATCGCCGGGCGATTTGCCGGAAAGAGCGATTCCGCCAGGATGAACGCGGAAATGCTGGGACTCATGGTCAATGATCCGAATATCCCGCAGGAAGAGCTTTCCCTGATTAAAGCGCGGACCCTGGTCATTGCCGGGACCAGGGACATGATCCGGGAAGATCATACAAGGCTGATCGGAGCCGGGATTCCGGACGCCGAGCTCAGGCTGATTGCCGGCAATCATTTTATTGCGAACAGAAATCCAGCAGCATTTAACCAGGCGGTACTGGAGTTTTTACGAAAGTGATTCCGATCTGCTTTGAAGAGCATTTTCTATATTTATATAGCAGAGCCCCGGAGAAATCCGCGGGCTTTTATTTTATCATTTTTTGAAAATTAATTTCGCAAAATGAAAATGAAACGTAAAATGCGGAAATCGGCGATGTTCATTGAAATTGTGGGCGGATCATTAAATAATTATAATATATGTAGGTTGGCGAAAGAAATCAGCGACTTACGGGCGGCTGCACAGAACGGGCCGATTTCAGCAGATCATTCCTGGGCCAGATCCATATAATCCTGGCGGTATTTGATTGAAATCATGCAGAGAATCATCTCAATAAAGAAGGAGTCGACCACGAGCTCATGCCCTTCAAAAACAATGGTCTGATCAGCCTTTGAGAGAAAGCTTTTCTTTGTTACAGAGGTAATGCAACAGATTTTGCAGTGATTTTTATTCAGGATATCCAGGAGCTCCAGGGTGGGAGCGTAGCCATCAAGGCATTTGGGGAACAAGACAAACGTGTAGGTATCGGGAGTGACAAATTTTGCCTGTTCAAGCTTATCCGCGTCATTCAGATAGATCTCGCAGCTTTTACCGGACATAATAAGATCTGACTGAAGGTTTAATTCACAGTAAAGAATGCCGTAGGAGAAGATGACAACCTGTTTTGAAGCTGCAAGCTCGGCAGCAATTTCGCTGATGATGGGGTTTTCTGTTAATTTATCAGCCTGGTTAAGGAGCTGGCTGAGATTGTCTATATAATCCTTGATTCCCTGGTTGGGGTCAAGAACCGGCGGTATTACAGCGGGGGTGATTCTATTGTGGAAGTAGTAGCGTTCAACGCAGTTGCGGACATCTTCCTGAAAAGCGGTATTGCCTGACAGGGATGCGGCATTAAACATTGCGAAGTGTACAATGTCGCATCTGATGCAGGAATACACAAATGATCAGATGCTGGAAACATCCTATTACAAGTACAAGGATACCCGCCAGCCGGTTTATCCAGCTGGCGGGTAATTTAAGAAATTATTTCCTGCCGTACTCCTGAGCGAGTCTTTCAATGTCTTCATCCGTTCTTCCGATTAATTCTTCTTTCATCGTAAGGATGATAATGAAAGAAACAATACATAATCCGGCGAGAATGAAACACGGAACCATGTATCCGCCGAGGGCATCGTTGAGCAGAGCAATGATCCACACGCCGAATGCGGTAAGGAAGATATAGATCGGTGAAATCACAGCAGTAACACTCTTATAATCATATCTCCCGAAGATTGATGTTGTCAGAGACATGAGGATATTATTCGTTGTTCCAAGGCAGAATGCAACGCCAACCATTGCCGGATAAATGAGCCATTTGACAGGAATTCCCATGCAGACCATTCCGAAGAAACACATTGCCGCGACTACAAGTCCGGCCTTCTTGGCGCCCTTTTTCTGATCAAAGATTCCGAGAAGGATACTGAAAGGAATTGCCATGATTCCTGTGATGGTAAGAATCACAATACCCTGTGTTTCGGTAAAGCCTCTGTCGATACATGCGGGAATGAACTGGTAAATGATTCCGGTGCAGGCCATTGTAAACCCGCAGGAAAGAGCGATCTGCCACATCTGTTTGCATTTTAGAGAATTCTTAACTGTGAAGCGGCTGGTTTTATCGTAAAGCTCCTCCATCCCCATGAGCTTCTCCGCCTCTTCCCGTGTCATCGTTCTGTCATTATCCGGAAATGCGCCGCACTGCTCCGGATATTCTTTGACGAAAAATACAATGAGTACCAACGGTATGAAAGCGAGGAACGCGAAGATGTAGAATCCCCCATGCCATCCCATCAGGTTCCAGCCCAGCATAAGAATCCATACGATTGAGAAGGATGCGGCATTCATACCGGTTGTAGCGATACCGATCGCTGAACCTTTTTTCTTCGGGAACCAGTTGTTGATGAGGGGGTTCGCTCCGTAATAACAAATAATGTTGACTGCGATATTCACAATAGTGAATAGTATAGCAAACTGCCAGAATTGTGTGCAGTATCCCCAAAGCACTACGCCAACTACAGTGATGACCAGCGCGATGATCATAATTTTCCTTGCGGAATCTTTCAGCTTTTTCAGAAGAAAGCTGAACAGAATGGAAACGACCGCTGCGATGAACATGCCGTAGCTTGCCAGAAGAAATACGGATGCCTGTGACCAGCTGAAGTTCTCTTCAAATCTGAGCGCAAGAATGTTTAGTGAATCGCCGGTTGCAGCTGCAAGCATATAATTTGTGAAAATACATGCGATGATGAGGATCCATCCCCGCGAACCATATCCGACTGATTTTTTTCTGTTATCCATAATGTGCCTCCCTGTGTTTTATATGATTAGAATAATTGCGGAAATGTCGGAATACTTACTCCGATGGAGTTGAACTTGGATGTTGTGCAGAAGTATTCGTCCAGTCTTGTACCAAGCCCCTGATCATTGATTTCAATATAGGAGATTTCTCTGTTGGAATAATGCCCTCCGGTTTTGCAGCCACCCCATGTTATGTCAAAATATGCATTGAATTCCGCAACATAGATATGCGGATCGCTGGTGTTGTAGAACGCGCAGTCATAGATTCCGCCATCCCCCATATTTTTACCAAGCCATTCATTGATGGCATCATATTCTGTGCCCCGATATACCCGCGGCATGTCCGCCGGAGCATCACAGAGTTCATGAATAAAGTCATCCGCGAGAACACAGTTGACCTCCGGATCCCAGTAACTCGGATTGATGAAGAAGTTCAGTGTTGCGTCAACCTGTTTTTGAAGGCTTTCAGGAGTGTGCTCGATGACAGGGGCTGCAGGACGCGGAGTAATGGTTGACGGGTCCGGAGCATCATACTCAAAATGAGGAAGCTCGATTCCGATGGCCTTGTAATATGCTGCGGCATCCGCATGTTCTTTGATATAAGCGATCTTTCCGTCTTTCACACGAACGAGAGCAGGCATTCTGGACTGGAAAACACCTTCTTTTCCTGCCCATTTCACGTCCGCTGTAAAATTCCGGAATACCCAGTAGACATCTTCGTGATCTGTAGCAAGTGCCCGCACCGGCTCTTCGTATCTGGGATTGCTGACGGTCCGTTCCATCCATCTGAAATAATACATCGTCTCCTGATGACTCATGTTCTGCCACATTCCGGGAGGCGCGAAGGGAAGATCCAGATGAAAATCTTCTGTGAAGAGGTCGGAATATTTCTCTTCCCAGTAGGGTGTTGTAGCGAATTTTCTGATCATTTCAAAATCCGCTTCTTTGATAATCTGCACTTTTGACTGAAGCATTTCAGGTCTCCTTTCCGTTTTCCATAATTGACAACTTTTATTGTTACTGTTTATACTCAAACAAAAAGGATCATCATGAATATAAACAGCTTAAAATATTTTATTACCCTGGCGGAGCAGCTCCATTTCGGGCGGGCTGCCGATATGCTGTATATTTCCCAGTCAACGCTCAGCTATCACATTAATGAACTGGAGAACGAACTGGGCATAAAGCTTTTTACCAGAAACAACCGAAAAGTTCTTCTAAGCAGTACGGGTGCTGCCATTCTTCCTCTTGCCAAGAAAATCGTGGAGGAATCCTCAGATCTTCAGAAGCTTGCCGCCGAGGCGAACCGCAAAACGCCTGACGTGGCAAAGCTGAACCTTTGCTTTGATGCCTGCTTTGAACGGTTTGATCTTTTAGGGATTCCTGCCGCGATTTCAAAGCTGAGGAAGGAAAATCCGGGCATCGATATTTCGATTTCACTTACCGGCTTTGATGATCTGATTTCCGGCACAGCATCCATGAAATACGATATCGGCATCGGCATTCTGAAGCCAAAAGAGAAAACCAGTCAGCTGCTGAATGTTCTGCCTTTGTTTGACGATCAGTTTGCCATTGTGTATTACCCGTCGGAGCCGGATCATGCATCACCGGATGAAGTCCTTTCCGGCGCGAAAGTGTATCTCATTGATGAGGATGAGCGATGGACCGAAACCATTACAAATGCTCTTGTTTCCAATGACATTTCCCGGGAACCGATTCTCCTGAAAAACTTCAGCGACATACTTACGCATGTGGTGCTCGGAGAAGGAGTTACTATTATGCCGAAAACACAGGCGGAGATCGAAGCACTTACCCGTCCGGGAATGCATGTTCTGGCCCTTGATTATCCTGATTTCAATATGAGGATCTGCGCATTCTGGGCAAAGGATAATTACAATTACGCAATTACACAGCTGTTAAGTGAAATCGAGATCAATCCGGCCATCTCCGATATCCTTTGGTAACAGGCCGCTTTCTCATGGCATGATTATAATTCCGCCGGGTTAACCCATTCAAATCAAATGCATGATCAAATTAATCGAGAAGTTCGATCAACAGAAACTGTGAGGTTAAAATGATTTATATAGGCTGTCATTTGTCCGTGACAAACGGGTATCTGGCCATGGGAGAGACCATGAGCCGTTTTGGAGGAAATACATTCGCCTGGTTCACAAGAAATCCGCGGGGCGGAAAGACAAGGCCCGTGGTGCCGGAAGATGCAGAAGCCCTTCGGAGGCATCTGGAAAAGAATGCCTTCGGTCCGCTTGTCGCTCATGGCAGCTATACAATGAACCTGTGTTCTGCCAAGGAAGAGACCCGGGCAAACGCCATGGATATGCTGCGTCAGGATCTGCAGAGAATGGAGCTTCTCCCGGGAAATCTCTATAACTTCCATCCCGGTTCCCATACAGGACTTGGTTCAGAGGCGGGGATCGAATGGATCGCGAAGGCGCTGAATGAACTGCTGACGCCAAAACTGCATACGACAGTGCTTCTGGAGACGATGGCGGGCAAAGGATCGGAAATCGGAGGAACCTTTGAAGAACTCCGGGAAATTATCGATCGTGTGATCTGCAGGGATCATCTGGGGATCTGCTTTGATACCTGTCACACCTGGGATGCGGGATATGATCTGGTGAAGGATTTCGACGGAGTCCTGCAGCATTTTGACGATGTGATCGGCCTGCATCGTCTGAAGGCAGTTCATTTCAATGACAGCAAAAATGACTGCGGCTCTCATAAGGACAGGCATGAGAAGCTGGGCCGGGGATTTCTCGGCATGGAAGCCATGAAACGGATTGCCCTGCATCCCGCTCTGCAGGGGCTTCCGTTCATCCTGGAGACGCCCAATGAGGAGGAAGGCTATATCAAAGAAATTGAAACGGTACAAAACTGGATGAACCACTGACGAAAGGAAGACTGCCGGTCATGAATTATATCCAATATTATCAGTCCCCGCTGGGCGGGATCACAATGGCTTCGCACGGAGTTGCTCTGACAGGACTCTGGTTTGATGGACAAAAATATTATATGGAGGGGATGAAAGCTCCCTGGGAGGAAAAGACATTGCCGGTATTTGATGAAGCCGTCCGCTGGCTGGATCTGTATTTCAGCGGGAAAAATCCGGGATTTCTTCCGCCGCTGGCCCTTCAGACCACAAAGTTCCGGAAGACTGTCTGGGAGATCCTGCTGACGATTCCCTTCGGGCAGACCCGGACCTATGGTCAGATCGCGCAGCAGACAGCCGGGCGGCTGGGCCTTGCCCGCATGTCGGCGCAGGCAGTCGGAGGAGCCATCGGTCATAATGCCATCTCCCTGATGATTCCCTGCCACCGGGTCATTGGGGCAAACGGAGCCCTTACCGGTTATGCCGGGGGCCTTGATAAAAAACAGAAGCTTCTGGAGCTGGAAGGAGCGGATCCGGCAGGCCGCCTATAATTTACATATGAATCCTGCTAATCCGGCTTTTTAGATGTTGGTGTATAGACATTGGTCTGCATCATGGCATCCATGAGCACGTTGATGCCGCGATGAATGACTTCCTTCTGCTCGGAGGACAGATAATCAAGACGGGAGTATTCGGAAGAAGCGCTGCCTTGCGGTTCTCGGCCCATCAGAATAAAATCGGCAGATACATGGAGCGTTTCGCAGATCCGTATGATGGTAGAAAGGGACGCACCTACGACACCCCGCTCCAGATCAGAAATGTACTGGACGGAAACGTCAATCAAATCCGCCAGTCTTTCCTGTGTCAGACCGGCGATTTCCCTGGATTTCTTAATTCGGCTTCCAATATCAATGTTTAGCTGTTTTCGTTCTTTCATGGTGTCCACCTGGAACTTCATTATAAAAGAAAGAAACGAAGATTTTTATCGATCATAACTATTGATAGAAATAATAGTGTTGCTTTTATATCCGAGATAAGGGACACCGTGACTCACTTTTCATTCATGATTTTTAAAACTAATCTAATCATCTGTTCCATAAGGTTTTGATCACCTGGGCTTAGCCGTTCCCAATAACGGACATTTTCCGGAATCTTACTTGAAGAGATACTTCTGCCGGTCAAAAGATAATCACAGGATACATGAAGAATTTCGCTGAATTGGATAAGATTGGGAACAGAGGCACAGTATTTTCCACGTTCTATATCAGACAGGGACTGAGGTTCAATACCGATCAGATCCGCCAGTTCTTCCTGCGTATAGCCGGAATCTTTTCGAGCGGTTTTTATTCTCTTTCCGATCTGTATTTTTAACTCATTGCTGATTTTTGTCATTTTGCTGCTCCGAAAAAAATGCATGAACTTAAACTAACACTTCTATTATATGTAAAAGTAGACATTGGAAGAACAATGTGATAGCATTAATTAAACTAAATGTAATGGATTTATTCATCTGATGATGATCCAAATTGATCTGTAAATGCTGAAAATATCAGTGCCTTGAATATGAGCGGAACAGAAAGAGCGTTATATCAATTTTCTGACAGAGAAATTATTTTCCGACCAGATGATCAGGATATGGTCTGTGCAACAGAGTACAAAGTCATGCAGAACCAGAAGACAGAATATCTGATTCCGGGGATGATAATGACACTGAACGGGAAGCTGCAGATGATTTATACTCCGGGTGAACAGAGCTCCGTCTCAGAAAGAATAGAATTGTCAGACCCGGAAACATGGTATGAGCTGATCAGGCAAATCTTTATTACGATGCTGCGGATCCGGGAAAATGGAATATTACATCTTAGCAGTCTTGCGGCAGATCTTCATTATATCTATGTTTCTTCTATAGAAAACCGGATTTGTTTTTTATATGTCCCATTTTCAAAACGTCTATATAAATCAGATATTGAATTCGTACAGCAGCTATGCCAGCGATTGGCAGAAAAGATTCACAGTACCGGGGATATAAAAGTGCATACCCAACAGATCCTTAAAGTGCTTGCGGATCCGACAATAACGGTCAGGACATTAACACAGTTCTTCCATATCACAAAAAAAGATCTGGATTCCCAACAAATAACTCCAAGAGGCCTCAGGTTGATTTCTCTGCAGCCGGAGCGGACAGAAGATTTGGCGATAACCAAAGAAATTTTTCTAATTGGAAGAAATATCTCAGGAACAGACGGCCTGATCCGAGACAGTTTGCAGGTTGGCAGGATCCATTGCCGCATTAACCGGATAGAAGATGGATATTATATTACGGATTTAAACAGTACAAATGGAACCAGGATAAATGGCCAGGAGCTGGAACCGGATCAGGCATATCCGATTTCAGAACATGATACGATTCAGATTGCGGATATTTCATTTCGGGCTGAGTTTGTATAAGACACAGAAGTCATGAAAAGAATTCATATTGTCATCGCGGATACGGACATTTCTTTTGTAATCTCTGTCGCCGGAAAATTTGCACAACAGTATGCAGAGCGGATTGATCTGGAGGCAATCACGGATACTAATTTTGATTCTTTGTATTGGAATTTTTCCCGCTGTTCTTACAGGATGTGCGACTTCTAAGGAACCGTGTGTTGAATGCGGAAGCACCCCTACAAAGGCGTTTACCACATCTACTGGAAAAACTTTATATTATTGTGAACGTCATTATAGTACTTGCGCCTTTTGTAGTAATAAAGCAACAAAACACTATACAAACTTGCTAGAAACCTTGGTTTTTGTTTGTGACAAGCACTACAAAGAAATGACTGAAAATTAAGCGAAATCTAATGTTAGCATTGGTGACTGAGTACCAGATTCAGAAGGAGACTGAATAATGAAAAGGATTATGAATAATAAGAAAGCGTCTGCTGCAATTGTAATACTATCTTTAATGATGGTGTTGATTATGCCATGTGCAGGAATGGCCGCGGGAAATTCAATCTTCGACGCAGAACAGATTCGTTTTGCCGAATCCTATAATGGAAACCTTTCAGACACCAATGAGTCTGATTTTTACGAAATTACAACTCCATCTTCCGGAAGAATTGAATTAAATGCGATGGCCGGAATGAAATGGATTAATTACAGTATATATGATGTGGACGGAAATCAGTTATGGCAAATCAACCCTTCTTGGAATGAAACTACAGGAATGATTTCCACAAATGAATATGTTGATCTTGTAAAAGGAACTTATTATTTCGTGGTACAAAAGGATGGTTCCAATACAGGTGACTATAAGTTTTCTCTGAATTTTACTGATTCGGAAGAAAGCTTTGAAGAAACCATGTTGGATACAAACAATTCTCTGCTTTTGGCAAGCGTTTTGAAATCCTTCCCGGAAAATGCGGATCCTGAAGAGAGTTCCGGAAGTACGAACAAAGAAATATCCGTGCGGAGTTATGAATATAATGGACAGTTAGCGATAAACGATTCAAAAGATTTCTATGAATTCACCATGTCTTCTTCCGGCAGAGTACTGTTTACTGCTGCTGCTGAAATGAAATGGATCTATTATACAATTTATGATATGAATGGAAATCAGTTATGGCAAATCAACCCTTCCTGGAATGAAACTTCGGAAATAATAGCAACTTCAGAATCCATTGATTTAATCCAAGGCATATATTATCTGGCTATTACCGCCGATGGAAACTGTACAGGGGATTATTCTTTCTCTATGCAGTTCGTTTCCTCTGATGAGTCTTTTTCAGAGAACGCTGCCGGATCAAATAACGATATTTATTCCGCAGATACTGTTGAATATGGATATAGCTACAAAGGCCAAATTGCAATTAATGATGAAAAAGATTTTTATATATTTGAAATGCCTTCCTCCGACTCTGTAACAATTAATTTAAGAGCCAATATGGAGTGGATATATTGCACACTATATGATGCATCAGCGAATCAGGTCTGGAGCAGCAATCCTTCCTGGAACGATGTTTCTGAAAGAATAACAGTTCAGGAACAGATCGATTTATCCCAGGGTACATATTATTTTTGTATCAGCAGGGATGGAAATCGGACGGGAGATTATGAATTCTCCATTGGCAGCTGAATTGTAAAAAGAGAAAAAGTCATGCGAAAAACGAAAACTTCGAAAAACGCATGACATTTCACCAGAAAAAGTCATGCGAAAAATGAAAACTTCAAAAAACGCATGACTTTCCAGAGAGAAAAGTCATGCGGAAAATGAAAACTTGAAAAAACACATGACATTCCGACAAAAAAAGTCATGCGGAAAATGAAAACTTGAAAAATCGCATGACATTCTGACGGGAAAAGTCATGCGAAAAATGAAAACCTCAAAAAACGCATGACATTCCGGCATGAAGAGTCATGCGGAAAATGGAAACTTCAAAAAACGCATGACATTCTGATGGTAGACCAGAGAAAAGTCATGCGAAAAACGAAAACTTCGAAAGACGCATGACTTTCCGGCATAGGAAGCTCTGGTAACTAATAAGCGGAACGTTCCTTTGCCTCTGCGTGGATAATGATTTCCACCAGAATTGTTTTGCGGATGTATTTTTCCTGAACAGACAGTTCGATCTGCGGATCGTCCCCGAATCCCTGGAAGACAGCGCGTCTGCGGATCGCCTCCAGCGCGATCTCCTTTGCAAATGCAATGGCGTCGTCCGCTTCTTCAAACAGATGTTTCCGGCAATTGTGCATGACGGAATACCCCGCAAGGCTGAATCCGTCATAATCGGCGGCAATCGGGACATCCACATAGGCGGTTTTGCGTCCGGCGGCAGCGCCTAACGCGTTGGCGACATGGGAGTATTCGGAGAGAATGGCCCGGGTTCCCAGCAATTTTGCGACAGCGGGAAGGAACACATGGATCGGCGCGCCGATCCCTACCAGGGGCAGAGGCGTGGTAAGCCGCATGACAGCTGCAGGAAGTGCAGCCTGCTCAGGGGAAGAAACTGGCCGCTCCCTGACCAAAGCAGTGGATGCGTCCCCCTCCGGATCATCTGCAAGATCCCTGACAGCCTGCTGATAGAAGGCGTCCAGTAAAGGCTCCGTATTCTCCGGCGCGAAATAATGATCCCGGGTGGGATACTGCTTCTGCAGAATGTACGCCCCCACACTCTGATACATTTTCCGGATGACCATTTCATAGATCAGATCCGGGATCTTTGCTGCATCCAGATCCAGGTTCATGGCAGTGTAGCTCACCACCGCCCGGGCAGCAGCCGGATCGTAAAGCGTCAGATCCCCCTTCAGCACCATCATGTCGGTTGGCGTGATTCCGCTTTTGATCAGGATTCCTTCCTGCTCCAGCCGCCGGGTATCCAGATGATACAGATCGGCGCCCAGCCGTTCCACCAGCTTCAGGGTGATCAGGGGGCCATCCTTCAGCGCTTCGCAGATCTGCCGCTCCGATTCCGTATAGCCGGGCTTTCCGGAAATATCCTTCTGCAGAACATAAAACTCATGGATCAGCCGGGTATGGGGATGGGTCCTGCGGGCAAGCTCCTGAAGATCAGGAAGCACCGTATCATAAGTGTCCGCCAGAATCGAGACGGGAATGATCCGGACCGTATCCAGATACAGTCCGTGTTCGTTAAACCGGACTGCGGTATCTCCACCCAGGGAAATCGCCTGGGCGTCAAGACCTTTGATGGAAGTACGGTACTGGCCGATCATGATCCCCTTCGTCGCCCGGACCGGATCTCCGTTCCGGACCAGGGCAATGTCCGTCGTGGTTCCGCCCATATCAAGGACCAGGGCGTCCTTTTCCCGGGACAGCTCGCAGCCGCCCAGCACGCTGGCGGCGGGGCCGCACAGCAGCGTTTCCACCGGACAGGTCCTGGCCATGTCCTCCGACATCAGAGTCCCGTCGCTGCGTACGATCATCAGAGGAATCTCCAGATGATGATTCTCCATGACGTTGTGAACCGCCTGGATGAATTCCGTGATCAGCGGAATCAGCCGGGCGTTCAGCAGCGTGCTGGCACAGACCTTCAGAAAATCCGTTTCTTTGGAAATTTCATACGCGATCGTCAGCGGGATCGTCAGCTCATTCTGCAGGATCCGGAGGGCCGTCATCTCGAACCGGCCGCCGTTGGCGTTGGGAAATGTCTGTACGATCCCCACCGAATCGCAGTCCGAGAAAAGCTCCGGGATCCGGCGCTGAAGATCCGCCCAGTCAGGGTCATAGGGCTCGGAGTAGATGTTTTCCGTTTTGGCGTCCAAGACGATCAGCTGGGACATGTCGCTGATCCCGTAATCCGACAGGACCTCCTTCAGACGGGCGATCAGGTCCGGGGAAGTCCCGATGATCAGGAGCTTCGCCCGGCAGCCCTTATTTTCCACACAGGCATTGGTGGCCAGAGTGGTCGACAAAGACAGGCTCTTCGCCTGTCTCAGTAAGTCGTTCGGTAATGTATCCAGCACCTGCGCGATCCCGATCTCCAGATTGGACTTGGTGGTCAGCGTTTTGCCTGCCGCCAGGATCTGATGGGTTTTTGTATCGTAGATCACGGCATCCGTGCAGGTGCCGCCGGTATCAATTCCGATTCCAATCATTATTTATTGTAAACTCCGTAGGTCTTGGCGATTTCCACCATGCGCTTTGCATAGGGGAATGCCTCCGGAGAGATCAGCTCACAGCCGGTGGCCAGCATGAATCCGCCGCCCTTTGCCATGGCGTCAATATTGTCATAGCATTCCTGCTCCAGCTTCGCCATCGGGCCGATGGTTGCAGTGGTCGGAGCCACACATCCGATCAGAGTGGTCACATCGCCGTATTTTTCCTTGCATTCCACAAAATCCTTGCAGTCAGCAGGCGGATACAGGAAGGAAATGGCATCCGGATGCATCCGGTTGATCTGTGCGTCGAAATAGATATCATTGCCGCAGTTGTGGATCATGACCAGGCCGCCGTCTTCCCGGACTGCCTCAGCCAGTTCCTGAACCAGGTCGCCTTCCAGATCGTCCCACATTTCCTTGCGCATAATGGAACCGGAAGCAAACAGCGTATCAAACATGATGCCCTGAACGCCGGTCTGCATAATGGCGTGGCAGTATTCCTTCAGAGTCTTGTTGATCTCTGCGGCGGCAGCCTTGACCTCTTCCGGCTCAGTGATGCAGTCCATATACATTTCCTGCTGATTCCTTAGCATGGATAACGTGCCCAGAGGCCCGAACACAAAGGCAACGATGGGGTATTCTCCCTTTGCTTCTTCCACAAGCTTTTTGCAGACATCGATATGCATCATCATACGATCGCAGGTATGGAAATCCACATATTTGATCTTATCGTAGTCATCCTCTGTGGCGATCACCTGGTTGGAATAATTGGGATGGGCCGCTTCGTGATCCGGATACACCACTTCCTGGCCCCAGGCCGTACATTCCAGGGAAAGATCGATCAGAGTTACGATACAGTCCAGTTCATATTCTTCTTTTGCTTTTAACAGCCCCTTGACACACAGATCAGCATCTGTGGACCATTCCTTGCAGTTTGCCCCGATCAGGTTGCGGGATACACCGGCAAGCAGCGGGTAGACCGGAACACGGTCCGGCTCCTGGTGGTTCAGTGCTGTTACAACACGTTCCATTGAATTCATAATACTCCTCCTCTGAAAATGATAAATAATAGGCTGACCCAAGTGTACACTAAATATTGTTCCGTTTCATTGGAGGAATATAGGAAAATTGGTAATATATTTAAAACTTAAAAATTTTAGGGTTTTTGAAAGAAATGTTCCGGGGAAAAACAGAAATATTGAATAAATAAGCCGGATAAATTATAATCTGCAGGAAACGCGCGAATGAAACAAAACAGGAGAAGAGTTATGAATAACAAAGAATTTATTTTAAAGTTTATCGAAGAAGTATTTAATGCCCATGATCTTTCCAAGCTGGATGATTACATGAGAGAAGACTATATGCAGCACAGTGTGGAAGCGGAAGACGGAAGAGAAGGATTCCGGAAGTTCGCGGAAGGGTTCTTTAAAGCAGAGCCCTATATGGATGTGAAGAAGGTCTTTGAGGCGGATGATACGGTTGCGGTCTTTTTTGAGTGCCGGTTCAAAGGCGGCCACCGGGCCAAAGTGGTGGATATGTACCGGATCCAGGACGGCAAGCTGGCAGAGCACTGGGATGTGGTCCAGACGCTGACAGAGGATGATGCAGTCAACAACGGAAGAGGCAGCTTCTGAGATATTTCCGCAAAAAACATTCCGGGCATCCCGGAAAAACCGGAGAAAGGATCGAATAGATTAGCATGAACTGTAAAGAACGGATCAGTGAATTAACGGAGGAGATGCTGGAGACATTGTCCCGGCTGGTGCAGTATAATTCTGTGGAAGGGGAGGCCCTGCCGGGTATGCCCTTTGGACAGGGGCCGGCCGATGTGCTGAAGGAAGCCCTTCAGATCGCCGGGGAAATGGGATTTGAGACCCGGAATCTGGATAATTACTGCGGGTACGCCCAGATCGGCTCCGGCGAGGAGATCATCGGAGTGGTTGCCCATCTGGATATTGTGCCGGCGGGAGAGGGATGGAATACCGATCCCTTCTGCCTGACCCGGATCGGAGATGAGGTGTTCGGCAGGGGCGTGTCGGATGACAAAGGGGCGGCGGTTGCCTCCCTGTATGCGCTGAAGCTTCTGCAGGAATCCGGGATACCCCTGAACAAACGGATCCGTCTGATCCTTGGCTGCAATGAAGAAACCGGGTCCCGGTGCATGGCCCATTATAATGAGGTGGAAGAACCGGTCACCTGCGGATTTACTCCCGACGGGGAGTTTCCGGGGATCCATGGAGAGAAGGGGCTTCTGCGGATGACGGCGTTCAGCAAAAAGACGCAGATCCTGTCCATGAACGGCGGGTTCGTGGGAAATGCGGTCTGCAGCCGCTGTACGACGGTGGTGCCCTCCGACGTTGTTGACGTCCGCAGGCTGGAAGAGGCTCTGGCCGGAACCGCCCTGGAGGAATATAAAGTGACAGAAGAGAATGGCGCCATCACGATCTATGCCCAGGGAACTGCCGCCCATGCCAGCACGCCGCTGCTGGGAGTCAATGCAGCGGGCTGTACGATGCAGGCCCTGCAGGAAGCCGGTATGAAGGATGATTTTGTCGAATACTATAATTCCCATATCGGAACCGCCTGCGACGGAGCCGGATACGGGCTGAAGATCGGGGATGACTACGGGGAGCTGACCCTGAACAACGGGATCGTGAAAACTAAGGACGGTCAGATCTCCTGCAGCCTGGACTGCCGGGTGCCGGTGACCTATAACGAGGAACAGATCCGGGCTCTGGCGGAACCGTATCTGGAGGATGCACAGGGAAGGACACAGATCAATGAGATCGGCAAACCCCTGTTCTATCCGGAGGATTCTCCGCTGGTTCAGTCCCTTTATAATGCCTATGTGGAGGTAACGGGAGACGAATCCCATAAACCCATGGTCATCGGAGGCGGAACCTACGCTAAGTCGATTCCCGGGATCATCGCCTTCGGGTGTGAATGGCCGGAGAATGACAATCATATCCATGACGCCAATGAAAAGCTGAAGATCGAGGAGCTGAAGCTGCAGACCGAGATCTATGTGCAGGCGGTGAAGAACCTGCTGGAACAGTAAGACACAAAACAGTAATACATCATACAGACAAACACGAAATACATTAAACAGACACACAACCGACATGAAGAACCAGGATTATCTGAAGAGGATCGGAGCCGTACTGCTCCTTAGTGCAGTATTATTAACCGCTGCCGCCGGATCCCGTCCGGCTTTCGCAGCTTCTCCTTTTACCGTAAACGGCGTGGGACTGCCCCTGGCCGAGAAAGGATACCGGATCGGCGATTACCGGGGAGCCGGGATGTGCTGGGAATTCGCCAGACATATCTATTATCAGATCTGGAACTGCTTCTTTTACCAGGGAGGCGGCACAGAAGACGATATGCTGCGGGAGTATCCTTCCGGAGAGGCCCGCAGGATCACCGCGGAAAATGCCAGAAGATTCATTACGGCTGCCCCGGTGGGAAGCGTGATCCGGCTGCAGGCTGTCCAGGAGGGGCCGGATACGGTCAAATGCAACCGCCATTCCCTGATCCTTCTGGCGAAATCGGAGGAAGGATGTACGCTGTATCACGACTGGTCCGGTTACGCCACTGTGGGAACCTTTACCTGGCAGCAGTTCGCGGAGCAGTTCCGTTATAAGATCGATTTCGGATATTTCAAATACATCAAGTATCCGGGAGCAAAAGCCCTCCGGGATGATTATACGGCAGTACAGACCGGGAAGGAACTGATGATCAGTTCCCGGATCTATCATGATGCGGAAATCCTTGAAATGAAGCGGTAGAAAAGAAGATTGCAAGATTTTACATAATATGACATAATATTAATTTGAAAGATTATTGGCCGGGGCAAGGTGCTTGCTCCGGCATACAGGCATACACAGGAAGAAATGCTTCATCATATACCGGAGATCATCATATGAGAAAAAAGAATTATACGTTTTGGCTGGTCATCATCTACCTCATCATGGCAGCTGTCTGCGCAGCCCTGATCGTTTTATCCAAACAGAGCCTGACGAGCATCATCATCAATGTGGCGATGTTCCTGATCGTTGCCATCATTTTCGGATTTGCCATCAACAAATTCTCCATTGGCTGGCGGCTGCAGAAGGCGCTTTCCGCAGCGACCGCCAAGATCCGGGAGGACGCCAGATCCGACCGCAGATATCTGTGGGATCAGTACAAGAAAGAGTCCGGCGGCGGACTGTTCCGGGATGATATCCTGACACCGAGATATCAGAAGTTCCTTGCGGAGATGAAGCGTCTGGAACAGTTCAAAAACGCGGATTACAAATGCGACATTGAGGACTATATCAACAAGGAATATGTGGATGCTTCCATGAAGAAGAACATCCTGAACCTGGTGTCCGGGACCATGACCGGTCTTGGTATTCTGGGAACCTTCGTAGGTCTTTCCTTCGGCCTTCAGTATTTCAATACCGGTACCTCCGCCGAGATCACCGACAGCATCGCGCCGTTGATGGACGGCATCAAGGTGGCATTTCATACTTCGGTTTACGGTATGGTAT
This sequence comes from Parasporobacterium sp., assembly GCA_017459985.1. GTDB lineage: Bacteria > Bacillota > Clostridia > Lachnospirales > Lachnospiraceae > RGIG5612. The sequence continues at coordinate 27,520 of JAFUBX010000034.1, forward strand.
TTTCCCTGGTATTCAGCTTTGTTTACAAGGCTTCCATGGAAGCGGTCTATGTGCAGCTGGAAGAGTTCCTCAGCACCTTCAATACCTATGTGCTCGGGGATTCCCTGAATGATAACGAGAGCACCATGCGGGAGCTTATTCAGGCCCTTCCCAAGACTCTGGGACAGAATATCAGCGAGCATATCAGCGAGAGCCTGACCCCGGTCGTTTATAATATGAACAAGACCATGATGGATTTTGCCCAGGATATCGCCCAGAATCAGTCCGAGGGCATGAATGGTCTGGTCAACGAGTTTATTGACAAGCTCAATCGTTCCATGGGCGGCACCTACACGATGTTCGGCCAGATGATCCAGGAAACTGTCAACATCCAGCGGGAGAACAATGCCTATGCCCAGAACATCATGAACCGTCTGGGAGAGGTGACCGGGCATGTAAACGATATCAACGCCCTGTCCATGCAGATCATCGACAGTATGTCGGGATACATTTCCCAGATCGAGAAGCTCCAGAATATCATCAACGAAAACTACAGCAGTACTTACAGGCAGATGGAGACGCTCAAGGAGCACGAAGAGCGGATGCAGGGTTACGTCTATGCGATCTCCGCCCACGAGAAAGAAGTCAACGACAGCATCAAGCAGGAGCTCAGCGAGATCATCAAGATGTCCGGCGCTTTCTCCGGCGAGATTCAGAGTACCTCCCAGAAGCTGTCCAATATGCTTACCACAGCCAAATCGGACATCGATACGGCGGCCCGGGAACTGGCTTCGGCATCCTCCGGCCTCGACGAGAGACTTACCAGATCTCTCAGTGAAACATTCAATCTGTTCGACACCAATATGGCCAAGGTCACCCAGTCTCTCAGCGACACCATTCTGCAGATCGACCGGACGACCGAACGGGTTCCGGAAGTGGTGCTGGCTGCCTATGACGGCATGAAGCAGTCCTTTGATCAGCTGCAGGGCGAGATGAATGTGATCCTTCAGAACCTGAACAATGCAGGCAGATAACGCTGTCAAGAGGGTAAAACGTGAAAATACGCAGAAATAGAAGAAAATCCGAAGACGAAGAAACATCGTACTGGCTGTCGTATTCCGATATGATGGCGGGGCTTCTGCTGGTATTTGTATTGATTATCTCTTTTACGATTCTACAGGCAAAGGCCCAATATGAGGCGAAGGAAGAAGAGCTTGCCGAGCAGGCCCTGATCATTTTTGCGCAGCAGGAAGAGCTGACGGACAAGGAGACCCAGCTGGGATCCCAGCAAAGTCAGCTGGAGGAGCAGCAAAGCCAGTTAGAGGAACAGCAAAGTCAGCTGGCATTGCAGCAGGATCTTCTGACCCAGCAGCAGACCGAGCTGGATGAACAGAAATCCGCAGTGGAGGTGCTCCGGGAACTTCTGGCAAACCAGGAAGCGCTGCTGGCGGAAAAGGAAGCCCTGGTCGGAGAACAGCAGCAGGCACTGGAGAGCCAGCAGGAGCAGCTGGACCGGATCATCGGTGTTAAGACGGATCTGATCGAGGCTCTGAAGACCCGGTTCGACAGTACCAATCTCAGCGTTTCCGTGGATTCCAAGACCGGTGCGATCACGATGGATTCCAGCATTTTATTTGAACTGGACGAGTATGATCTGTCAGAGGCCGGTCAGAGGTTCCTGACCCAGTTTATCCCGGTCTACCTTGAGGTGCTGATGAGCCCGGATTTCAGCGGTTATATTTCCGAGATCATTATCGAGGGCCATACGGATACGGAGGGCGATTACATGTACAACCTGGAGCTCTCCCAGCAGAGAGCCCTGGCGGTGGCGACCTTCTGCCTGTCGGAGGACAATCAGTTCCTTACGGAGACGGAACTGGAGACCCTGCGCAATCTCGTGACCGCCAACGGACGGTCCTTCAGCGATCCGGTCTATGGCGCCAACGGGCAGATCGATATGGACGCCTCCAGACGTGTTGAGTTCAAGTTCAGGCTGAATGATGAAGATATGGTTCAGGAGATGATCGATATCCTGAATGAGGACAACCAGAACAACTAAGCATGAGTCAGGAATTATTCTTTGTACCTGAAAAATTAATAGAAACCCGCAGGCTCATCGAAGCATCCCACAAAGACAGCGCGGCAGCCGGGACTGCCGGATCCGGGGAAGAGCTGGGGAAGCTGATCAGCCGGCTCTGCGGATCCTCGGAAGAAATGGTAAAGGCCTCCTCGCTGGCAATGTCAGACCGGGAGGTGCGGATGCTGGCGGGCTATCTGCCCCGCAATGACTACGGGATCCGGGGGGAGCGGCTGTTTCAGGCGCTCCGGTACCGTCTGGACGAGCATACCTGCGGGACTTTGTTCCGCCAGTGGCAGGAAGAGTATTCCAATGCTTACTGCAATTCTTTTCTGAAGGATCTGGCCCGTACGGATCAGACTTTTCAGAAGTTTCTGAAAAAGCATCATACGGACCCGGAACTGTTTGCGCAGATCCTGGAAGGACCCAGCATCCCCCTTAGCTATGACGAAAAGCTCCTCGGCGGCACCTTCGCGGATGGGGCAGATTTCGAGCGTAAACTCCGGTATTTCGGAGTCGCGGAGCAGAGCATGCTGGATATCGAGTGCAAGCAGGCCCTGCTGACCTTCTGCGGCCGGGCGGATTATTTCAGCTGCAGCGAGGACAACCTGCTGGATATCGTCCGGACCTATGACGGATATCTGCTGAAGAGATTCCTCCTGAATTTCATGGAGAAGCTGAGCCTGGGAGAATTGCAGGCTTATCCGGCCCTGACCTCTTACCTGCGGCAGGTGATCGGGCACCGGGGATCCAGGACCTTCCGGCAGTTCTTTGAGGACGTGCCTCCGGAGATGCTGCAGAAATATCTGGACTGGATCCATCTGTTCAAGATCAATCTCTATTTTGAAGAGGATGACAGAAGCCGTTTCTGGAAGCAGTATCGTTACGTCAATGTGGTGCGGTATCCGATCAGCAATGTGGTGATCCTGGAATTTGAAAACCATGTGGCGGTGGAGTTTCTGGGAGATCAGCCGGGGACGATCTATCTCTGCGAAAAGAATGAGTTCAACCGGAGTTTTTACGACAAACTGGATGCAATGGATAATGAAGATCTGAGGATCTTCTTTAAAGCACATAAAGATCAGTGTCTGGAATACCGGAATCATACGGGACGATGGCAGTCTCACCTGAATAATCTGTTCAGCAGACGTGGGATTGCACAGAAAATCAGGATCTGAACGGCCACCGCGGATGGCCGTTTTTCCTGCATAAATGATATTTTGAAGGGGTTTTAAGGATTTATGAAAAAAGCCGGAATGTTGCTGCTGGGTACGATATTGTTGATCGCCGCGGTTCTGCCTGTGAGAGCGGAAGCAAAAACGATTTATTACAAGGCATCCAGATCGGGATCAGAAAGTACCTATGAGAAGTATGCCGGGACATTTAATGACGGGGACATAACCCTGATCATGAACGGGGCGGAGACGGAAGAACTGGAGAGCCTTCGTCAGTACCGGTTCCGCAGTCTGGATCTTACCCTCCGGTTTCCGGATCAGAGCAGCTGTGATCATGCTGTCTGGGGCCGCGGACTGTTATTCCCGGACGGGGTGGAACGTGTGACGATCACCTGCGGCGGTGAAGAATACATGCCCCAGACCATTGCGATCGGGCGTCTGATCATCAGTCTGGCGGTCTGCAATCCCCAGGCGGTTCTGAACGGGGTACCGGTCATGCAGTGGGTCGATGAGGTCGTGAAGAAGGACGAGTACAATCTGGCCCGGGTATATGAAACGGACGCCAAACTGCATTACATCTATGATCTGGCGAAACAGGAAGAGCTCCCGGTGAAAGAGGGCAGGCCCGATTATACCGGCAAGCTGATGTTTCAGGTTGTTTCGGATGTGGAACTGAATTCCCTGGAATGTCTTCAGGCCGGAGAGTCCTTTTATCAGGTGCCGGATTCCTGTCTGGCGGACCGGTTTGATCAGGCGGATCTGGCGGTCTACATTTTCCCGGTGACCAGTGTGATCGGGAAATATTCCAATGGCGGAGAAGCGGTCACCACCTTTACCCAGGTTCTGGCTGTGGATCTGAATACCATGGAACGTTATGAAGAATATACGGCTGTCCGGGAGGATCCTCCGGAGAATCTGACGATCTCCTATAAGGACGGGGAGTATTCCTCGGAAGGCGCAAGAGGGGAATTCAATCCCCAGGCCGCGGTGGATCAGATGATGTCTTCCCGGGAGAAAAACGAGGCGAAAGCCGCAGCTGGGACGCAGGAGCCGGAGAGCGCTGCGGAGCCGGGGAATGCCGCGGAGCCGGAGAACCCCGCAGAACCGGAGAACCCCGCAGAACCGGAGATCAATGGGGCAGTGACGGAGCCCGATGCGGAAGCTGCACAAACACAGCCGGAAACGGAAACAGCTTCCGAAAAAGACCTTCCTGTCGATGAAACGATCTGCAGCTGGTATACCTACGGCATGATGGAGGAGATCTTCGACCTTCTTGATGAGGATTTGTACCGGGAGACCTATGAGGAACTCCGAAACGGCAAGGATCTGCAGAAAGGCGCCAAGGGAGATCTGGTGCTCCGGATACAGAAAACACTAAATGCCTTCGGTCAGGAGCTGGCGGAAGACAGCTCATTGGGAAACGGCACCTTCGTAGCGCTGAACACTGTGCAGAGGGCGTTCTCTCTGCCGGAGACCTCACAGATCAGTGCGGCAGCCTACGCCATGCTGATGCCGGGGCTTCTGGTATATACTCAGGAGTATGCGGCGGAGGATCTGATGAAGGATCTTCCGGACAGCGACAGAAGCTGGTTTGAGTATCTGAAGGCCTGCGCATGCTATCTGGACGGATCCTTCTACAGCGCGAGACAGGCATTTGAATCAAGCCGCCTCGGGGACTACTACAGCCGGGCGCTGGCCTGTGTACAGGAGATGCCGCCCACCGGAGTTCTGGAGGGCAATACAGGAGCTGCCGGCAGTCAGGCCACCCTGACAGCGGATGTGAACGGTCAGGATGATTCCGCGGTCACCTGCATCAAGGTGTATGACGAGGACGGTCAGATGGCCGCCTGTATGATCGTCCGGGGAACCGGGAGTGTCACTGTGGTCCTGCCGGAGGGAAATTACCGGATCATCAGCGGAACCGGCTACCGCTGGTATGGAACCGGTGAAATGTTCGGAGATGACGGCGAATATGAATCCCTGGTTTTCGAAGCGGGATCGGATCTGGTAAAGATGAAACAGGGATATGATTATACTATTACATTTAATGTAATTGAGCACAATGACGCTGCGGTCCCGATGGGAGAAAAGCAGCTGGATTGGGAAGAGATCCCGGAGTAAACCATGGCAAAATTCAACGGATGGAAAAAACGCTACTCCTACCTGGATGATTATAAAAAGGGAATGGATGGGACCTATGTCTATTACGGCCGGCACTATCTGTTTTCCGGCAGCAGGGAAGAACTGCAAGGTTACAAGTGGACGATCGGGATCACGGCTCTTTTACTGGTCGCGCTGTTTATTATCGGCGGGATCATGGATGCGGGAGCTGTCTGGAATACCTGGTATGTGATCCTTCCCTACGCCCTGGAGGCGGTGCTGATCTTTCTTCTGATCTGGAAGGGTCTGACACTGATTGTGGAGAAGAATCCTGTAAAAGCCTATATTTACAATAAAACAGTTCCCTGGTTGCGGCCCTGCGGACTGATCCTTGCGGGGATCTGCGTCATTTCCCTGATTGCGGCCCTGATCTGTCTTCTGACGAAACCGGATACCGTAAAGCTCACCGGGTGCCTTCTGTACATGGGGATCAAGGTGCTGACGGGGATCTGCGGATATCTGTTCGCGGGACGGATGAAACGATATCGCTGGGAACCTGATCCCTCCGAGGAAATAGAATAAATGAGATTACAGATTCGGAACGCCACCGTGGAACTGGGGGCGGAAACTATACTGGAACACGTGAATTTTGAGATTCACGATAGAGAAAAGATCGCAGTGGTCGGCAGAAACGGATGCGGGAAGACCACGCTGCTGAAGCTGATCGCCGGAGATATCGAGCCCGCCAATCCTCCCGGCGACGAAAGCTTCTCCATGATCATGGCCGGCGGACAGCAGGTTGGCTTTCTGAGACAGATTAATTTTACGGACCGGGAGATCTGTGTCGGGGATGAGATCCGCAAGGTCTTCCGGCCTGTCTATGCCTGTGAACAGCGGATGCTGGAGATCGAGACCAGTCTGACGGTGCTTCCCGGAGATTCGGAAGAGGCCCGCAGACTACTGGAGGAGTACGCATCGCTGCAGAAGAAATACGATGCCATGGGCGGTCATGAGATTGAACGGGAGATGCAGGTCATGTTCCGCCAGTTCGGATTTGCGGAGGAGGACCTGAACAGGCCCATCGGAACCTTTTCCGGAGGGCAGCAGACAAAGGTGGCATTTATTAAGTTGCTTCTCAGCAAACCGGACATTCTTCTTCTGGACGAGCCCACGAATCATCTGGACCTTCCTGCCATTGAATGGCTGGAAGGATATCTGCGCAGTTACCGCAATGCGGTGGTGGTGGTTTCCCATGACCGGGTCTTCCTGGACAATGTGGTATCCGTGACCTATGAGATTGAGTATCATCAGATCAAACGCTATGCGGGCAATTATTCCGCATTTGTCCGTCAGAAGGAGGAAGCCCTTCTGAAGCAGGAAAAGGATTATGAAGCCCAGCAGAAAGAGATCCGGAGACTGCGGGAATGGATCGAAAAATGGAAAAACACGCCGACCAAGGTTTCGGCGGCCCATTCCAAGGAGCGGGCAATCGAGCATATGGTACTGATCGAAAAGCCCAGAAGATTTGATACAACCACATTCCGGGCTCACTTCTCCCCGCGGATCTCCAGTTATTCGGAGGTTCTGGATGTCCGGAATCTCTCCATCGGATATGATCATGAACTGAGCCGGCTCAGCTTCCGTCTGATGCGGGGAGAGCGCCTCGCGGTAGTCGGGGAGAACGGAAAGGGCAAATCCACGCTCCTGAAAACGTTGATCGGGGAGATTGCGCCTCTCGGAGGGACCTATAAGATTGGAACCAATGTCGAGATCGGATACTATGATCAGCAAAAGGCTGTGATCAATGATGAGGATCCGGAGCAGACAATTCTGGATAATTTCTGGGATACCTATCCGAAACTGACTAATGAAGAGGTGCGGAGTACTCTCGGAGCCTTTGCCTTTTCTCAGGAGGAAGTGGAGAAAAAACTGGGACAGCTGTCCGGAGGGGAGAAGGTGCGGCTGGCTTTGTGCAAAATGTTTTACACCCGTCCCAATCTGCTGATCCTGGATGAGCCTACCAATCATATGGATATTCTGGGGAAAGAATCCCTTGAAAAGATGCTGCGGTCCTATGACGGCACCGTTCTTTTTGTGTCTCATGACAGATATTTCATCAATCAGATTGCGACGGATGTCCTGACGATCGGGGAGGAATCCGGCGGCAGGGCCTATCCGGAGAACGGAAAGGATCCCGCCGCCAGTGCAGGGCGGCTCTCAGCCACCGGCTCCGGGAAAATTCCGGCTGCCGGCTCAGGGCGGCTTTCCGCAACTGGCTCGGGGAAGCCTCCGGCCGCTGGTTCCGGGAAGACGCCAGGGACTGACTCCGATAAAAAAACTGCGTCCAATCCCGGCAAGATCCGCTCCAGACTGGAGCATAAGATCGAAAAGCTGCATCAGCAGCTGGCCGAGGCGGAACAATCCGCAGAAGTCCTGAATCAGAAGATTTCCGACCCGGCGCTTTCCACAGATTATGAGAAGCTGATGGAACTGCAGGGCCGGCTCGACCAGGCCGAAGCAGCGCAGGAAGAGATCCTGATGCAGATCCTGGAAATTGAGGAAGAACTGAAAGCTCTTGAAGCCGGCATGTGACTTCGCCTCGTAAGTCAGATTATTGTTGTAATGTCAAAGTCATGCGGAAAATCCATTTTTGAAAATCCGCATGACATTTTTATCTCCGGAGCAATGCGGAAGAAGAAGCTGACCCCCGGATCTACCGCAATGCTGCAATTTTTCGTCAGGCTCTGTCAAAAATCTCACGCATTGCTGCAATTTTTCGTCAGATGGCCCGGCTTTTACCGCAATGCTGCATTTTTTCGGCAGATTTTACCGCAATACTGCAACTTTTCGGCAAGTCTGCCGAAAATCTCACGCAATGCTGCATTTTTTCGGCAGCCGTTGTCAGAAACGTCGAGCATTGCGGTAACCGAAGGACTGGACAAGCGGGAGAAAACCCAATATGATGATTTCAGCATCGTGATATATTATGAGTGCTGGTTAAGCACGAAAGAAGAGCGGGTAAGCGGGAAATGAAAAACAGAGCATACGAATTCGGAACGGAAGAAAATGTGCGTTTTTTGCAGGAACAGCGAAATCGATTGCGCGACTTTGGCAGGAGATTTCCCTCTCCGGGTGGATCATCCTACTATCTGGGGGATGATGGAACTCCATGGAAGGAGCGGCCCCGGGAAACCTGGATTACCAGCCGGATGGCTCATGTGTATAGTCTGTGTATCATGTTGGATCAAAGCACCGATCCGGCGCTGGTCGATGCGGCTTTGCGAGGCCTGACGTATGAATTAAAGGATGCGGAGCATGGAGGCTGGTTTCCCGGTGTCCAGGCAGATGGGACGCCGCTCAAAAGCGGAAAACAATGTTACGCCCATGCATTTGTCATTCTTGCCGCCAGTTCTGCACTGCTGGCGGGAAGACCCGGGGCGGAAACGCTTCTGCAGGAGGCTTTGTCGGTGTATGACCGCTATTTCTGGGACGAAGCAGAAGGGATGGCACGGGATACCTGGAATATGGAATTCACGGAGCTGGATACTTATCGCGGGCTGAACGCCAACATGCATAGCGTGGAGGCTTTCCTGGCGGCTGCAGATGCTGCAGGGAATGCACTTTATCGGGAACGCGCCGGAAGGATCATCCGGCGGGTGATCGCCTTTGCCCGGGAAAATCACTGGCGGATCCCGGAGCATTATACGGAAAACTGGGAGCCGGATCTGGAATGCAATCGGGAGCGTCCGGAGGATCCCTTCAAACCTTATGGAGCTACACCGGGGCATGGAATCGAATGGGCCAGACTGATTCTGCAATATCAGCAATCGATCTGTGACAGCGATACCGAAACTTCAGAACAATTGTATCAACGTGCTGTGTCTGACGCCTGGATGGCGGATGGAGCGCCGGGGCTGGTTTATACCACAGATTGGAATGGCATTCCGGTGGTTCATGACCGCATGCACTGGACGCTGGCAGAAGCGATTAACACATCAGCCGTCTTGTATCGGGTCACCGGAAAACGCCGGTATGCCGAAGATTATTATCAATTTATGGAATATCTGGATCGCTGTGTGATTGATCATGAAAAGGGATCCTGGTTCCATCAATTGGATCGGGAGAATCATCTGACGGACTCTGTATGGCCCGGAAAATCGGATCTCTATCACGCATTCCAGGCAACTTTAATACCATTGAATCCACAGGTGGGAGTATCCATCGCAGCGGCGATTCATAGCATCAGACAGCTGTAGAAACACTGAACAGAAGCAGGATAAGGAAAATCAGCATATGGAAATGTCATTGCAAAGATTCAGTCTGAATGGCGAATGGAACATGAAAATGACGGAATGGCAGGAAATGGTTCCCGCACAGGTCCCGGGAGATATCTACTCTGATCTTCTGCGAGCGGGGAAAATGCAGGATCCTTATTTCCGGGATCAGGAGCTTCAGGCGTTGCCGCTCTCAGAAAAAGAATATCTCTACGAAAAGCGGTTTGATCTGCCAGCCGGGATTCTGACGAAGGATTGTCTGCTGCTGCGTTTTGAAGGGATCGATACCCTGGCGGATATCTGTCTGAATGGCACCCATGTGGCCGCCGTTCATAATATGCACCGTACCTGGGAGTTTCCGGTAAAGGAGCTGCTGAAAGAACAGGGCAATCTCCTTCAGGTGCTGTTCCACTCTCCTGTCAGATACATCCGGAAACGTTATCAGGAGAAAGTGCTGGATGGTACCAGTGACGCGATGCGGGGATTTCCCTATCTTCGAAAAGCCCACTGTATGTTTGGATGGGACTGGGGCGCCAGGCTTCCCGGCGGCGGACTCTTCCGGGAGGTTTGTATTGTGGTCTTTGACCGGGCACGGATCGAAAGTGTGTACCTGATACAGCGGCATGAAGCAGGAAAGGTATTTCTTACGCCCCAGGCGGAACTGCAGGTCCTGAAAAATGGTTTGCCTGAAGAGGGGGAAGAAATCACAGCAGAAATTACTGTAACCGATCCCCGGGGACAGATCCTTTCGCAGAGCAGGGCCGGACTCCAGTCGACGGATCAGCAGGGACATGTTCTGTGGACGCTCCCGGAATGTATGATCGAAAAGCCGCAGTTATGGTATCCCGCAGGCTATGGCGGGCAGCCCCTTTATACTGTGGAAGTCACGTTGAAAGTTGGCGGACGCTTTCTGGATACCTGGAAACGGCGCATTGGTCTTCGTACCATGGAAATCGCCCGGAAAAAAGACACCTATGGGGAATCCTTTGCTCACTGTGTAAATGGAATCGAAATCTTTGCCATGGGTGCAGACTATATTCCGGAGGATCATCTGATCGCCCGGACCAGCCCCGGAAGAACCCGCCGGTTGCTGGAGGACGCCAGGATGGCGCATTTTAACTGCATTCGTGTCTGGGGCGGCGGATATTATCCGGAAGACTGGTTCTATGATATCTGTGATGAATTGGGACTCCTTGTCTGGCAGGATTTTATGTTTGCCTGCGCGGTCTATGACCTGACAGAGGATTTTGAAAACAATATCAGCCGGGAGCTTATTGATAATATCAGACGTCTGCGCCACCATGCGTCTCTGGGCCTTTGGTGCGGCAATAATGAAATGGAGCAGTTTGTGGATCAGGGAGAATGGGTGAATTCTCCAAAAGAGAAGTCAGACTATGTGAAAATGTATGAATATCTCTTCCCCAAAATCGTACGGCAGTATGATCCGCAGACGTTTTACTGGCCTGCCAGCCCCTCCAGCGGCGGCAATTTCGATCTGCCTAATGACGAGAACCGGGGCGACGTGCATTACTGGGATGTGTGGCATGGCGGAAAGCCATTTACTGAATACCGTAAATTCCATTTCCGCTATTTGTCAGAATTCGGCTTCCAGGCCTTTCCTGCGATGAAAACGATCGAAGCATTTACGCTCCCGGAAGATCGGAATGTTTATTCCTATGTCATGGAAAAACACCAGCGAAACGCATCAGCCAACGGGAAAATCGCCGGTTATATGGCGCAGACGTATCTGTATCCCAATTCCTTTGAGATGTTTGTTTATGCCTCGCAGCTGCTGCAGGCACAGGCAATCCGTTATGGAGCAGAACATTTTCGGAGATGGCGGGGACGCTGTATGGGAACCGTGATCTGGCAGTTAAATGATTGCTGGCCGGTGGTCAGCTGGTCATCCATTGACTATTACGGCCGATGGAAAGCACTTCATTATTATGCCCGCAGATTCTTCGCTCCGGTGCTTCTTTCCTGCGAAGAAGAAGGTATATTAACCCGGGATTCCAATCCCAATGCAGAGCATTATGATGTGAAAAAGTCTGTCCGGTTTAATGTCAGCAATGAGACTCTGGAGGAAAAGGAAGTTCGGGTACACTGGTTTCTGGCCGACAGCCAGGGACAGATCAAACGGGAGCAGCAGGAAGCGACCCGGGTTTCACCGCTGTCCGCCAAGTGGTTTAGAAAATGGGACCTGCCTGAGGCGGATCCTTATGAAGATCACGTCTGCTATCGCCTTGAGGCAGAGGATTGTTCTTCTGAAGGCAGCGTCTTGTTCTGCCCGCCTAAATATTATCATTTTCAGGATCCAAAGCTTCACTGGCGGCTGGAAGGTGACGAAATCGTAGTAACTGCGGCAGCATTTGCCAAAGACATAGAGATTCAAAACGCTTCGGAAGATCTGGTTCTTTCCGACAACTATTTCGACCTGGAGCCGGGAGAGCGCCGCATCCGGATTCTCCGCGGGATACCGGAAGGCATCCGTCTGCGCAGCACCTTTGATATCAGGTAAGAGAGGCCGCCATATCCGGCCTTCCGCCTTCCGCTGAAAACCTGAAATTGCCGGAAAATCAGGAATTTTTGAGCCTTCTGCACCCTGGGCGGGTGCCTTCCCGCTGCAGAAGATGCAGCAAAGCCCAGGCTGCAGACGATACAGCAAAGCCCAGGCTTTCGTCGGCTTCGTCCATTCTTGCTCGCATCCTGTCATTTGGACCATCCGGGAAATAATCGTCATTTACTATCCCCTGTCATTTTTGCGAGAACAGGGATAGGAGTTACCAATAATTTCATATATGGTCCAGGACGGTCGTTGGCCGTTATGTGCGGCAAGGTCCTGCTCTGAAGGACGGTCGTTGGCAAGTACCGCAATGCTCGACGTTTTTGACAGGGGCTGACGAAAAATTGCAGCATTGCGTGAGTTTTTCGGCAGACAGCCCTCCAGGGCCCGGATTTTGCCGAAAAAATGCAGCATTGCGTGAGATTTTTGGCAGAAGTGGCCCTCTGAAAGCCTCATTGACGAAAAATTGCAGCAATGCGTGAAATTTTCGGCAGCACTTGACGAAAAAATGCAGCATTGCGGTAAACTCCACCTGATCGGACCTTGTTAGCGGCGGTGACTGGAATCGTCAGCTGCAAAAACGGCGGTCGCAGAAGCAGCAGCGGCTGCAGAAGTAAAAGCAGCGACAGCAGAGTACATCGCTCCCATTCTGTATCCGTAATCAGGCAGTTTTTCGATAAGCGGATACATTTAAGGGCAGCTGTCTTCGAAATTTGCTGTTTCCGGAAAATAACAGATACACCCGCCAACGGCTGGCTCAGGCGTAATCACTCGTCCGGCCCAGGCATATTCACTCAGGGTACACTTGAAGCGGACGGCGGAAGGGCGGGTATGGAGTTTACAAGCTTTTTCTGAAAATACCTTCCGGATTTCCGATGATTTGCACGGAAAACGGAAGGCAGCATGTTGAGATTCCAGGTTTTTTCTGAATTTACCTTCCGAATGATATTCCCGGCATCACCAGACAGCGGCACTCACGAACAACTTCTTCAGATGATGCATATGGAATAAATGAAATCTCTGATGGTGATTTCGGAAGTCAGAGTCTCCTGCCATTTGTGCGAAAGCACCGAATTATTTCATTATACCTTCCAACTACTTTTATTCACAGGCAGGAATGAAATATATGGATGTATTTTTATATCAAAAAACGATTTTTATATGGTGTAATTGAAAATGCTTATGATATAATAACAACGTATGTTGTTAAAATTCTATTCACAGAAAAGAGGGAATGACATGAAGAAAAGTTTAGTTTTAGTCCTGGCAGTATGTGTTGCAGCTGCAATGCTGTTGAGCGCATGCGGGGAAAGTAAGACAGAGAAGGAAACAACTGCTGCTGTTGAAGAAACCAAGGCAGAAGAAACGACTGTAGCAGAAGAAGCGTCAGAAGAAGTTTCCGAGGCAGTAGAAGAAGTGAAGGAAGATGTCTCTGAGGCAGCTGAAGATGCATCAGAGGTGGTGGAAGAAGCCAAAGAAGATGTTGAAGACACAGTGGAAGAGGTTTCTGAGGCTGTGGAAGATGCAGCAGAAGATGTTGCTGAAGAAGCCGAAGGAGCTGTAGAAGACGCCAAAGACGCCGTTGAGGGTGTTGTAGAAGATGCCAAAGACGCCGTTGAGGATGCAGTCGAAGAAGGCAAAGAAGCAGTTGAGGACGTCGTGGAAGAAGCGAAGGACGCGGCTGAAGACGCCAAAGACGCCGTTGAGGGTGTTGTAGAAGATGCAGTTGAAGAAGGCAAAGAAGCAGTTGAGGACGTCGTGGAAGAAGCGAAGGACGCGGCTGAAGACGCCAAAGACG
>JAFUBX010000035.1 GCA_017459985.1 Parasporobacterium sp.
TGCCATGGTCAGAGTTTATGCAGGAGAGATGTACAAAGGTCAATAAAGTGGAAAAAGTAATGGAACCGAAAAAGTGAGAGCGGTTTACTATCACCATTCAGTTCCACTTACTGTCAAGACGTGCGGTTATAAACCGCTTACTAAGAAAATGTATGCGAAGTTTATTAAAAGGATATTAGACGCTATTCTTTCAGCAATTGCAATAGTTATTCTTTCTCCAACTTTTGTATTTCTGATTATTATGGGGCTTATAAAGATGAAAGGAAATCCTTTTTTTACTCAGCAACGGCCGGGATTACATGAAAAGATTTTCAAATTGATTAAATTCCGTACCATGACAAATGAAAAGGACAATAATGGAGAACTACTGCCGGATGAGAAGAGACTTAATCGTTATGGCCGTTTTCTAAGATCAACATCACTGGATGAGCTGCCGGAATTGTTCAATATCTTTATTGGAAACATGGCAATAATTGGTCCACGGCCATTACTGGTAAGATATCTTCCAAGGTATAACGAACAACAACATCATAGACATGATGTAAGGCCTGGTCTGACAGGATATGCCCAAGTGCATGGGCGAAATGCACTAACCTGGTCAGAAAAATTCAAATTGGATGTATGGTATACAGAGCATGTTACTTTTAAAACTGATTTAAAAATAATTTTTTCAACAATAAAAATTGTTGCTAAAAGAGAAGGAATCAGTTCGGATACTTCTGAAACAATGGAAGAATTTCTGGGGAATGAAGAATGATATATAGTTCGAATAATAAAAATAAAAAAGGAGTTTTTGCCTCTGCTATAGTTGCAGTTCTTATTATAGTTATCATGATCCTTTCTTTTATATATTACTATAATCATACTGTTATAATTGGAGGTAGATTAATTGGAGAAAATCTGACAGATTTAGTATATCAGATAGATAACGTAGGCGTCGAAAATGGGAAGTTAACAATTACCGGTTGGTGTTTCCGAAAAAATGAAGATACTTCAGACAGAGAAAAAAAACCAGGTCTGAGGATAATACTGGCAAATACTAATAATTATGAAGATCTGAGGTATTTTCGAGCAGACTATGGGCTGGAACGACCAGGTGTCGGGCCATATTTTAATAATGACGGTTATAATTACTCAAATTGTGGGTTCATTGCAGAGATTGATACAAAAAAACTTGATTTAGAAAATACTGACTATGAAATAGTAATACAGCAAAACGAAAGAAATGCAGGTTCAGTAAAAACGGGTGTATATATTCATGAAGGCCAAATGATGTTTACTGATCCTCAGTCATATGTTTCATTAGATGTTGAAAATACGGATTTGGAGGAGATCACTAAGAACGGATTCCTGCGTGTAAACAGACCTGACGAAGGAATGTATGTATATCAGTATGGGAATCGATTATATTGGATTGCAGAGGAAAAATATCCATTGGATAACGGTTGGAATTTTATCTGCTATTTATTGGAAACTACTCAAGTTGAAAAGCTACCGGAAGACAGGCTGGCTATTGGTGTAGATTTCGATAATATAGGCATGTATTTTACAGATAATGAAATTACAGATACAATTAATTGTGGGAAGTACCGAGTATCTGTACGGGATATTCCTTCAGAATATGCCGTCGCCGTGATATCAACTGGTTATTATGAAGATGGTGCGTGGGTATGGAGAGAGAGGTTTTTCCCACATTATTACTTCGATTAAAAAAACTGTTTAGGTAGATTGTATTTGTCGGGAGAGATAGCAATTATGCAAAAGCAAGTTTTGATGGCAGCAACAGTTCCATCAATGATCGGCCAGTTTAATATGGATAATATCCGGATTTTACTGGATATGGGCTATAAAATAGATGTAGCTTGTGATTTTAACGATACAAGTGTATGGCCAAAAGATAAAGTAGAAAAATTTAGAAAAAAGTTGGATGAGATGGGAATCAGATCTATACAAATTGATTTCTCCAGATCACCTATAAATATAGTGCGTCATATAAAATCGATTACACAAGTAAAGAAATTGTTAAGTGATAATGATTATTCCTTTATCCATACTCATACACCAATTGCTTCAGCAATAATTCGATTTGTTTCAAGAAAGAAAAGAAGTAGAATAATATATACAGCGCATGGTTTCCACTTTTACAAGGGAGCGCCAAAAAAGAATTGGATTATATTTTATCCTCTCGAAAAATATTTAAGCAGAGATACAGATGTTTTAATAACAATTAATCATGAAGATTATGAGCGTTCATTGGCGAAATTTCATGCTAAAAAAAATATTTATGTACCTGGAATTGGAGTGGATACGAAGAAATTTAGAACAGCGGGTGACAGAAATAAGATCAGAAAAGAACTGGGAATAGATAATAATGACATAATGTTGCTTTCTGTTGGCGAATTAAACGATAATAAAAACCATCAGATTGTTATTAAAGCATTAGAACAACTTCCCGATAATATTTATTATGTTATTGTCGGGAAAGGATATCTTGAAGAAACTCTGAGAAATATCGCAGAACAACTGGATGTGATAGATAGAGTAAAACTGGTTGGTTATAGAGATGATGTTATAGATTTCTATTCTGCTGCGGATGTTTTTGTTTTTCCTTCTTATCGGGAAGGATTGTCTGTCGCGTTAATGGAAGCAATGGCTAGCAGCCTCCCTGTGATATGTAGTCGGATCCGTGGAAATACGGATCTGATTGATGAAAGAAAAGGAGGTTTTCTTATTGATCCTGCTTCTGCAACTGAGATTACTCACAGAATAGAGGAATTATTAAAAACGAATCTTAAAGAAATTGGTATGTACAATCAAGAAAAAGTCTCTTTATTTGATGTTGAAGTCGTTACAAAAAAAATGGTCTCAATATATAATAATATTTTAGAGGATTAGAAGGTGGGGAAAGAACTTATATTGAGTATAAGAAAACAGAATAGTATATATTTGATTTCGGAACTGTTTGTTATTTTGTTTTTTATTCTTACGGCATTTGTTCGATTAATTAGTAACAGCTCTATAGCCTTGAATATTTGCACAATTTCACTGTTAATAGCAGGCTATTTAAATCTGGTAATTGCTTATGCGAGAAAAGATCATTACATCTTATTGTTCGCTGGATTTGCTGCTGTATGCTGGCTGATCGGATATTTATGCAGAACGAATTGGCATTATGACATTAAATTTTTTGTAGATTCATTAGCATACCTGGGAATAGCATATAGTTTCATCAGAGAAAAAAAACAGGTCCGGGTATACCTGATATTATATTATCTGATTGCGATCTATATTCTTGTGGAACTGGTAGTTCTTAAAGTTCCAATCAGAGGATTTTTAAAGGATCATACTTCATATAATTATATCAGTATCATTTTACTTTTTTATTTACTTATATTAAATTATGTTCAATGGCAAAATGAGGAAGAAATCCAATATATCCCTGCCGTTTTGTTTTTAGCAGTAGCAATTGTTTCATATGGGAGAGGGGGAATTGTTACTGCAGCATTTTACAGTGTTTTTTTGTTGATTATTAAATTAAAAATTCATAAGGGACAAAGAAGAAAATATATAATTGCAGTAATAATTGTGAGTGCTTTTTCTATATTTGGAAAAACAATATATGATCAAATTCTATCAACGGGCAGTTTAAATAAATTTGCAAGTATGGGAATGGACAGCAATGGAAGGTCGGCGATCTGGTGGGGGTTTATTAAGGATTGCACTTCATCTGTAACCAATTTCATAATTGGAGGAAATCCTGATAAGCTGATGATAGATGGGGGTAATATTCATAATTCTTTTTTACAATTATATGCATCATTAGGAATCTTCTTTTTTATATTTGCAATGGTTCTTTTTATAAGCAGTATTATCAGAGTGTGCAAAAATAAAGATTGGTGGATTCTTTTATTAGTATTGACATTTGCAGTGCGGGCTTTTACAGATAAATTGATGTATCGCGGATACTTTGAAATTGTTTTTTATATAATATTGTTTTATAAATTTGTGGTTAATGAAAAAAGACAGAGGATAGGTATTATTTAATGAAAACTGAAATTGATCTCAAACGTTTACAATCAGTTGAATTAGAAATATTACAATGTGTTGCAGATTTTTGCGAGAAATATGGAATAAAGTATTCTTTATATGCAGGGACTTTGCTTGGTGCAGTGAGACATAAAGGCTTTATTCCGTGGGATGATGATATAGATATTTGTATCCTTCGGGATGATTACGATAAATTCGTAGAATTATGGAATACGAATCCCGTTAAAGGATATGTTTTACAAAACCACGATAATACACCGGGTTTTACACAAACATTTGTAAAGATACGAAAAGATCATACAACGTATCTAGCAGACTATGCTGTGGAGAAAGACTATCATACAGGTATATTTATTGATGTTTTTCCTGTCGATCGAATTCCAAACGGAAAAATCCCCAGGTATATTTACTGGTTTCATTGCCTGGAATATCAGTTGTTGCTTCACGGATATGTACCTGAAAACAGAGCTAACAGTATCACAAGAGTAGTTTGCAAGTTTATTTTAGCTGCTTATTCAGGAAAAAGAAGGACAAAAAAACAAAAACAATTATTACAAAAGATTACTAAATATAACAAATTTACAGATCTTCCCCTTGTATTAAATGAATCGGCTATCTCAATGAAAAAGATCTATCCCCATAATCTGTTTGAAAATTTAATCAAAATGGATTTTGAAACGTCCCGGTTTTTAGGCTTTAAGGACTGGGATACGTACCTCACACTTGATTTTGGTGATTACATGACACTGCCCCCGGAAGAGGAACGTCATATTCCACATACTCCGCAGGTTTTAAATTTTGAAAAAAATCTTAACGAAATAGAAAATGTAGTTTTAGATATTAAAAAATGAAGACAATAAAAGTATATTTATTGAAATTATTGAAAGTCCCCTCTTTTTCTGTGGATGAACAGAAAAAGATAATCGATTCATTTCCAGAACCAAGAGATGATTTTGATAGGGCCTATTTTAATTATCAGTGTAATACACGCGGAATGTTCCCGCTGACTAGGGTTTTGTTAGATTTCTCTTGTTTTTTTGCTGTTTTGCTCTTTGTGTTGCTGTTTATTATTAACAGGATTTTTTATCGAAAAAAAAACGAAAAAAGAGATGCAATTATTATTTGTGCAGCAAATCGAGTAGGGCAGAAATATTCATACGAGGGAAGAATTCCCGAAGATTTGCTTAAAGAGTATAAAAATATAATTGAGCTGAAATTAGATGTTTTCCCAAAATTTACTGAAGGTGTATTCGGGATAAATGCTTTTAAAACATGGTTGCGTTTCTTTATCAGACACCCATTCAGCGGTTTTATTAATTTCCGATGTCTGATTAATATTATGGCGGTTAATAAACTGATTATTACATATTCTCCGAAAGCAATTATTATAGCAAGGGCAGAATTAAATAATATATCGAGCATCGTTTCTTGTTTCTGTGAATTGAATCATATTAGATATATTAATTTTATGCATGGAGAGATGATGGCCACTATGAATACTGCCTTTGTACGCTTTACGAACTTTTATATATGGGATAAACACTATATTAAAGTGCTTGTTTGGGGGAGGGCTCCGGAAGACCAATTTGTAGTTTATCAGCCTTCTATATATAATTTCCACGTACAGAAGACATATGCTCCTCAATATGACTATACATATATATTATGTGGAAATGAATACACTGGGATTGATGAGACTATTAGGAGTGTATGTGATATATTGAAAAAGCTTGTTGGATATGGGTATAAATGTAAGGTACGGCCACATCCTAGATGGTCAGATATTGACGAATTGAATAGAGTGTTTTTTGGAACAGGTATTGATATTGAAAACCCGAAAGAGATAAATACAGAAAAATCTATTTCGGACTCAAAGTATGTTATAGGAACTTTTTCTACAGTTCTTACAGAAGCATTTTATATGGGTATAAAAATTATTATTGATGATTTGTCAGATCCGGATTTATTGAAAAATCTGGAAAACAGCATGTATTTTTTATTGGATAAAAAACACGAATTATTGAGCAATGTGATAAGTAAAATGGAAATGGAGAAAGAAAATGCTTAATTTTGCAGTGGGACCAGTCATGTCTTCAGAAAGTGTTCTGGCAATAGGGGCTGAACAAGTCCCTTATTTCAGAACTCCTGAGTTTTCAGATTTGATGCTTGAGAATGAAAGATTAATAAAGAAGTTCTCGAAAACAAATGAAAGATCAAGGGCAGTATTTATTACTGGTTCAGGAACAGCATCTATGGAAGCAGCAGTGATGAATACTTTCACTGAGCAGGATAAGGTTATTGTAATCGATGGAGGTAGTTTTGGACATCGTTTTGTCGAAATGCTCAGAATTCATAAAATACCGCACGATATTATCGTACCGGAATTCGGACATAGTATTACTGAGGATCAGCTAAAGCTATATGATGGGAAGGGATATACAGGCTTCTTATTGAATTTGGATGAAACTTCTATAGGAGTTCTTTACGATATTCATCTGATAAGTGATTTCTGTAGACGAAATCATTTGTTTTTAGTTGTGGATTCCATTAGCTCCTTTTTATGTGATACATTTGATATGGATGCGTTGGGTGTTCAAATGATGATTACAGGATCTCAGAAAGCTTTGGCGTGTCCTCCGGGAATTTCTGTGATCGTCATGAATGAAGAAGCAGTGGAAAGAGTTTATTCGCATAATCCCCAAATTATGTATTTAGATTTGAAACTTGCTTTAGACAATGGAAAAAGAGGGCAGACACCTTTTACTCCTGCAGTAGGAATATTAAGACAGATTCATCAAAGACTTAAAGAAATAGATGAAAATGGGGGAGTGGATGCCGAAGTGACTAAAACAGAAAGGCTCGCAACATATTTTCGCGATAAAATAGAAGAGTATCAGCTTCCTTTTACCATTTCATCCAAGGATCTTTCTAATGCAGTTACACCTTTATCTCCACAAAATGACAAATCAGCATATGAAATATTTGATATTTTAAAGAAGGAGTATAAAATCTGGATCTGTCCCAATGGTGGAGAATTGAGAGATCGTGTGTTCAGAGTAGGACATATTGGTGATTTAAGTACGAATGACTATGACGTATTAATTAATGCATTTTTGGATATTAAGAAAAGAAATATCATTTGATTGGAGAAAAGATCGAAATGGTAAAAGTAATTACTTACGGAACATATGATTTATTACATTATGGACATATAAGATTATTGGAGAGAGCGAAAGCACTCGGGGATTATCTTATTGTAGGTGTTACCTCGGATGATTTCGACAAAACAAGAGGTAAAATTAATTGTCAGCAGTCTCTGATGGAAAGAATGGAAGCAGTAAAAAGCACCGGATTAGCTGATGAAATAATTGTTGAAGAATATGAAGGACAAAAAATCGAAGACATTCGAAAATACAATATTGATATTTTTACGGTTGGTTCGGACTGGAAAGGTCATTTTGATTATTTGAGTGAATATTGTCAGGTTATTTATCTTCCCCGGACAGAAGGAATATCCAGCAGTGAATTGCGGAATAAAAACAGAAAAATCCAATTAGGTTTGATTGGAGATTCTTATTTCCTGAATAAAGTTGAAAAAGAATCCCAGTATGTAAATGGGATAGAATTAACAGGTGTTTGTACTTCTGATATTACAAAACTGTCAGATAATATACACCGTTTGGAATATAATTCAGAAAAATACGAAGATATTTTAAAAGTGTCAGATGCAGTGTATATTCGTTCGGTTCCTCAATTACATTATCAGCAGATAAGAACTGCATTAGGGAAAGGGAAACATGTATTATGCGAATCGCCTGTATGTTTAACTAAAAAAGAATACGAGGAATTAATACATCTAGCAAACAATAATAATCTGGTATTAATGGAAGCAATTAAAACTGCATATAGCACAGCCTTTACTCGCCTTCTTCTGCTTTTAAAAACAGGAATTATCGGGGACATAGTGGCAGTAGATGCAACCTGCACAAGTCTGAACAGCAGTTCCTATATTGCTGATCTTTCCTGGGATGGATTGTTTGAATGGGGACCGACAGCATTATTTGCAGTATTCCAAATTTTGGGCATCAATTATAAAAAACAACAAACATGCGTACAGTTATCTGATAGTGACAGTTTTAAGACAGGTTTTATTGTCACTACATTTGTTTATGAACATGCAGTCGCAACAATTCGAATTGGTGATCGTGTCAAGTCTGAAGGAACATTAATTGTTTCCGGAACAAAAGGATACCTTTATGTTCCTGCTCCTTGGTGGAATACAGATTATTTCGAGATCAGATATGAAAATCCATCTCATAATAAAAGATATTTCTACCAATTAGATGGAGAAGGCATTCGATATGAATTAGTTTCTTTTGCAAAAACAATTGAAACAGAAAAAAAAATATATTCCAATATCGATTCTTCCGTTGGAATTGCAATTTCTGAATATATGGATGATGTATATAATAAAAGAAATGTATTATATATTTAGTATCTATGGAGAATAAAGCATTAAAATCAGGAATATGGTATGTAATAGCAAATTTTTTGATGAAAGGTGTTACATTTCTTACAACACCTATTTTTGCACGACTTCTCACTCATTCGGAATATGGTCTGTTTAATAACTATACTTCCTGGCTTAGCGCGCTTACCGTTGTTATTACTTTAAATCTTGATGCTACGTTTATTAGTGCGAAATTTGATTTCAAAGAAAAATTTGATGAATATATATTATCAACTATAGTTTTAAGCTCTTTTTCAGGCGTTTTTTGGCTGATAATAATCCTCCTGTTTCCAAATCAAATTTCAGCAATAACAGGTATTGATAATAAATATCTGTTGATAATGATTGTATATCTTATAGCGCTTCCTGCTGTAAATATGTTTCAATCCAGAGAACGTTATTCCTATAAATATAAGATTTCTGTTTTCTTAAGCCTTTTTATTACAATATCTACTGCGGTTGTATCCATAATATTAGTGACCAATCTGGAGGACAGACTGGATGGCAGAATACTCGGAAGTGCTATTCCTACAATCATAGTTGGGGCCCTTCTCTATATATTCATAGTTATAAAAGGGAAACGAATTAATTATAGATACTGGAAATATGCATTACCTGTTTGTCTTCCCTTTATTCCGCATTTACTCTCTCTGACATTATTAAATACAATGGATCGTATGATGATTACTCAGATCTGCGGGTCAGAAGATACTGCATTATACTCGATAGCATATACATGTGGGACAATTATTACTTTGCTTATCACTGCAATGAACGGAGCCATAGCTCCGTGGCTGGGACAAAAGTTGAGTGAAGAGAGAATAGATGAAATCAGAAGTATTTCAAAAAAGTACATCCTTCTTTTTGTCAGTCTTGCATCAGGGTTAATGTTGATTACACCAGAGATTCTATTATTAATGGGTGGGAAGAGCTATCTGGATGCTATTTATGTGATGCCTCCAGTCGCATTTGGCTGCGTATGTCAATTTATGTACACAATGTACGTTAATGTGGAGCAGTTTAAAAAGAAAACAATTGGAATGGGGATAGCAAGTGTTTCTGCAGCTTTATTAAACTATGGTTTAAATTATTGGCTAATTCCAAAATTTGGCTACATAGCAGCTGCTTATACTACACTTATAAGTTTTCTCTGGCTTCTGTTAGTTCACATGTTTCTGGTAAGGCGGATTGGCTATCGAAGGGTATATCCAACTAAATTTGTGCTTCTTGTTACACTTGCAATGAGTATTTACACAGTTCTGGTTAATTTCCTATATGGATTAACAATTATCAGATATGTTATTATAGGTATATATATTATTTTGTTGATTTATTTTATCGTTAAATACAAGTCAGTTATCATGCGGTTAATAAAGCGAGGTTAAAGGATGTTCAATCTGAATCAATTTATATCAAAATACGTTACCAAACGTGCATCTTCCATGTTTCTCCCGGACATTGAAGAAAATAAGGAACAGCTGACCAATAAGATTGAAGGGAAAACAGTATTGGTGATCGGAGGAGCAGGTTCCATTGGATCTTCCTTCATCAAGGCAATTCTTCCCTTTAAACCGGCTTCTCTGGTTGTGGTGGATATCAATGAGAATGCGCTTGCGGAACTGACCAGAGATCTCAGATCGACAAAGGGTATGTATGTTCCGGATGATTATATTACGTATCCGATGGACTTCGCGTCTCCTGTATTCAAAAAGATGTTTATAAAAAGGGGCGGGTTCGGTATTGTTGGGAATTTTTCGGCACACAAACATGTCAGGTCAGAAAAGGATATTTATTCTGTGGAGGCATTACTGCAGAATAATGTCCTGCATGCAAAACAGCTGCTGGATTTATTGGAGGAATTTCCTCCGGAAGAGTATTTCTGCGTTTCTACAGATAAGGCAGCGAATCCGGTCAATATCATGGGCGCTTCCAAACGTATTATGGAAGATGTGATCTTCAGCTATTCTGATAAGTTCCCTGTGAAAACTGCCCGATTTGCCAATGTTGCTTTTTCCAACGGATCCCTGCCGGCAGGGTTCCTTGCACGGCTTCAGAAACTTCAGCCGCTGTCCGGACCTTCCGATGTAAAACGGTATTTTGTATCACCGGAAGAAAGCGGACAGATCTGCATGCTGGCCTGTATGCTGGGAGAAAACAGAGAAATATTCTTTCCTAAGCTAGAAGAGGCTCAAATGATGACATTTGATGCTATTGGGTCTGCGTTGATACGTGAGCATGGATATGAAATCCTTCTTTGTGATACGGATGAAGAAGCAATCGAGAAGGCAGAGGATCTGAAGAACGGAAGCAAATATTATCCGGTTCATTATTCTGTATCGGATACTTCCGGTGAAAAGCCGTTTGAAGAATTTGTAACGGAGACAGAAACGGCTGACTATGTCAGATTTGGATCTTTAGGAGTCATTACCGGAAAGGAAATTCCGGACCGGAACAGGATCAATCAGTTATATGCCGATCTGAATGCATTGTTTGAAAAAGAAACATCCAAAGAGGAAGTCGTATCTGTTATGAAGGATTATCTTCCCAATT
This sequence comes from Parasporobacterium sp., assembly GCA_017459985.1. Classification (GTDB taxonomy): domain Bacteria; phylum Bacillota; class Clostridia; order Lachnospirales; family Lachnospiraceae; genus RGIG5612. Next base: position 11,108 of record JAFUBX010000035.1, read on the forward strand.
TTGAACATATTGAAACCGGAAAATCTCTGGACAGTAAAATGTAAGAAATTTAATAGAAATGAGGAAAGAACGATGAATCAGTTTATCCCTTTGGCAATTCCGAATTTTGAGGGAAATGAAAGAAAATATGTAGATGATGCGATTGACCAGGGATGGGTTTCCACCGGGGGAGCATATATTACAAAACTGGAACAGGAACTGGCAAAGTATCTGCATGTAGAGAATGTCTCAGCTTGTCAGAGTGGTACGTCTGCACTGCATTTGTCTCTGGTTGAGGCAGGTGTAAAACCAGGTGATGTGGTACTGGTGCCACCGCTTACATTTATAGCCGCTGTCAATCCGGTGAAATATCAGTTCGCAACACCGGTTTTTATTGACTGTGATGACAGCTTTTGCCTGGATCCGTTGAAGCTCAAAGCGTTTTGCGAGACAGAATGTGATTTTGACGGAAACCGCTTGACTTATCAGGGGCAGCAGGTGAAGGCCATCGTTGTCGTTCATGTATTTGGAAACATGGCGGACATGGAATCCATCATGGAAATAGCAGATTCTTATGGATTAAAAGTGATTGAAGACGCAACAGAAGCGTTGGGGACTTACTATACAGAAGGAAAATACGCAGGAAAATATGCAGGCACCATTGGGCATTTTGGCGCTTTTAGCTTCAATGGGAACAAGATTATCACTACCGGAGGCGGCGGTGCAGTGACGTCTTCTGATCCGAAGATCGTGGATCATATCCGGTTTCTTTCTACACAGGCAAAAACCGATCCGCACTATTACATCCATGATGAAGTAGGATATAATTATCGAATGACAAATATTCAGGCAGCCCTCGGAGTAGCGCAGATGGAAGAATTGCCGGAATTTGTCAGAAGAAAACAGCATAATTATGAATTATACAAAAAAGCCTTTGAGAATTGTGATCTGCTGGAATTAATCCCCTTCAGAGAAGGAACTTCTTCCAATAAATGGTTTTATTCTCTGCAGATCAACCGGAAGAAGATTACCGCATCGATGCGGGAAATCATTACAGCCCTGGAGAAAGTCGGAATCCAGACAAGGGCAATCTGGGGACTGATCAACGAACAAAAGCCCTATCTGGGAGAGAAAACGTATAAACTGGAAAAAGCACCATTTTATGCTTCAAGAATACTAAATATTCCTTCCAGTACACAGATCACAGAAGAAGAAATCAACTACGTCGCAGAGCAGATCAGGTTTTTATTAAAGGGATTGGTAAATGAGTAATCAGGACATGCAAAAATATATCGGAGACTGTTCCATTTCTCTGGTAAAAGCAATGCAGGCGATTGATGAAAACACGAATGGAATCTTATTTCTGGTGGATTCTGAGAATCATCTGAAAGGCTGTATTACGGACGGGGATATCCGCAGATTCTTGCTCGCCGGAGGCAAGATGGAATCTGTTGCTATGCAGGCTGCTAATCTGAATCCGAAAGTGGCATACACGATCGCTGATGCAAAGCAGTTGTTCCATAAGAAAAATTATATCATCATTCCTGTCATTGATGAGGATGGAAAGATTATTGATCTGTATAATGGAGAAGGTACCGAGCAGAAAATACGGAATTCTCTGAATGTCCCCGTGGTGATCAATGCAGGCGGTAAGGGAACCAGGCTGGATCCTTACACTCGGGTACTTCCAAAGCCATTGATTCCGGTTGGAGATCTGCCGATTATCGAACTGATCATGAAGGAGTATCAGACCTATCAATGCAATCAGTTCCATATCATTGTCAATTATAAAAAAGAACTGATGAAAGCCTATTTCTCCGATGATGATAAACAGTATGATATCCATTGGTATGACGAAGAACAGCCATTGGGAACGGGCGGTGGATTAAGCCTTCTTCGAGGAAAACTGGACAGTACGTTTTTCTTTGCAAACTGTGATGCACTATTGACAGCTAATTATGAGCGGATGCTGCAGTTCCATAAAGAGAATAAGAATGTGGTCACAATGATCTGTGCATATAAAAACCTGGCTGTACCTTATGGAATTGTGGAAATGGGACTTAACGGGAAAATCGAGAATATGCGGGAAAAGCCGGTCTTCTCATTTCTGACGAATACAGGTATTTACATAGTTGAGCCGGAAGTCATTGATGATATCCAGGATAATGAATCGATTGGTTTTCCGGACATTGTAGAACGGCAGAGACAAAAGGGCAGAAATGTAGCGGTATTCCCGGTCAGTGAAAACGAGTGGATGGATATGGGTCAGATCACAGAACTGGAAAAGATGCGCATCAAACTATATGGGGAATGATAAAAAGAGATGGCTTTGAGAAAACTCTTGTTAATCGGCGGTGGAGGACACTGTAAATCGGTACTGGACAGTGTACTCTCACGGAACTGTTATGACGAGATAGGGATTGTTGATTTTACAAAGATTCCAATCATGGGAATCCCGGTTGTCGGAAATGACGATGATCTGCCTGACCTGATTACACAGGGATGGACGGATGCATTTGTTACGGTCGGAAGTGTGGGAAATACAGCAATCAGACGAAGACTGTTCCGGATGATTACAGAACTTGGATTCCATATTCCGACGATCATTGATCCATCGTCTTCAGTTGCCAATAATACGAAAATTGGAACAGGATGTTTTCTTGGTAAGCAAACCGTATTAAACTCAGACAGTATTATTGGAGATGGTGTCATCATTAATTCCGGAGCGGTCGTTGAGCATGATTGCCAGTTGGGCGATTTTGTCCATATAAGTCCGGGCGCTACGGTATGCGGACAGGTCTCCATTGGAGCAGACACACATATAGGAGCCGGAGCTGTCGTGATTCAGCAGATTAATATCGGATCAGATACAGTGATTGGAGCAGGCAGCATTGTCGTGAATCATATTGGCAGCAATGCTCTGGCATATGGAAATCCATGCAAGGTAATTAAGAAATGAGCGTATTTATTATTGCAGAAGCAGGTGTGAATCATAACGGCAGCTTAGAACTGGCATATAAGCTGATTGATGCAGCAAAAGATGCCGGTGTAGACTGCATAAAGTTTCAGACTTTTAAAGCCGAAAAGCTGGTTTCCCAGCATGCGCAGAAGGCAGAATATCAAAAGAAAACTACCGGTGACAGCTCGCAGAAGGACATGTTGAAAAAACTGGAGCTATCGTATGAAGACTTTCTGAAATTAAAAGAGTATTGTGATAAATCTGAAATAGCTTTTTTATCGACTCCGTTTGATTCTGACAGTCTGGATTTCCTGAATACGATTGATATGCCATTCTGGAAAATTCCATCCGGGGAGATTACGAATCTCCCTTATTTGATTGCTATTGCAAAAACCGGAAAACCTGTTGTGATGTCTACAGGGATGTGTAATTTGCAGGAGATAGAGGAAGCAATTGAAGTATTAAAAACAAATGGTACATCGGATATTAAACTGCTTCATTGTAATACGGAATACCCAACTCCCTTTGAGGATGTGAATTTGCGGGCAATGCAGACAATGAGAAATGCAACTGGTCTGGAAGTGGGGTATTCCGATCATACAAAAGGTATTGAAGTTCCTGTTGCAGCAGTTGCTTTGGGAGCAATGATCATAGAAAAGCATTTTACTCTGGATCGAAATATGGAAGGGCCTGATCATAAAGCAAGTCTCGAACCGGATGAACTCAAACAAATGGTACAGAGTATCAGGAATATAGAAAAATCCCTTGGGACGGGAGAGAAAGTTCCGTCCCCCTCAGAATCAAGAAATATTGCAATCGCCAGAAAGAGCATTGTTGCAAAAAAAACGATCAACAAAGGGGAGATATTTACAGAGCAGAATCTTACTGTAAAAAGACCCGGAAACGGAATCAGCCCGATGAAATGGTTCCAGGTACTGGGAAAAGAAGCTGACCGGGATTATTCAGAAGATGAATTGATTGAATTATGAAAAAAATTGCTGTAGTTACTGCTACAAGGGCAGAATTTGGGTTGTTATCTCCGGTTATTCGTGAGTTGAGAGCACACGAGAATCCGGATTTATTGATTGAATTAATTGTTACAGGTACTCATTTGAGTGAAACCTATGGCTTGACGATCCATGAGATAGAGGATCAGGGACTTCGGATTGACCATCAGATTTCTGTTTCTGTGAAATCAGAGAACGAGTTGAATATATCAGAAAATCAGGCGGAAGTACTGGTAAAGTTCACTAAGCTGTTTTTGAAAGAAAAGTATTGTGCTGTAGTCCTGCTTGGAGATAGATATGAAACTTTGTCTATTGCTATCGCAGCAGGAAATACCAGAACTCCGATTTTTCATCTGTGTGGAGGAGACACGACCGAAGGTGCGCTGGATGAGTGGATCCGCCATTCTATAACCAAAATCAGTTATCTTCATTTTGTTACGAATGAGGAAAGCAGAAGACGTGTTATCCAGTTGGGAGAGGATCCGGAGCGGGTTTTTAATTATGGCTCGACCAGTATAGATAATATTCTGGCCGTTGCTGATATGTCCAAAGAAGAGGCCCTGGTAAGTGTCGGATTAAGTGACTGCCGGTATGCATTATGTACTTATCATCCGGTGACTATGGAAACCGAAAATACAGAGAGCCTGATCTCTGAATTTGTTGAGGCGATGAAACATTTTCCGGACATCCAGTTCATCGTCACAAAATCAAATGCAGATCAGGGCGGGGCGAAAATCAATGAACTGCTTGATATTGCCGGTGAAGAAAATGAGAATATCCATGTCTTCACTTCATTGGGAATCAGAAGATATTTATCTTTAATGCGATATGCGGAATTTGTATTAGGTAACTCTTCAAGCGGTATCATTGAAACGCCTGCGTTTCATATTCCTACCGTTAACATTGGAGACAGACAAAGAGGAAGACTGCAATCAGAAAGTATCATAAACTGCAGCTCTGATGTGAACTCAATTATAGAAGCAATAGTGATTGCATTATCTGATAAGCACAAATCAATATGTAAAACTGTTGTTAGTCCATATGGTGAAGGAGTAGCTGCTAAGCAGATTGCAAAAAAAAGTATTGAGATTGTCATGAATAATAATATAAATTTAAAGAAGAAATTCTATGATCTATAAGGAGCAAAAATATGATTGTTGTTGTCATTGGCCTTGGGTCTATGGGAAAACGCCGGGTAAGACTGATTAAAGAAATGTTTCCTCAGTATACGGTCGTTGGTGTAGATGGAAGAGAAGACAGAAGGAAGGAAGCAACAGATTTATTTCAGATAACTTGTTATAATTCTTTGCCGGAAATCAGAGAAACAGTTGACTGTGCGTTTGTTTGTACTTCGCCGTTATCCCATGCTTCGATTATTTCAGAATGCTTAAATAATCACTGGAATGTATTTACTGAATTGAATCTGGTCACAGACGCGTATAAGGAGAATATGAAACTTGCAGACAAAAATAAATGCAAGCTCTTCTTATCCTCCACGTTCTTCTATAGAGAGGAAATCAAATATATTCGATCTAAAATAGACGCTGACAGTCAATGGAATTATATATATCATATTGGTCAATACCTGCCGGATTGGCATCCCTGGGAGACATACAATGACTTTTTTATCGGAAATGCAAGAACAAATGGATGCAGAGAAATAATGGCAATAGAACTTCCCTGGCTTCTAAATACTTTTGGGAATGTGAAAAGCACGAATACAGTATCAGATAAAATGTCTGCTTTAAACATTGGATTCCATGATAATTACATGATTCAATTAGAACATGTAAATGGAAATAAAGGTGTTCTTGTAGTGGATGTGGTTAGTCCTGCCGCTGTAAGAAAGTTTGAGGCATATTCAGAAGGGAAGTATCTTTCCTGGAACGGTACACCAGACAGTCTGTTTGAATTTAATAAGAATGATAAATCATTGCAGAATGTTTCACTATCCGAAAAGACAGAACATATGGAGGGATACAGTCAGTTTATCGTTGAGAATGCATATAAAAATGAGATTAAGGAATTCTTTGACGTGGTGATGAATCATAAAAAACCTTTATATGGCTTCTCACAGGATGAAATAATATTAAATTTGATTGATGCATTAGGAGCCTGATTTTATGAACAGTTTAAAAATTTGTTTTATCGGGATTGGTTCAATTGCCAGACGCCACATCAGAAATTTGAAAACTGTTTGTGATAAAAAAGGGATAAATCTGGAAATTGATGCGTTAAGGCATAGCAAACAAAATAACGAGGTCGATAGGATTCAGACAATATACTATGATCTGAAGGATCTGCCAGATGATTATGATGCTGTTTTTGTTACCAATCCTACAGAACTTCATATTGAAGCACTGGAGAAGGTTCATAATAAAGGACGACATTTCTTTATTGAAAAACCGGTAGTTTCCATGAATCAAATAAAAAAGGCAATGGATTTTCCACTGCGCAAAGAGTCAGTTTATTATGTAGCCTGCCCTTTGAGATATAATGCTGTAATCCAGTATATTAAACAAAACATTAGAGTTGATGATGTGATTTCCGTCAGGAGTATTTCTTCAAGTTATTTACCTGACTGGCGTCCGGGACAGGATTACAGGACAACATACAGCGCTCATAAAGATATGGGCGGTGGTGTCAGTATTGACTTGATTCATGAGTGGGATTATCTTACTTATTTGTTTGGATGGCCGGAAAAGGTGCTTCATCTGATTGGTAAAAAATCAGATCTCGAAATAGACAGTGATGATTATGCGGTTTATTTGGCTGAGTATAAAGATAAGATAATGGAATTGCATCTTGATTATTTTGGAAGAAAGACTATTCGTGAGGTACAATTAATTACTAAAGATGATACGATTGTCGGAGATCTAGTTAATAATACATTAACTTTTCTAAGAGAAGATAAGACAATTGATTTCCGGGAAGAGAGGGACGATTTTCAGAAACGGGAAATAGAACATTTTCTGAATATGATCATGGGCCACTCGGAAAAAGAAGAAGGATTCAGACATGGAATCCAAGTGTTAAATCTGACACAGGGAATAATATAATGGAAATACTAAGAAGAGAGATTGACAGTATAAAACAGATACTCTTTCAGCAGCTAAAGCTATATTGGCCGGAAACGAATGAAAATATTATTTTAGAAGCTTTACCAAAAACAATTGATGTCTTTGAAGAAGGATTTAAAGGTTTACCAAACAAAAGGTATTATAATGGAACGGATGTCCTGTTTTCTCCATATTTTTCTGTTCAATGGATGATATTTTTATATAGATTGTCACATGAAATATATTTGAGAGGCGTAGAAACGATTCCAAAAGAAGCAGATCAGATTTATTATTTAAATAAGATTATGCATTCAAATGATTGGTTCTATGCGATTAACCTACCAACTCACTTTTTGTGTGAGCATCCGTTAGGGAGTGTCTTAGGAAGAGCAGAATATGGAGATTATTTGTTTGTTTATCAGGGAACAACTATCGGAGGGAGCAGAAAAAAAGAAGAATTGTTTTATCCTCGTATAGGGAATAATGTGATTTTATTTGCTGATTCAGCAATTCTGGGAAACTCAGTGATTGGCAATAATGTTGTAGTATCTGCAAACACTCATATTTTAAATGAAAATATACCGGATAACAGTATTGTATTTGGACAGTCTCCAAATTTAATCATTAAAAGAAAATGTGAAAAAGAAATACTTGCATATACAAAACATATTTGGGGGTGGAATGAACTTATATGAGAATTTTATTTACGATTTGTGGAAGAGCTGGTTCCAAAGGAATTAAGAATAAGAATTTGCGCAAATTTTGTGGTAAATATTTAGTTTATTATACAATATCTGCTATAGATTTGTTTTTAAAGGAGAATCCAAATATTGAATATGATATTGTTGCTAACTCTGATAGTATAGATCTTTTGAATCTAATAGAAAACAATGGATTAAGAGATATTCATATAATCGAGAGAGAAGCATCATTGGCCGGTGATTCGATTGGAAAAATTGCTGTTATTAATGACTGCCTGAAAAGAATGAAAGAGAGAACAGGTTTCCATTATGATATGGTAGTTGATCTTGATATTACTTCTCCGTTACGAACAACAGAAGATCTTGAAAAGGTGATCAAAGTACAACAGGAAAAAATGGCGGATGTTACAACAACGGTTGCTACGGCCAGAAGAAATCCTTATTTTAATCAGGTAAAAAGAACGGAACACGGAGTAAAGAAGGTAATAGATTCAAATTATACCGCAAGACAGCAGGCACCCGAGATTTTTGATATGAATGCATCTATATATGCATATAATCCAGAATACTTAAATACCGGGAAAGGCGTTTTGGATGGTTATTGTGAGATTGTTGAGATGTATGATACAGGAATATTAGATCTGGATCATGAAAATGATTTTGAATTAATGGAGATCATCGGAGAATATTTATTCAGGGAAAAAACGGAATTTCAGCCTGTTTTCGATAATATTAAATAAAAGAAAACGCCATAACTTGAATAATAAATAATTCTTGATAAACTATATTCATAATTGATTAGCTTGGAGGCAGCTTATGCATGACAATGAAATTAAGCAAATTAATATTGCAGATATGCTTATATATATTGCTCAGCACTGGAGATTTGCAGTTATTATGCTGATTGTTTTTGCTGTACTTTTTGGAGTATTTAAGGGGACACAAAAAGTGAGTACGACAGAGGTGGCGATCAGTGATAATGAAATAGAAAAAACAATTACTTCTCTTAGTGAAGTCAGAAAAAAGTATGTGGAATACTGCGCAAAGTTGATTCTCGTTGAATCAGAGTTAAGAGATGCGAATGATGATTTTTTAGATAATTGGTATTTAATGAAAATAGATCCATATAATATTACATCTTTTGCAATAGAATTCTATTTGGATAACCATCAGTTACATGAGTGGAATAATGGATTAATTGCATTGGTAAATGCATATGCAATATTATTTAATGATGATACTGTAAAGAATAATATCGTAAAGATTATCTCAGAAAGTAATGATAAAGAAATAATCCAATATAGTAATGGATTGATTAATATAGATATTTCTGATGATGATAAGGGGATATTTATTGTTACTGTTTATTCGGATAAAAATGAAACAGGAACAGCAGCTCTTGATGAGATTGAAAAAGTTGTTTATCAGAATTCGGAGAGAATTAGAGAACAGCTTGGAGAACATGATATATATGTTTTAGGAAGACAAATACATACATCTTATGATTCTTCTTATAGAGACAGTATAATACAAAATCTTTCTGTATCGGGTTCCTATAATGTGGAAATTGATAAAGTATACAATCAGATAACAGACCCGAATGAGAAACAATATCTGGAATATCTGATAAAAAAAGAACAAGATAAAGATAGCAATTCTAATTATATAGAGGAAAAAAAAGAAATATCTGAAGGGAATAGCTTTAATTTTAAGTCGCTGGTAAAGTACGGAATTATAGGTGCAATAATAGGTGCTTTAATTGCGGTTGTGTTACTTGCCCTAAAATATATGTTTAGCAATACACTAAAGCAAGCTGATAGTTTGGATACAATATATAATATGCCTGTCTTGGCTACAATGTATGGAGAAAATGAGTTTTATACTAAACATAATCTGAAAATTGATAAATGGCTGCGTAGAATCAGAAGTAAAGAAAAACACAATCTGAATGCAGAAGAAAAATATAAATTAGCATCAACTAAGATTTCAATCGCATGCAAACAATCTGACATAACAAAAATATGTATTATTTCAGATTACTTAAAGAACGAAAAGATTGTTGATAGTATCATTGATAAAATTGAGGATAAACTGCAGATAGTAAAGATTAATAATATTCTTGAAGATCCATCAGCGCTAGAGGAACTGTCTGAGTCAGAAGGAGTAGTGCTGTTTGAGCAAATTGATACTTCTTTTCTGAAAGACATTTGTCAAGAGATTAAGCTTTGTAATAAATATGGGAAAACAATTATTGGCGCGATTGTCTTATCATAGATAGAGAATAAGTATGGAAAAAATTAGAGTTAAACATTGGCATATAATCAATATTTTATTGATAATATACGATTTGATATCAGTAAATGCAGCGTATTTTCTTGCGCTTTGGATTCGCTTTGATTGTAGATTTAATTCTATTCCTGCTTATTATTTACAGACATATATTCGATTTATCCCTATTTATTCAATAGTCTGTTTAATAATATTTACTGTTTTTAAATTATATAAAAGTATCTGGCGTTTTGCGGGATACCGGGAGCTGTTCAATATTATATTTGCATCTGTTACATCATCCATACTGCATGTAATTGGGATTACCTTCATCTTCCGCAGAATGACAATTGTTTATTATGTGTTTGGCGCTTTTATTCAGTTGATCCTGGTGGCGGCAGTTCGTTTCTCCTATCGTTTCTATCTCACGGAAAAGAAGAGAATGTACGTTAACCGTAGCGATGATCCCAATAAAAATGTCATGGTGATCGGAGCTGGATCTGCCGGCAACAGTATTCTGAAAGACATCAAAAGTTCCAATGAACTGCATGACAAGGTTGTCTGTATTATTGATGATAAACGCAACAAATGGGGACGTTATATTGACGGCGTTCCTGTGGTAGGCGGAACTGACAGCATTCAGGAAAACGTTGAAAAGTATAATGTAAGCAAGATTTATATTGCGATTCCGAGCATGAAGCCTGCGGATAAGAAAAATCTGATCGATATCTGCAAGGAAACCGGCTGTGAGATCAAGAATCTCCCCGGCATTTATCAGTTCGTAACTGGCGAGATCGGCGTCAGCGCTTTGAAGGAGGTATCGGTTGAAGATCTTCTTGGACGGGATCCGATCAGGGTCAATACTGACGAGATTCTGGAGCAGCTTCGCGGAAAAGTGGTTATGGTCACCGGCGGCGGCGGATCCATCGGCAGCGAGCTGTGCCGCCAGATCGCAGAACATGAACCGGAACAGCTGATCATCTTTGATATTTATGAGAATAATGCGTATGAGATTGAACTGGAACTTAAAGAGAAACATCCGGATCTTAATCTGGTCACTTTGATCGGATCTGTTCGTGACAGCCGCCGGCTGGATCAGGTATTCTCAGAGTATCATCCGGAAGTGATTTACCATGCGGCAGCCCATAAGCACGTGCCGCTGATGGAGGACAGTCCCTGTGAAGCAGTCAAGAATAATGCAATCGGTACTTATAAGACTGCCTATGGTGCCATGCTCTATGGGGTTAAGAAATTTGTCCTGATCTCGACGGACAAGGCTGTGAATCCGACAAATGTGATGGGCGCTTCCAAACGGATGTGCGAGATGATTGTCCAGTCCTTCGACCGGCTGATCAAAGAGGGAAGAGCAGACGAAATTCCGGAATTCCATACCCATGCAGATGATTATGCCAAAGAGAGCATCAAGAAGATTCCGAAGGATACCTGCACAGAATTTGTTGCAGTTCGGTTCGGCAATGTACTTGGCAGTAATGGATCGGTGATTCCGATTTTTAAAAAACAGATTGCCAAAGGAGGGCCGGTGACCGTAACACATCCGGATATTATCCGGTATTTCATGACGATCCCGGAGGCTGTCAGTCTGGTACTTCAGGCCAGTTACTACGCCAAGGGCGGAGAAATCTTTATTCTCGATATGGGTGAACCGGTGAAGATCGATACTCTGGCCCGTAACCTGATCAAACTCTCCGGGCATAAACCGGATGAAGATATCATGATCGAATATACGGGACTCCGTCCCGGTGAGAAACTGTTTGAAGAAAAGCTGATGGCGGAAGAGGGGATGCAGACGACACCGAATAAACTGATCCATATCGGGATGCCGATCGAATTTGATGTGGAGAAGTTTTATCAGGATCTCCGGGATGCCATGATGGTGGCATATAATGACGATGAAGCAGGAACAAAGAAGTGGGTCATGAAGATTGTGGACACGTATCATCCTGCGGATAATTAAATAAAACATTGATTGCTGTACAAAACAGAGTAAATCATATACTGAACAGCTGGATCGGGGTGATATTATTAATTGTCGCCCTGTTCTTTATTCAGACTCCATATTTCTTTTCCGTGATTCCGGCGATCTCTTCGATTACTTTTTACGTAAGATTTGTGGTGTTTCTGATTCTGGCGATCTGTATAGTTGTATTGCATCGGGATATCCGGAGCTTTTTTCGGGATGAGCTGTTGCTCTGGGGATGTGCCGGATGGGGAATCACTCTTTGTATTTCAATGATAATCAATGATAAAACATTGGGATATGCATGCAAAGAACTGATCCTTCCATCCCTGGTCGTTCTTATGCTGTTTTCCGTCTTCTCCCAGGTGAACGTCAGGAAGTTTCTGCTGGTTTTGTTTTTGTATTATCTGACGATGAATACGTTGAATAATGCATCGGTATTATTTTTCCATAATACCGGGATCTGGCTATGGAATTATGCGGAGAGCTCACCGGAATATGTCTTCTTCAGTCATGTAAATGGGGGAATTACCTGTGGATTAAATTCGATCCTTCCCGGTTTGATCTATAGTTGGTATTATGATCGCAGATGGAACAAAGTGAATATCATCAACATTGTTTATTCTCTTTACGGGGCAATTATTGCGGAATGTGTTGTACAGATAGTTGCTTATATCGTGGCAGGTATTCTGATAATAATCTGTTATCTGACGGAATGCTCACCGGGATTTCAGAAACTGCTGAAGTGGATCAATCTGAAAACGATTATGATCTTCAATCTGCTGGTATTTGATGCAGTTATTGTACTTGGTAATACAGGCTGGATGGAGTTGATAGGAATCGATCCAAGGGTTCATGGAAGAAGAGAATTGTGGGATCAGGTGCTGACTTCGTTTATTGATCATCCGATTATCGGTCAAGGGTTTATATCCTGGTTTGGAGTGGAGATTTATGGAAAGACCTACTATCTCTGGCACCAGCACAGCATCTACCTCCAGATCCTCTACGAAACCGGTCTGATCGGAGCTGCCATTTTCGTATTTATCTTTGGAGTGAGCATCCACTCCCTGGGCAAACTGAAGAATTTCAGCGTCCGTTTTATCACAGGGGTGCTGACCGGAGTCTTCTTCCTTTCCATGGTGGTGGACACCTGTGAACGGACTGAGATCTTCCTCCTTCTTGCAATCTGCTACTACATCCCGATGTATCTGCAGCGGAGGAACGATGCGATTCAGACCTGAGGATGCGGCCCGACTGAAGGAATGGAATTTTCGTAATCAATTTTCAGAGAAATTAATTTCAGAGAAGAGTGATTCCGGGAGCTCCGCTCATTGCTTTTTAGAGGTAACATCTGTTATAATATAACGACTATTACGGAAGGTCCGTGATTGATTTTCAGAAAGGCAGGACGGAACAACGTCAGAGAAAGTTTTATCGGTTTCAATTGCCGCATACAATGTGGAGAAGACCCTGAGGGAGGCCCTTGATTCCTTCCTGGCACCACAGGTGCAGGAGGATGTGGAGGTGCTGATCATTGATGATGGATCGAAAGACTCCACCGCTGCGATCGGCCGGGAGTATGAGGAGAAATACCCCGGGACATATCGTCTGATCTCCAAGGAGAACGGGGGATGGGGTTCGACCCTGAATGCCGCTATGGATGCGGCTTCCGGCAGGTACTTTAAACAGCTGGACGGGGATGATTATTATTTCCCGGAGAATCTGCCGGGATTTCTGGAGTTCCTGAAGGGCTGTGATGCGGATCTGATCTGTTCCGCCTTCGGGATCTTTGAAGATGAATCCGGCGGGATTCTGAGTGTGGAAAGCCGGATCCGGGAGTTCGTGGATATTCATAAGACTCTGGATATGAAGGAGATCGGCAACTTTGTGCCCGCTATGCATGCGGTGACGGTGAAGACATCCGTTCTTCGTGATGCCGGGATCCGCCTGACGGAGAAGTGCTTTTACACGGATCTGGAATTCGTGGTTAAGGTCTTTAATAACTGCAGGACCTTTGCTTATACAGAGCTTCCTGTTTATATGTACCGGATCGGCCGGGACGGACAGAGCATGTCGGTGACCGGGATCCGCAAACATTACCGGGAGCATCAGCAGGTGCTTCTGGGATGCCTGGATTACTGGCGGGAGGAAGTGAAGGAACCCTGGAAGAAGGAGGCCCTTCGCCGCAGGCTGGAGAAGGCCTGTACGATGCAATACATGTTCTATTATGCCCTGGAGTGTAATAGAAAACAGAAAAAGGAACTCATAGAGTTCGACCGGATCCTTCTGGAGCAGTACCCGGAATTTGCGCAGGAGGCGGAAGGCGGACATCGGCTGAAGCTGCTGCGGAAATTTCATTTCACGGGATACTGGATACTGGGGCATCAGAATACCAGCAAGGATCGGAAGTTAAGGAGACATATCTTTGAAGGAAACTAATACAAAACCATTGGTTACCGTCATCGTTCCCATGTACAAGACCCCGTTTCTGCTGCTTCGCCGTTGTATCAACAGCGTTTTGAAGCAGTCATTTCAGGATCTGGAACTATTGGTAGTGGACGATGGCAGCGGCAGTGATTACGATGATTTCAAGAAGGAATACGAAAGCCTGGATCCCCGGGTGCATTTTCTGACCAAGGAGAACGGCGGAGTTGCCTCTGCCCGGAATTACGGGATCGATCACAGCCGGGGAGAGTACATCTCCTTCATTGACAGTGACGACTTTATCGAAGAATATTTTATAGAAGGGCTGTACAATGCGGTGCAGGGTTGCGAGATCGCCCTGTGCGGGGTCACGGAAATGTATTTCCCGATGGAAGAAAGCCTTTATAATTATAAAATGTTCTTCTCTCTGCCGTCCCATTTTAACGGACTGCAGTATATTAATTTCAGCGTCAACAAGCTGTACCGGGCAGATATCCTGAAGGAACACAATATCCGGTTTCCGCTGGATGTGAAGCTGGGGGAGGACGCCCTGTTCCTGGCACAGTATTACAAGCACTGCAAGTATCTGCGCTGTATTCCCCAGTGCAGCTATCATTATGTGCTGAATACGGAGTCCGCTATGCGCAGCTATAAGCCGGCGTATTGGGGCTGGGAAACCCAGGTGATTAAGGAAGACTGGGACCTGTTCCACCAGTTCCCGCTGGCCCAGAGAGAAGAGTACGCCATGCGCCACTGGCTCTTTGAGAAAATGATGGGAGCAGCCAACTACTACTATGATTATGAAGAAGATCCCAAAGAGCTGGAACGGCATTTCCGGGAGATTCTGGAGAATGAACATATTCGGAAGATTTTCGAATTTGACTATAAGGATGACGATCTGCATTTCACCGAGAAAGAAAAGAAAATGGTGAAGGTGATCGGGCAGCAGGGGGTAAGAGGTCTTCGGAAATACGTCCATAAACGGATCGGAGATTAAGATCAGATAACAGACTGAAACTTAAATGGGGACAACAATATGAAAACAAGGAAAAACGTATTACGAATGACCGCAGGGATTCTGGCCATAGCGATGGTGATTACCATGGCAGGCTCGGTGTTCGCGGAGGAGGCAGAATTTATACTGACAGAGGAGATCATTTCTGACCAGGAAACCTATGATCTGTCTGAAGAATTCGTGGATGAGCCGATCATCGCTGAGGAAGAGGTGTTCGCACCGGCAGAGCCGGAGGTGGCCCCGGAGGATCCGGAAGCGGTTCCGGAAGTTGTGGACGTTCCGGAAAATCCGGAGGCTGAGATCCCGGAAGATCTGACCGCTCCTTCAGAACCCGCAGAGGAAGTTCTCACCGAGGCATTCACCGAAGACCCCGTTGAGATCTCCGAAGTAATCGCGGAGGACGAGACCCTTGCCGGCGAAGAAGGACAGAGCGACAACCCGGATATTCAGCTGGACAGGGATCTGTCCGTGGGCATGAGCGGAGATGATGTGTATGCCGTACAAAGTATTCTGGAGGGCCTTGGATTCATGTATTACGGCGCGGACGGATACTACGGCGAATATACGAAGATCGCCGTGCAGCTGTTCCAGGCGGAGAGCGGATTCCCCACCCAGGACGGAGAGGTGGGATACTGGACAATGTACGCCCTGAGAGAAAACCCGTTTTATTTCTACAATCTGTCCTACGGCATGGACAATCCGGCGGTTGCCCTGATGCAGCAGTACCTGATCGAGCAGGGATATCTGGATTCTTATGCAGATGGATATTTCGGCGACTGGACCCTGGATGCGGTAAAACGGTTTCAGATGGCCAATGGCTTCGGCAATTCCGGTATCGCGGATATGCGGATGCTGACGGTTCTGATTGCCGGGATCGGCAGCACCTTCCGGGAACTGAAGAAGGGGGATGTGGGATCCGACGTGGCTTCCATTCAGAGCATTCTGACCTCTGCCGGGTTCCTGTACAGTATCATTGACGGAGATTTTGGCGCATATACAGAGCAGGCGGTCTGTCTGTTCCAGGCCTACAATGGAACCGCCGCTCCGAACGGACGGATCGATGCCGCTGCATATTATGCACTGATGAATGGCACCTATCAGCCTTTCTATGCGCTGAACCCCGGTGACAGCGGAAATGCGGTTTTCTCCATGCAGAGATGTCTGAAGGAGCTGGGCTTCTTATTGACAGAGCCAAATGGAGTCTTTGACGAAGCCACCGAAGAAGCGCTGATAGCCATGCAGACATTAAACAGTCTGTCTGCCACCGGTATTGCAGATTACAGCACCATGAACCTGCTGATCAGCATGAATGCCGTGGGAAAGGATTCTATCACCATATCTCTGCGCCTGGGCGACAGTAACGAAGATGTCCTTCGGATGCAGCAGAAGCTCTATGAGCTGGGCTATCTGGGCATTGAGCCGGACGGATATTTCGGAAACTGGACATACACCGCCGTCTGTGCATTTCAGGCGGCCCAGAACTGCTATTACCCGGATGGAGTCGTAACTCCCGGATTCTATACCATGATCATGCGCTGCAACACTCCCTTCGTTCCGGTCACCTACGGCTGCAGCAGCACAGAGATCTATCATCTGCAGCTGAAATTTGAGAGCTATGGGATGCTGGCAGGTGCGGACGGAGACTTCGGAAGTATGACAGAAACTGCAATACGGCAGATCCAGAAAATGTTCGGACTTCCCCAGACCGGTGCAGCGGATGCAGCCACCATCTTCTATATCTATAATTACAGCTCTTACCTGGATAATTATTATGATGTACAGAGCTATTACAGCAACACCGGCTGGCTGATCTTCATCAATACCACCACGAACCGGATGTATGTCTATAAAGGCAGTACCTGGAACTGGGAACTGGTTTATAACTGGCCTTGCTCCACAGGAGCCCCCGGGACGCCGACGGTGCTGGGACAGTATACCACCAGCTTCAGCGGATATTCCTTCGGTGACGGATATTCCTATACCTGCTATTATTTCACCAGTTTCTTCGGGCCGTATTATATGCATTCAACCCTGTATCAGGCATATTCCTGGAATGTCAACGATTCCCGCGTCGGAGTCAACCTCTCCCACGGATGTGTCAGACTGGAAACCGAAAATGCAAAATGGGTCTATTACAATATTCCTTACGGCACGAAGGTCGTGACCGTACAGTAAACGATATCACAGAGATTTCTGATGCTGAGCAGATTATCAAAATATAAGAAATACCAGTTCATGTTCTCCGAACTGGTCAAGAGGGATTTCAAAACCAAATACAAGGGATCGGTGCTGGGGATTCTGTGGAGTATTATTTCTCCGCTGTTTACCCTGCTGGTTATGGATATCATTTTTTCCAATTTCTTCGGATCATCCATCGAGCATTATGTGATCTACCTGTTCTGCGGAAATATTATATTCAGCTATTTCAATGATGCGACGAACTACGGTATGACCGCCCTGTTGTGGAATGCGGATATCTTCACCAAGATCAATGTCCCCAAATATCTGTTTCTGCTGGCCAAGAATGTGCAGGCCCTGATCAATTTCGGGCTGACCCTGGTCGTGTTTTTCATCTTCTGTATTGCTGACGGGGTACCCTTTACCTGGCGGTTCTTCATGCTGATCTATCCGATCCTCTGCATTCTGCTGGTGAATATCGGGGTGGGACTGATCCTGTCGGCCCTTCATATTTTCTTCCGGGATGTGGCGCATCTTTGGCCTATTTTCACCATGCTTCTGATGTATGCGTCCGCCATTTTCTATGATGTGAGGACCTTCCCGGAATCCATCCAGAAGCTCCTGTATGTCAATCCGGTTTACCAGAACATTGTGTATTTCCGGGATATTGTGCTGAATGGATTTATTCCCAGCTTCGGGTATCACATGCTGATGCTGGGGACGGCGCTGTTATTAATCGCGATCGGCCTGTTAATTTATCACAAATTCAACTGGCGGTTCCTGTATTACGTATAACCGGAGGTGTCTATGAGCGTACTGGATGTCAGAGATGTCTCCATTATTTACAGAGTCGGAGATTTCAAGGATATCGGCCTGAAGGACTGGGTCGTCAAGAAGCTGAAGAAACAATACGTGGCGGAAAGCTTCTATGCGGATAAACATATTACGTTTTCCCTGGAGCGGGGAGATATGCTGGGGATCATTGGCTCTAATGGTGCCGGCAAATCCACGCTGCTGAAGGCCATCTCCGGGATCATGCGTCCCTCGGAAGGGGAGGTTATCTGCAACAGCAATGTGGTGGCCCTCCTGGAGCTGGGCAGCGGATTCGACGGAGAACTCACCGTGAAGGAAAATACCTTCCTTCGAGGAGCCCTGCTTGGTTACACCCGGAAATTCATGCTGGATAAATATCAGGAGATCATTGAATTCGCGGAACTGCAGGAATTCGAGGATCGTCCCTTCAAACATCTGTCCTCCGGAATGAAGAGCCGTCTGGCCTTTTCCATCGCCAGCTTTGTGCAGCCGGAGATTCTGATTCTGGATGAGGTCATGGCCGTGGGCGACGGCGGATTCCGGCGGAAGAGTGAAGAGAAGACCCGGGAGATCATCGCCGGGGGAGCCACCACGATCCTGGTGTCCCATGATCTGGAGCAGATCCGCAGCATGTGCAGCAAGATCCTGTGGATCCACAAAGGGGAGCAGATCACCTTCGGAGATCAGACCCAGGAAATCTGCGATGACTATCAGGCCTTCCTGGACGGGGTGCTGAGCCTGGAAGCCGTAAAAGAAAAATACAGCAGGTAAATGAAATGACGACACCAAAAGTATCCATTATCATGCCTTCTCTGAATGTGGGCCCCTATATCGAGGAATGTATGGACAGCGTCATACGTCAGACGCTGACTGATATCGAAGTGATCTGTGTGGATGCCGGGTCCACGGACGGGACTGTAGAGATCCTGAACCGGTATGCTGAACAGGACCCCCGGGTGCGGGTCGTCCATTCCGACCGGAAAAGCTACGGCTATCAGGTGAATCTGGGATTTTCCATGGCGCAGGGCGAGTATCTGGGTATCGTGGAAACCGATGATTTTGCAGAGCCTTCCATGTTTGAGAAACTGTATGCCGCGGCAAAGGCAGACGACCTGGATGTCTGCAAGGCCGGGTTTTATTTTTACTGGTCCAAACCGGAGGTGAAGGACGAACCTTCCCCCATTGCATCGGAAATTACGGCCTCCCGGGTATTCTGCCCGCTGACGGATTTCCAGGTACCGCTGGAGCAGGTGGACTTCTTTAATATCAAGCCCTCCATCTGGTCCGCTATTTACAGAAGATCCTTTATCGAAGAGCATCAGATTCGTCTGAATGAGACTCCCGGCGCATCCTTCCAGGATACGGCTTTTAATTTCAAGGTCTGGGCTTTGGCCCAGAGGGTCCGGCTTCTTACCGACTGCGTCTTACATTACCGTCAGGACAATGAACAGTCCTCCGTCAACAACCCGGGTAAGATGTATTGCCTGTGTGACGAATACGAAGAGATCGACCGCTTCCTGGATGCCAATCCGGTGCTGAAGGGCAGACTGGAGGGGGTGAAGGTCCGTCTGAAATACGATGCCTACATCTGGAACTGCAACCGGCTGGAGGAATCCCTGCGGCTGGATTTCCTGAAACGGGCGTCGGAGGAATTCCGGCGGGAGCTGGATAAGGGCTATGCAGACCGGAATTATTTTATCACCTATAAATGGAAATGCTTCCTGCTGATCATCCAGGATCCGGAAAAATTCAAAGAAAAAGGGCTGGACGGCATCTGGGCCGTGGATATTGATTTTGATGAGGATACCGGCTTTATCCGGCTGTGGAAGAAGATCAACGGAGGCATCTACTGCATCCGGGATCATGGATTTTCCTACACCGTGAAGCTGGGACTGGATAAATTAAAGGAAAAGAGAAACCGGGAATAGTCTATGAAGAGTCTTTGTCTGCCTCCCAAAATTTCGATCATTATTCCTGTTTATAATGTAGAAAATTATATTGCGAAATGTCTGGACACCTGCATTGCACAGACGCTGTATGACATCGAGATCGTCTGCGTTGACGACGGCTCCACCGACGGATCCGGGAGGATCCTGGATCATTATGCCGCGCTGGACAACCGGGTGAAGGTGATCCATAAGCAAAATGCCGGAGTGTCTGCCGCCCGCAACGACGGGATCCGTGCGTCCTCCGGAACCTGGCTGATGTTTGTGGATTCGGACGACTATCTGGCGCTGAATGCCTGCGAGGTGGTGTGGAAGGAGTCCCTGTCCAATTCCTCGGAGCTGATCGTGCACGGCGGCTATCTGGTGCCGGACTACCCCAAGCCGGAGTCCTGGAAATACTGGGGCGTCATCACGGATAAGAAGTATTACCGGGAGTTTGAATTCCGGGTGCTGGAGGAGCGGGGGTCCAACCCCTTCCTGTGGCTGCAGGCGTTCAGAAGGGATCTGCTGGAGCGGACCGGCGTGTGGTTCCGGGAGGATATCTCCTTCGGGGAGGATATCATTTTCCAGTTCGAGAACCTGCCCTTCGCAAAGGGAATCTCCTTTATCAAGGACCGGCTGTATTACTACCGTTGGTACCGGGACGGATCGCTGATGAAGGAAGCAACGGCGGATCTGGACGCCCGGACAATGCGTCATATTCTGAATATCGGAATACTGGCGGATTACTGGCTGGAACACGGGCTGATGGAGAAGTATGGGGACCGGTTCCTCGGCTGGGCCGTGGGGTTCGTGGTCCCGGATCTGGAACAGCTGGAGCTGAAGGATCCCAAAGCATTGGCCAGCGCCTTGAAAGAGACCCTGGAAAGCAGAGGCCTGGATAAGTTCCGGGCAAAGCTCCCCCGCATTCCTTCCCGGCAGTACCGGAAGATGGTGAGTCTGGCGAAGGGCTGACAGAAGCCGCATTTACCGCGGCAACACATTTGTGATCATACATTTCCTGCTGTCATACGAATTACAGCATATACATATCGAATGAATCCGACTCCGAGTAAACGAGTTGCATATCTGGATATCGCAAAAGGCATAGGGATCCTCCTGGTCATACTGGGGCATTGCACCGCGATCCCGGCGTGGCTGAATCATCTGATTTTTTCAGTCCATATGCCTTTGTTTTTTATTCTCTCGGGATATACCTTCCGGGGTGTGTCCCCCCGGGCAGCTGCATTATCGCGGGATTCATTCCTGCGGGAGTCAGTTCCCGCCCCGGCGCCGTCTTCGTCCCGGCGGGCATTCATCCGGAAGAATGCCAAAGCGCTGCTGGTTCCCTATGCCATTACCTGCCTGATCATCATTATCCTGCAGTTAATCGATGCATTCCGCTGGCACCAGGATCCCTGGAATGCTCTTGTAAAATGGGTGATGAGCGGGCTGTACGGCAGCGGCACCCGGATCCCGGAATTCTTAGGAACCGCCGGGATACCGATCACCTTTATCGGCGCCATCTGGTTTCTTCCTGCACTGTTCTTCGGGAAGGTGATCCTGTCTTACTGTCTGAACAGCCGCACCCCGTTGTTGTGGGTTCTGGTCAGCTTCTTTGCGGGACAGATAACGTCTGAACGGATCGGATGGTTTCCTTTCAGCATCCAGGCCGGCATGTGCGCGGTGTTGTTTCTTTATATCGGATACCGGATCCGGCAGAGGGATTTGTTCCGGTGGAATGCGGTGCACGGAATCCTGAAAATCCTGATGCTGGGCATTTGGATCTGCTGTATTTTGTATTGCGGAAGACTTTACATGGTCAGCAATACCTATACCGACGGGCTGCTGGATGTGATCGGAAGTGTCTGCGGAACCTTTGTGATCGTCTATATTTCCCAGGGCATAGAAAAAGCCGCGGCCAGATGGCCACGACTGCTTCATGCGTGCTGCGGACTGGGGCGGATTTCCCTGGGCATGATGTGCGCCCATCTGATCGTTCTTGATTGCCTGCAGATCTCCGCCTGGGCAGACCAGGTTTCCTGGGTATTTCATACGACATATGTCGTCGGGGAAGTTCTGGTGGTATTCCTGGCTTCCTTCCTTGTGACAGCCATTTTATATGTGATCCCCTGGATCAACCGATGGTTCTTCCCCTCCTCCGTGAAAAAGAGAAGATAGATTACAGCTCGTCCTGGATATCCTGCACCATTTCCCAGATTGCGTCCACACTGTTGAAGTATTTCGGCTCCAGGTATTTCGGAGAGATCGTGATATCAAACTTGTTGGAGATCTCGGTAACCAGGGTGACGATCTGGAGGGAATCCAGCACTTTTCCGTCGATCAGATTATCGATGTTTTCATAATCGATGGTGGGGTCGATTGCTTTTAAGATTTCTAATATTTTTTCCATGACTGTCCTTTCGTGTATTACGGTTTATAAGCTTTTTTCATAGATGGCAAACAGAGCTTTGCGGTCAATTTTGCCATTTTTGTTCCGCGGAAGTGTATCCTGCTGGAATACAATGTTCGGGATCATATATTTCGGAACAAGCTTTTTGAGCTGATTGAGAACCGAAATGTAATCCTCCGTCCCGATGTAAAACGTAATCAGTTTCTTCCGCGGCTCATCATACAGACAGACCGCCCGGGTGACGCTGGGAAGAGAATTCAGATGCATTTCGATATCTTCCAGCTCGATCCGGTGTCCCATATGTTTGATCTGGAAATCCCTCCGGGCGCTGAAATAATAATTCCCGTCTTCTCCCAGTTCCGCCATGTCGCCCGATTTGTAGGCCAGCTCCGGAAAATCCGGATTGAGTGGATTCTGAATGAAGACTTCCTTTGTCTTCTCCGGATCCTTGTAATACCCGAGGGATAAACAGGTTCCGGTAACATAGATCTCGCCGGTCTCACCGGGTTTGATGGGCTGGCCATTGTCATTCAGGAAAAAGACGCCTTCGTTTTTGAATGGTTTGCCCAGGGGGAGCCGTTCGTCGGGATCAAAACTCCTGTCGATAATGTAATACAGGCAGTTGCAGGTGATCTCGGTGGGGCCGTATAAATTGACGTACATTGCATCCGGAAGATATTTGATCCAGACGTTCAGCATACTTACCGGCATAACTTCTCCGGAGAAAAAGACCTTTTTCAGGGTGGTCGGGGTGATCAGCTCAAAAATATTAAGCTCGGAGACAATGCACATGGCGGACACAGCCCAGATAATTGTGCTGATTCGTTTGTCATTCATCGTCTGAATGAGCAGCTTTGGCATGATAAAGCAGACCGCCGGAATGATATACACCGTCGCTCCGAGATACAGGGCGGAATAGATGTCCTTCACCGAGACATCGAAATCAAAGGGTGCCTGATTGCCGAAGATCTCATTGGAATCAAAGTGAAACGTACCACAGAATACCGGAATAAAATCCAGAACCGAACGATGGGAGATCAGCACGGTTTTGGGAATTCCGGTGGAGCCTGAGGTGGAGAGGGCATATAACGGATCCGTGTCCAGCGCCTCCTCCTGCAGCTGCCTGACCAGGCCCGGGTCCTTCTCCCCCTTCAGCAGTTCGGAATACTCCAGCAGCGGCGCTTTGATTTCCTCTATATAAGGAAGAAACGATTCTTTGCAATTACCCAGCGAAATCACTGCCGCCGGCGATACCTTTCTGAGGATGGTGCCGATCCGTTCCTCCGGCTGCGTGATATCGATCGGAACATAGAAATTTCGTCCCATGGCGATACCCAGGAAGCAGCAGATGCTCTCCACATTTCGATCAATCAAAACAGCGATCGGTGATTTCACGACAGGAGCGACCTGGCGCAGCTGCGTGCAGATCGTCTCAGCGTTCGAAAGAAGCTCCCGGTACGTGACCGATTTCTGACTGTCCTCAAATGCAGTTTTCTCAGGAAATAATTCTGCGGAATGATATAAATAATCTATAACTGTCATATGAATTATAATTACCTTATTTTATGGGTTTTCAGACAAGCCTGATTTTATCATATTTCAGAATATTTGCAATAAGAAGCACTCCGGCGGAAGGTTCCCGGTGAAGAATCCATTATTTCCGGGGTACGACCTTCCATTTTTTGGAATTTCCATGGAAAAACGGAAGGTACTCTATGGAAAATAAAGCATTTTTACCGGCTGACCTTCCACCCCGGGCAATCACAGTCATGCGGAAAACGAAAACCTATGATTCCGCATGACATTTTCATCTCCGAAGCAGGGCGGAATAAGAAGCTCGCCAGCGGTTTTACCGCAATGCTGCATTTTTTCGTCAGCCGCCGTCAGAAAACTCACGCAATGCTGCAATTTTTCGTCAACGAGGCTTTCGAAGGGTTCATTTCTGCCGAAAAGCATACGCAATGCTGCATTTTTTCGGCAAAATCCGGGTCCAGGCGGACTGTCTGCCGAAAATCTCACGCAATGCTGCATTTTTTCGGCAGCCTCTGTCAAAAACATCGAGCATTGCGGTTTATGTTTTTTTGAAAAAACTGTGAATAGGGGATACAAATCTTCTGATTTGTACTATAATATGCAAATTGAGTTGCACTCATCTTATTAATTGCACCTTGAAAGCAATTGTGCAGCCAAGAGTATCCGTGATCAATAGTTTTTCTATAAATCGCGGATACATAAAAGATGTACTGGTGATTTCGAATCATTGATAAAACGGATACAAGCGCAAGAGGTAAGGTTTATGAGAAGTTGGTTTAAGAAAATAAATGTCATTCTTCTGATCACTGCAATGACTATGACGATGGCTGCCTCAGCTGTCTGGGCAAATGAGGCGGACCTGTTGGAAGATCAGATACCGGAGACTGTGGAGACGGTTGAGGAAGAGGACACGGTCGTAGTAGAAACTGCAGGCGAAGACGAAGATCTGTCTTTGATCGAGGACTCGACAGCAGCCGGAGACGCAGATTTTGAAGAAGATACAGGCATGTCAGAAGATACGGTCACGGAAGAAACCGTGAGTGTGGAAGAAGATGCTGCCATAGATGACGATGCGATTCTGGAAGAAGAGACGGAAGAGGAGAGTCTTCCTGAAGACTGTTCAGAAGATGAAAATCTCTCGGAAGATGATTCAGAGAATGAAAGTCTCTCGGAAGATGATTCAGAGAATGAAAGTCTCTCGGAAGATGATTCAGAGAATGAAAGTCTCTCGGAAGATGATTCAGAGAATGAAAGTCTCTCGGAAGATGATTCGGAGGATGAAAATCTCTCTGAGGATGATTCGGAGGAAGAGATCGGGGAAGAGATCAGTGCAGATGAAGCGGACGCTGATTTCGAGGAAGCGGAAGAGGTTCCGGCAGAACGAGTTTCTTCTATAGAAATAGTCGGGGAGTATGAGCCGATCTTAGACCTGTCTTCGATGCAGGAAGAAATTGCAGATGAAGAAAATGAATCCGCAGACGATCTGGCTGAAGAGCCGGAGGTGGATCCTGAAAAGGAAATAGAAGTAAATACAGAAGAAAATGCAGAAATGGAATCCTGGGATGAAGCTGTATCTGAGGAACCGGTAGCTGCGGCTGAGGAAATCGTTGTTGAAGTAGTCGTCGAGAAGCCCGTTGAGAAGGCAACAGAAGCAGCTCCCGAGACACCTGACGAAAAGGCAACAGAAGCTGCTGCTGAGAAGCCCGTCGAGAAGGAAACAGAAGCAGCTTCCGAGAAGCCTGTTGAGAAAAAGCCGGAGGCAGCCTCCCGGAAGCAAGCTGATAAAAAAGCGGAAAAACCTGCGCAGAAATCTGCAGAGAAAACAGTAGAAAAGCCTACTGAGAAAAAAACAGAAGTCACTCCTAAGACAGAAATAGCTCCTAAGACTGAAACAACTCCGAAGATAGAAGCCGCTCCAGTAAAGGAAGCTTCTGCAGAACCGGTTCCTGTTGAGAGCACAGCTGCCGCCCCCGCAGAAGCCACCGCCCCCGATGAAGCCTCAGCTCCGGTGGAATCGGCGCCTGTCGAGGTGAGTACGACGGTGATGATCGAATCCGTCGAGGAGTCAGAGGTTGTTGAGATCGCCAATGCGGTGATGATTTCTCCGGAAACTCCCGATGAGATCCCTCTGGCAAATTCCCCGGAGGAGATGGAAGTTACCGAGATCGTCGGCGAAGTAGCCGATTCCGGCGAGGGATATGTGCCGATGAAGATGGCTTCGGAGGATCTGCTGAAGGAATATCTCATTCAGGCTGAGGACGATGGTCAGAACGATGCGGATGATTTTGCCGAATCAGAGGAAGAGGCTCTGTACGCCAGCAATTACAATGGCAGCAAATTGTCTGACATTACACTGGCTGCCTATAATGACCTGAAGGCGATTTCCGCCGATGTGGCAGCAGGAACCCTGACCAACACATTGTATACCTCCACCATTGACGGGGACGCCCTGTCCCAGTACAAATGGACCGCGGCGGATCTGGGGGTCGAGTCTTTGTTCGGGGATTCCACCAGAACCTCCATCAACAAAGCGGCAGCGACCGCAGCCATCGACAGTGTGTACAATCCGGCGCTGGCAGTGAAGTCCCTGATCAGAGATTGCCCCTATGAACTGTATTGGTTCAGCAACCAGTATTCCATGGAGAAAACCTATGTCCCCGTCGTTTCTTACGACAAAGAACTCGGAGACTATGTGATGACCCTGAAATCCGTGACCCTGACGATCAACATGAAGGTCTCCAATGATTACGCGGGAACGGACAGCTATTCCACCAGCGCGGACAAAATTGGCGAAGCCAAGAACGCAATGGTCAACGCGGACAGGATTGTTTCGGATGCAGCGGACAAGACCGACCTGGATAAGCTGGATTATTTCCGGGAGCAGATCTGCAAACTGGTGTCCTACAACAAAACAGTCACGGTTGACAATTACCCGGGCGGCTACGGAAACCCCTGGCAGCTGATCTATGTATTTGACGGAAATACCCGGACCAATGTGGTGTGCGAAGGCTATGCCAAGGCCTTCCAGTATCTGTGCGATATGAGCAGTTTCAGTACCCCGGACCTGAAGGTTTACAGCGTTTCCGGTACCTTTGAAACGGAGACGGGATCTCCCGGCGGTCATCTGTGGAATATCGTTCATATGGACGGAATCAATTATCTGGTGGACCTTACCAACAGCGACGATTCCACCCCGACCAGAAAGCTGTACATGGTTCAGCCGATCAGCGGCGATCTGGACAGCGGCTATGTGTTCCAGACCGATACGACCAATTATACCTATAAATATTACAGCGATACCCGGATGATCTATTCTGATGAGGAACTGTCCTTCGATCTTCCGATCAGTCCCTCCGGGGACGTGCCTGCCGATGTGGATCCTCTGGTGGTGTCCAGAGATCTGTATCAGGGCTTGTACGGCGAGGATGTGCTGCAGCTGCAGCAGCGGCTTTCGGATCTGGGATATGAAGTTGCTGTGGACGGCGATTTTGGCGCCTATACAAAGACTGTTGTGGAATCTTTCCAGAACGATTACGGTCTGTATGTGGACGGCTGGGTAGGAAGCTATACGATTGAAATGATTAACAAAGCCCTGGCTGACCGTGCCGCAGGCGTAAGCACCACTCCCTCTTCAGGGTCAGCTTCCGGCAGCACTTCGGGCAGTACCTCCGGCAGCACTTCCGGCGGAAATACTTCGGGATCCGGAACGGCCGGTACCGCCTCCGGTTTCAGCCCGATTACCCTCAGCCGGGATCTGTACGTGGGAATGAACGGTTCCGATGTACAGGCCGTGCAGCAGAGGCTGGCGGATCTGGGATACGAAATCTTTGTGGACGGCGATTTCGGTAATAATACCAGGACGGCAGTGGAGCAGTTCCAGAGCGACCAGGGCCTTTACGTGGACGGATGGATCGGTGGTATGACCCTGAATGCCCTGAATACTGCCGGTGGAAATGCCTCCTCCGGCGGTTCCGGAAATACATCCGGAAGCACTTCCGGAAGCACCGGGTCCGGATCCGGATCGATCACCCTCAGCCGGGATCTGTCCCGCGGAATGAATGGCTCCGATGTGGAGGCAGTCCAGCGCAGGCTCTCCTATCTGGGATATTCCATCTTCGTGGACGGCGATTTCGGAGCACTGACAGAGCAGGTGGTGCTGGCATTCCAGAGAGCCAACGGCCTGTATGATGACGGCGTGATCGGCAGCATGACCCTTGCGGTGCTGAACCGGTAAACATTAGACAACGAACCGGGCCCGGCCTTTCCTTAGGCGGGTTCCGAAAATGAGGATGAATGAGATATGGAAAGAAGACCCATAGTTAGCATTATCATTCCTTTATATAATGTAAAAGAATACATTGAGAAAGCATTTGACAGCATCTGCTCCCAGACCCTGACCAACTGGGAACTGTTTCTGGTGGATGACGGATCCACCGACGGTTCGGCAGAGGTCTGCGATATCCTGGCTTCCGACGACAGTCGGGTGCAGGTGATCCATCAGGAAAACCAGGGGGCTGCAGCTGCCAGAAACGCAGCCATCGGAAAGGCAAACGGCAAATATCTGTATTTCATGGATGCGGATGACTGGGCATCCCCGGATATGCTGTATGACATGGTATGTCTTGCGGAAAACTATATCCTGGATGCCTGGGCCGGAGTTCCGGTGGACACCGCCGGGAGGCATTTAGGCGCCATCGGCCGGTTCCGTCAGAATCCCGCCGATATGACGGCGGATGTTCCGGAGGAGCAGTGTGCCCAGCTGGTGGTGACGGGATTTTATATCGAGACTTATTATACAGAGTCGGACTATTTCCTGCAGAAACAGTGTGTGCCGTCCCGGGTGTTCGGGGACAGGAGGGAATTCCGGGAATACGCCCATGAGCTGTTTGACCGCAATCTTCTCTATACCCCCTGGAACAAGCTGTATCTGGCTTCCTATATCAGGGAGAATCAGATCACCTTCCCGGAAGTTCACTGGGACGATTTCCCCTTCAATCTGCAGGTGATCAAAAATATCGACCGGGTGACCGTATCCGAGAAGGCCTATTATCATTTTATCCGCAAGCGCACAGATTCCGAGTCGGAAAAATACAACGTGGGCCTGTATGAAAAGCGGGAAGAGGAGAATCAGTGGCTGCTGGATCTATACGATGAATGGAGGGAGGATCTTCACGGAATTCTTCTGGAAGAAGCGAAGGAGCAGGGGCAGATTCCGATGTTCATAGAGCCGGAGGAAACTCAAACCGAAGCTTTGGAACAGGAACGGAACGCAGATCAGTCTGAGTCTGCAGCGGAGCAGACCGCAGATACGTCCGGATCTGAGGCGGAGGAAACGGCATTCCTGCCCGCGCTGAATGTGCCCGCAGCGGAGACCTTATATGGCCCAGCCAGGGAGTTTGTCGCCCGCAGATATCTGGAACGGATTGTAGGATGTGTGGAAAATGTCACCAACCCCCAGTGCGAACTGTCCAGAAAGGAAAAACGCAGTGAGATCAAACAGATGATCAGCCAGGAATCTGTGCGGGAAGCGCTGAAGGCCGCAAAGCCCAGGTCCCTGTACATGAAGATGATGCTGGTTCCGATCCGGATGAAATCCACGAGCCTTTCCTATATGGAAGGTTCCCTGATCTCCAAAGTGAAGAAGAAAAATGGAAAGCTTTTTGCCAGACTGAAGGCAGGACGCTGACCTGCAGAAGAAAGGAGCACCCGTCAGATTCGGGTGCTCGCGTCGTTCAGGGCCTTTGCAATGACCTGGTCCATGTCGTAGTATTTGTATTCTCCCAGCCGTCCGCCGAAAATAACATCCGGCTCTTTATCCGCCAGCGCTTTGTACTGTTGGTATAAAGCTCCGTTCTCCGCGTCATTGACCGGATAATAGGGCTCATCTCCCACCTTCCATTCCGCGGAGTATTCCCGGGAAATCACCGTTTTGGGAAGTTCATTGCCGTCCTCATCCTTCCCGAATTCAAAATGCTTGTGCTCGATGATCCGGGTATAGGGAGTTTCTGCATCCGTGTAGTTAATTACCGCGTTGCCCTGGTAATTCGGGGTGTCCAGAAGCTCCGTCTCGAAGCGGACAGAACGATACTGCAAAGCTCCCAGCTGATAATCGAAATACTGATCCACCGGACCGGTAAATACGACCTTCCGGGAGATCCCGAGTCCGGGATGGACAGCAGCTTCCCCGGAAGTATCCGCAAAGCCGCTGCTGGCGGATATGTTATCTGCAGATACGCTGCCGGAGACATCGGCATAATCGGCGAGCTTGTCCAGCCGGCCGTTTTCCTTCAGGAATTTCCGCTCTTCCAGATAGTCCACGCCGGTGACCACCGGGATATCCCCGATGATATTTTTGATCATTTTTGTATAGCCGCCCACCGGGATCCCCTGGAACAGAGCGTTGAAATAGTTATTGTCGAAGGTGAACCGCACGGGCAGCCGCTTGATGATAAAGGCGGGAAGATCCGTGCAGGCGCGGCCCCACTGCTTGCCGGTGTAGCCTTTGATCAGCTTCTCATAGATGTCGGTTCCGATCAGACTGATGGCCTGTTCCTCCAGATTGGAGGGTTCGAACGCCCGGATTTTCTCAGCAGCGGTTTCCTCCGAATCTTCAGCTGTCACACCGGCAAGAGAGGAGAGGGCTTCCCGTTTCTGGGCGTCGATCTTATCCCGGGCCTCCTGCGGCGTGCAGACGCCCCACATTTTTGTAAATGTGTTCATATTGAAAGGAAGATTGTACAGTTCCCCGTGGTAATTGGCGACCGGACTGTTGGTATAGCGGTTGAATTCCGCGAACTGATTGATATACGCCCATACCTCCCGGTCGTTGGTGTGGAAAATATGCGCGCCGTATCTGTGAACATGGATGCCTTCGATCTTTTCCGTATATAAATTGCCGCCGATATGGTCCCGTTTGTCGATCATGAGGCACCGGAGCCCCTTTTTCTGTGCTTCCCGGGCGAAAACCGCTCCGTAAATGCCGGTTCCGACGATTAAATAATCATACATCTTGCTTTCTCCATTTCTGTTATATATAATCTTCGATTGCTGCGGCCACTTCTGCCGTGCCGAAAATCAGGTTTTCACAATGTCTAGTTTACTATAAATGGGGGAGAGTGTCTATAAACAGCGGAGTTTTCCACATTTTCCACATGTTTTACACAAATATTACAAATATTTTAAAAATTATAAAATTAAAATTTTCGAATTTCTGTCATATTTGAAGAAATTGTGGCTTTTCTGCGGGGACATCCATGGCCGGGCAGGGTCATAAAAATGTAACAGATTTTAAAATGCGGTTAAAAACAAGGTCTGCAAATCGCTGTTAAAGGAATAACAATCCCCGTCATTTGACGGCATTTTTGACTCTCCTTATGCAACATGTACACAATATCAAAAAAAGATTGTCAAAAATTTTGTTAATGATTTATTACGAAATGGGTGTACAAATTGTTACGAAATGTGTTATATTAGGCATACATAAATTCAGGATGTTGGATTACTATGTTTTCAGATCCATCGAATGAGAATAACTGAGCGTTCAGACACTCAGGAAGAGAAATGAGAGAAGATATGAAAAAGAATCAAAAGAAGTCTGCAAAAGGAATGGCAATCACGACGATCGTAGTTGTTGCATTAGTCGGAATTTCAGTATGTTCGTTGTATTCTTTGGCAAATCAGAAAAATAAAGTTGAGAATCCGGCAGGAACCATCGCAGAGACCGAAGGCGCAGCAGCTGCAGTCGGCAAGCTCGTTCAGGCAGAGACTGTTCCGGAAGTCTATCCGGAATATGACTATGAAGCTTATGAAACTTATGAAGAAGTCTATGAAGCTCCCGCCGAGATCGTTTCCGTCGATACGGAGATCGTGGTCGTGGACAGCGTCATTGATTTTGCTGCAGCAGAAGAAGAGCCGGCAGTTGTTGAGGAAGTATTCCAGGAAGCAGCTGTTGTGGAAGAGCCTGTCGCTCTTGCAGTTCTGAACACCGAACCCGTCTTTGTGGAAGAGTACGTGGAAGAAGTCTATGAAGAGCCGGTTCCGGAGCTGGTGGTTTATGATGTTCCTGTTACCGAGCTGGTCGTTTATGAAGAACCCCAGGTGGAAGAACCTGTTTACGAAGAGCCCGAAGAGGAGCCCGTTTATGAAGAAGCTCCTGTGATCGAAGAATCCCCGGTAATCGAAGAGGCCCCGGCTGTCGAAGAACAGCCTGAGGAAGAGGCCGTTTACGAAGAGATTTCGGAAGAGCCGGTTTACGAAGAAGTTCCGGTGATTGAGGAAGAGCCCGTTTACGAGGAACCTGCTTACGAAGAGCCTGTTTATGAGGAGCCCGTATACGAAGAACCGGTTTATGAGGAAGTTGTAGAAGAAACTCCGGCAGAAGAAGTTTACGTTGAGGAGCTCCCGGTTGTTGAGGAAGTTCCGGCTGAACCGGCGGAAGAAGAGATTCCTGCGATTGAGGAGACTTCGGCTGCAGAAGCTCCGGTTGAAGAGACTCCGACCGCAGAAGCTCCGGCAGAGGAAGAGACTGCAGCTCCCGCCCAGACAGTGACCACTGTCACCGGTGAGGTTTCCGAAGTCAGACAGGATCTGGTGGATCTTGCTGCAAGCCGCGTAGGCGTTACCCCGTATGTGTGGGCCGGCAGATCACTGGAGACCGGTACGGACTGCTCCGGATTCGTAAACCTGATTTATGACAATTTCGGATACTATGCATCTGCAGGTTCTGATGATTATCAGTACAACACCGGAAGCTGGGGAACCCAGATCAGCTATGATGAACTTCTTCCGGGCGATGTGGTTGTCTACTACAACGGCGGACACGTTGGCATCTACGGCGGCGAGGACGAGTCCGGCAATGATATCGTGATCCACGATTCCAACGAGATCGACGGCGTTAAGGTTTCCGATATGTTCTATTCGACTCCGACCGCTTACGTAAGGATCCTTGATGATGTGGAAGTTGAGAATCCGGTTGATTATTCCAACGTCTACTATGAAGAGGAAGATACCGACGAGGAGATCTACACCGAAGAAGAAACCTCTTACGAAACCTTTGAAGAAGAGACCTACTTTGCAGGAGCCGATGAGGAGGACGAGGACTCCGAGTCCTATACCGGTGACAATGTTTACGAAGAGATCACCTGGGATTCCTGGGATGAGGGAGATTACTCCTGGGGCTATGACGAAGATTACGGCTATTGATCCATATTTTATAAAGTCCAGAGCTGTCACAAGGTGGCAGCTCTTTTTTAATGGAGCGTCCAAAAAAGCGGATGCAAGTTGACAGAGGAAAGCATATTAAATATAATTTCTAAGTTGTAAAGACTTGTTGCCAATATGGAAAACAAACATAGATTGGAGAAATAAAAATGTCAAATTGCGCAATTGTTGGAATCAACTGGGGTGACGAAGGAAAGGGCCGGATGGTCGATCTGCTGACGCAGGATTATGATGTGGTTGTCCGTTATCAGGGCGGCGGAAATGCCGGTCATACTGTGGAGAATGAATTCGGCAAGTTTGCTCTGCATCTGCTTCCCTCCGGAATTTTCCGTCCCGGTGTCATGAATATTCTGGGAAACGGAGTCGCCGTAGACCTGGAAAGCCTTTGGGATGAAATGACAACGGTCATGGATCAGGGGATTTCCCTGACGCCGGAGAATTTCCGCATCAGTGACAGAGCATCCCTGCTGCTTCCCTGGCACCGGATGCTGGATGGCCTGGAGGAAGCCAGATTGAAAGACAAAAAATATGGTTCCACAAAGCAGGGGATCGCACCGTTTTATTCCGACAAATATCAGAAGAAAACGATTCTGGCGGGAGAGCTGTTCTATCCGGAACAGCTGCAGGAACGTCTGGAAGGTCTTTTGGAATGGAAGAACCTGACGCTGACCGGCGTGTACGGTGCAGAACCATTTACTATGGATCAGCTGATGGCATGGATCGATGAGTTTGGAGGCAAGCTGAAACCATTTATCTGTGATACCGGTAAATACCTGAGACAAGCCCAGTCAGACGGAAAACGGATCCTGTTTGAGGCCCAGCTGGGAGCCCTGAGAGATCTGGATTTCGGTATTTATCCATATACAACGTCCTCCAACGCAATTGCAGCTTACGCACCGGTGGGATCCGGACTGACTTCCGCAAAGATTGATACGGTGGTGGGGGTCGTCAAGGCATATTCCACCTGTGTGGGGGAAGGCCCCTTCGTCTGTGAAATGTTCGGACCGGAAGCGGATAAGCTCCGGGAAGAGGGTCATGAGTATGGTGCAAAGACCGGGCGTCCCCGTCGTGTCGGCCCGCTGGATATCGTGGCAACCCGTTACGGCGTGCAGATTCAGGGAGCAACAGACATCGCCCTGACTAAACTGGACGTGTTAAGCTATATGGATCAGATTCCGGTTTGTACCCACTACGAACTGAATGGAGAGCAGACGGATGATTTTGTATTTCCGGCAGCACAGGATCTGGCAAAACCGGTGATCGAATACGTTCCCGGCTGGGGAACGGATATTTCCGGGATCCGGACCTGGGAGGAACTTCCGGAGAATGCCAGAAACTATGTGCTGATGGTGGAGGAAGCCATTGGCTGCCATATCACCTATGTGTCCGTCGGCCCGGAGCGGGATGCTTACATTAAGAGATAGAGCCGCAGACAACCGCGGCGGAATGGAGAAATACTATGACGAACAAATATGAATCCCCCTTATCCTCCCGATACGCATCCGCGTACATGCTGGATCTGTTTTCGGCGCAGACCCGGATCCGGACCTGGCGGAGGCTGTGGGTGGCGCTGGCAAGGGCAGAGCATAACCTGGGGCTTAATATTACAGAAGAGCAGATCAGGGAAATGGAAGCGCACCTGGACGATATCGATTTTGAATGTGCTGCCAGAAGAGAAAAGGAAGTCCGCCACGATGTCATGGCTCATGTGTATACCTATGGCCAGGCCGCACCGTCGGCAGCCGGCATTATCCATCTGGGGGCGACCAGCTGCTATGTCACCGATAATGCAGATCTGGTGATCTACAGGGATGGCTTGACCTATCTGCGGGGCGAGCTTCTGAAGGTGATCGCCAATCTGGCGGATTTCGCAGAGAAATACAAATCCCTTCCGACCCTGGGGTATACCCATTACCAGCCGGCGCAGCTGGTGACCGTCGGCAAACGGGCAACGCTCTGGCTGCAGGATTTTGTGACGGATCTGGAGGAACTGGATTTTGTAGTGGAACATCTTCCGTTCCTGGGATGCCGCGGAACCACAGGAACCGAAGCCAGTTTCATGGAACTGTTCGATGGGGATGAGAGTAAGATCCGGGAAATGAACCGGCAGATCTGCGAAGAGTTCGGCTTTACGAAGATCTTCCCGGTCTGCGGACAGACCTATCCCAGAAAACTGGACAGCCGTATCCTGAATGTTCTGAGCAGCATTGCCCAGAGCTGCTACCGCATGGCCAATGATATCCGGTTGCTGCAGCATGACCGGCAGGTGGAAGAACCCTTTGAGAAGAATCAGATCGGATCCTCCGCCATGCCCTACAAGAGAAATCCCATGCGTTCGGAGCGGATCTGTTCTCTGTCCAGATATCTGATGGCGGATGCCTCCAATGCGGCCATGACTGCATCTGTGCAGTGGCTGGAAAGAACTCTGGATGACTCCGCGAACCGGAGAATCTCCCTTCCGGAAGGATTCCTGTGCGCCGATGCCATCCTTCGGCTGGCCCAGAATGTTTCTGACGGACTGGTTGTCAACGAGAAGATCGTGGAACGTACGGTGAATGAATACCTTCCCTTTATCGCAACGGAAAATATTATGATGGAGGGGGTTCGCCGGGGAGGCAATCGCCAGGAACTCCACGAGATCATCCGGGAATGCTCCATGAAGGCCACGGCCAATATGAAAAACGGGCTTCCCTGCAATCTGCTGTCCCTTCTTGCCGGTGAACCCGCATTTCACATGACGGAGGAAGAACTGACCGCCGCGCTGGATCCCAGCGCTTATATCGGCCGCTGCCCGGCTCAGGTGGAGGAATTCCTGGCAGAGATAAGGCCGCTGATCAAAGACGTCCGGAAAGATACCGCGGAGATTAACCTGTAATTAGAAAAAGCTTCCCAGGTCTTTTATCATCAGAAACAGAGAAAAAGCTGCACAGACCATTAATCATCAGCAGCAGAGAAAAAGCTGCACAGGTATTCTGTAATCGGTAATACGATGGTCTTCCCTGCAGCGGAGAAATTTGGAAAAAGGATTTATGGAGAAAATATTAGTATTGGATTTCGGCGGCCAATATAATCAGCTGATTGCCCGCCGGGTCCGGGATCATCATGTATATGCAGAAATCATGCCCTACAATGGGATCACAGTGGAGCAGATCAGGGAAGAAGGATACCGGGGAATCATTTTCACCGGCGGCCCCAACAGCGTCTATGATAATACGTCGCCCCATTATGATCCGGCGGTACTGGATCTGGGAATTCCGATTCTCGGGATCTGCTATGGCTGCCAGCTGATCGCTTATATGGCCGGCGGAAGGATTGAAGGGGCCATGGAATCTTCGGAATATGGCATGGTGACCTTGTACAGCGGTCCTTCTGTTCTTTATGACGGAATCCCGGACGAGAGCATCGTCTGGATGAGTCATACGGATTACGTAAACCGTCTTCCGGAGGATTATACGATCACGGGAACCACAGCCAAATGCCCCTGTGCTTCCATGGAAAATGCCTCCCGCAATATTTACGGAGTGCAGTTCCATCCGGAGGTGACCCATTCCCAATATGGGAATCAGATCTTGTACAACTTCCTGTATAAGGTCTGCAAATGCAGCGGCGACTGGAAAATGGAACATTTCATCGACGATACGGTGGAGCAGCTGCGGGAAAAGATCGGAAATAAAGGCGTGGTGCTGGGACTTTCCGGCGGGGTTGACTCCTCTGTGGCAGCCGCCCTGTTGTCCAGGGCTGTTGGAAAACAGCTGACCTGCGTGTTTGTGGATCAGGGACTGATGCGCAAGGATGAGGGAGATTTTGTTGAAAACACCTTTACCCGTCTGTTTGATATGAACTTTGTACGGGTTAATTGCCAGGAAGCGTTTCTGGAGAAACTGAAAGGGGTCTCAGAACCGGAAGAGAAACGCCGGATCATCGGAACGGAATTTTACAAAGTGTTCTGGGAAGAGGTCCGGGCCCGTTACAGCGGAGGCTATTTTGCCCAGGGTACGATCTATCCGGACCGTATCGAGAGCGGCAAGGGTGACGCCGCCACCATCAAGACCCATCACAATCAGGTAAAAATGCCGGAGGACATCACCTTCGACGGCGTCATCGAGCCTCTACAGGACCTGTTCAAGGACGAGGTACGCAAGGTCGGGGAGAAGCTCGGGCTTCCCCGGGATCTGGTCTGGAGGCAGCCCTTCCCGGGACCGGGCCTCGGTGTCCGTGTAATCGGCGAAGTGACCGCTGAGAGGATCCGGATCCTTCAGGAGGCGGACTGGGTGCTTCGGGATGAAGTGGCCCGTTCCGGATATGACGAGAAGCTGGCCCAGTTCTTCGCCGTGCTGCCCGGAGTGAAAACAGTAGGCGTCATGGGCGATCACCGGACCTATGAAGAGCTGATCGCGATCCGCGCCGTGACCACCGACGATTTCATGACCGCTGACTGGGCGAAGATCCCCTATGATCTTCTGGGCCGGATCTCAAACCGGATCATCAACGAAGTCGAGCACGTCAACCGGGTCGTTTACGATATCACCCAGAAGCCTCCGGGAACCGTGGAGTGGGAATAGCATTCGAACCCCGCACTCCCTTTGTATTAAAAGGGCTTGCGGGGATTTTTATGCCAGGTTTGACTCAAACTATAACATTTGCTATAATAAATATGAAATAAATGTTATAAAGGAGGACCGCCATGGAAAGCCTCATTTTCGAAATCAGAAGCCGATTGAATGCCAGCCAGGATGACCTGGCAAAGATGGTCGGTGTCTCCTTCGCAACGGTGAACCGGTGGGAAAATGGCCATTCCATTCCAAACAAAGCAGCGCAGTTGCGTTTGTATGATGTTTGTAAAACACAGGGGGTCGATTTTGAAGATATTATCTGGAAAAAGATTGGGAAAACAGTATCCGGTCTGAATGTAGCTTCAGAAAGGTTGATTCTTTATCATGGCTCCAAATCCGGAATCAGGGGGCCAATTGCTCCGATCAGTAGAGAACGCTGTGACTTTGGCCGTGGTTTCTACATGGGTACGGAACCATATCAGCCTTTAACGTTGATCAGTGACTTTGAGGATTCAAAGTTTTATGTGATCAGTCTGGATTTGACGGATCTGCGTGTTCGGAAGGTAAGCCCGGATATCGAATGGGCCCTGCTGGTAGCGTTTAACAGAGGGAAGATGGATGAAGCCAGAGGAACAGCAATGTATGATCGTTATATGCAGATGGCCAAAGGGTACGATGTGATTGTTGGAAGTATTGCAAACGACCGGATGTTTTATGTGCTGGACAACTTCTTCCTTGGGAATATCACGGATAAAGCACTTGTGATGAGTTTATCGGCGCTCCAACTGGGACAGCAGTATGTTGCGATCACCGGGAAGGCCTGTAAGCATGTAATTATTGAGACAGAAATAGAGTTATCCTATCTGGAACGCATTTTCCTTCGCGATCTTAGTGAATCCAACCGCGTAAACGGCGTCAACCTGGCAAATGATATTTGCAGGAATTATCGCAGGGAAGGCAAGTTCTTTGATGAGATTCTGAAAGAGGCAGCAGGAGGTGAAAACCGTGGATAGTATTCAATTGAAACTTTGTGATATCCAGGGACGCCTATTCGAAAAATCGACTGCCTACGCCAGCGAAAGTTTTATCCGGGATTTCATGAATTCGGAGGTAGCCAGGCATTTGGACTCTCCGTATAACAAGTTACAATGGATGGGCGAAGAATACCTCCTGGAAGAACTGAAAGACGAAAAAGAACTGAGCGTGGAAGGTGAAAAGTACAATCCGGATGTTCTGTACTGGATCGGATACCTGTACCGCTATTGGGCAAGTTCGCGAGGCGAAAGAAGCAAAAGAATCTATCGGCTGGCACCGGCAAAAACGTTGAAAAGAAATTATTTCGCGTTTCATACATTCGATCCTGATGTTGCGATCGATGATTTGATAGAGATAGGCAGACAAAGACAAACAAAATAGATGGGATGAGGAATACTGATGATAAACGAAACAATTCAGCAGCTGTTTGACCGGAAGTCCATCAGGGTTTATCTGGATAAAGATATTCCGGAAAAAGACAAGGCCTTGATCCTGCAGGCTGCGGTCCAGATCCGTCTTTCCCGCAGGAGGAAAACGCTCTACCGCAATGCTGCAGTTTTTCGTCAGGCTCTGCCGAAAATCTCACGCAATGCTGCAGTTTTTCGGCAGAAGGTCCAGATTTTACCGCAATGCTGCAGTTTTTCGGCAGATTTTACCGCAATGCTGCAACTTTTCGGCAGACTTGCCGAAAATCTCACGCAATGCTGCAATTTTTCGGCAGCC
The DNA here is from genome assembly GCA_017459985.1 of Parasporobacterium sp. Classification (GTDB taxonomy): domain Bacteria; phylum Bacillota; class Clostridia; order Lachnospirales; family Lachnospiraceae; genus RGIG5612. The sequence continues at coordinate 50,890 of JAFUBX010000035.1, forward strand.
CCTGTCGAAAACATCGAGCATTGCGGTAACCGACCGGAATGCGGGACTGCTAGGCAAAAAAATATCAATTCCTTTGCAAGATGCGGTTTTATTGTATAATACAATCACCTGATTGTGGTATAATGCTGACTGTGGACGTGCGGGAAAGTATGCGGATCCGCAAGAGACGTGGACGCGCGGGAAAGACTGCAAATCCGGAGGAAAAACCGCAGAGCGTTACGCAAAAGATGCAAAAGATCCGAAGGATGCGAAAGATACAGAGACACAGCAGTGAACGTGAGGGATTGAAGGAGCAGGGCAGGAATGTCTGAGTCAGGACAGCAGCAGAGCATGCCCGGAAGTGATTCCGGGAAAACCGGATACGGATTTCACCGGTATTACGGGACCGTCGATGTCTGGGCGGTCGCATTTGGCTGCATCGTCGGATGGGGCGCTTTTGTCATGCCGGGAACCACGTTTCTGCCGGTCGCTGGTCCCATCGGAACCTTGATCGCCATGGCCATCAGCGTCGCCATTATGCTGGTGATCGGAAGCAACTATTCCTTCCTGATGATCCACCGGCCGGGAACCGGCGGCGTATATTCTTATACGAAAGAAGCCTTTGGCAGGGACCATGCCTTCTTATGCTCCTGGTTTCTGTGTCTGTCCTATCTGACCATTGTGTTCCTGAATGCGACGGCACTGTTCATTGTCGTCAGGACCATGGCAGGAAATATGCTGCAGGTAGGCTATCACTATAACATCGCGGGAGAAGAGATCTATCTGCCGGAAGTGGCCGTTTCCGTTGGAGCGCTGGCGCTGATCGGCCTCCTGTTCATCAAGGCCAAGGCAATTCTGCAGAAGCTCCATACTTTCCTGGCTATCATACTGCTGCTGGGCACAGTTCTGATCGCGGTGATCTGTATTCCTCATCTTTCCGCGGAAGTATTTACCCATGCCTTCGGGATCCGGGGGTTTCATGGGGCATATGCCATCTTCAGCATCGTCCTTCTGGCTCCCTGGGCCTTTGTGGGATTTGATGTGATCTCCATGGAGACCTCCCATTTTAAATTCCGTATCAGCAAAGCAAAATGGATCATTGTACTTTCGATCCTGTTCAGCGGCCTTGTATACACCGTGATGACCTTTGTCAGCATTTCTGCGATTCCGGACGGATATGCTTCCTGGGCGGATTATCTGAATCAGATCGGAAATATCAGTACGGTAGCTTCAGTACCCAGCTTCTTCGCGGCCCGTCAGATCATGGGGCCGGCGGGACTGGTGATTATGGGGATCACGGCGCTGGCGGCGATCCTGACCGGCATGATCGGAGCATACCGGGCAACCACCCGGGTGCTGTCCACCATGGCGGAAGACAATATTTTATCTGACAAATTTCTGAATACCAGTCACAGCATCGTCTTTATCATGGGGATCTCCATCGTGATTTCCTTCCTGGGACGCAATGCCCTGGACTGGTTTGTAGAGCTTACCTCCTTCGGAGCCATCGTCGGATTTGGTTACACCTCCGCCGCGGCATGGAAGATGGCCAGAACCGAGAATAACCGGCGTACCCTGCTGACGGGAATCATCGGAACGGTGATCTCCTGCGCGTTCGCAGTCGTGCAGCTGATTCCGAGACTGACTGCCATGGAAACCATGGGCGCTTCCTCCTTTCTCGTTCTGTCTTTGTGGTGCCTGCTGGGATTTTTGTTCTATTGGCGGACCGTCAGAAACAGCGCGCTTTCCCAGTACAGTGCCATTTCCACTTCCGGAGCGGTGCTGTTTACATTGCTTTTGTACTCCAGTCTGATGTGGATCGCCAGGCGGCTGTCCCAGGCGCAGGGACCGGAGGAGATCCGGCAGATCCTGATGCGGGAAGGCATTATTCTTCTGATCGTTATATTTATCGGCCTTCTGGGGATGCTTTATATCCAGAATCTGGTGCGTCGCAAGCACGAGGTTCTGGAACGGGAAAGGATACGGGCGGTGGAGAGCAGTCTGGCCAAGAGCCAGTTCCTCTTTAATATGTCCCATGATATCCGGACTCCCATGAATGCCATCATCGGGTATGCCAATATCGCCAGACAGGAAAATACGTCTCCGGTAATCGGAGAATATCTGTCCAAGATCGATACCTCCAGTCAGCATCTGCTGTCGCTGATCAATGATATTCTGGAAATGAGCCGTATCGAGAGCGGGATCATGGAACTGGAGTTTGCTCCGGAGGATCTGTGCCGGATCATTGTAGAAATCAGGGATCTGTTCTCGGAACAGATGAAGTCCAAAGATCTGGATTTCAGTATTCACACTTCCCAGATCCGCCACCGGTACGTCTGGTGCGACCGGAACAATCTGAACCGGGTGTTTCTGAATATCATCAGCAACGCCTACAAATTTACCCCGGCAGGAGGGACCATCAGTGCATCAGTCTGGGAGATCAGCAGTCCGGAAGAGGGAATGGGATCCTATGAGATCCGGATCCGGGACAGCGGTATCGGAATGTCCCGGGAGTTCTCGGAGAAAATGTTCCACGCATTTGAACGGGAACGGACCTCCACCGTCAGCAAAACGGAAGGGACCGGTCTGGGACTTGCCATCACGAAGAGCATTATCGATCTGATGGGAGGCACCATCGAGGTGATCACCTCCCCCGGTGCGGGAACGGAATTCATCATCCGGGTAAACTTCCGGCTGGCCTCCGAAGAAGAAGTGGAAGCGGCGAAGAAGAAGACACCCGGAGCGGAACCCGGACAGATCGATTATTCCACTGTAAGACTTCTGGTGGTGGAGGATAATGAGATCAACCGGGAGATTGCCCTGATGATCCTGTCCCAGGAGGGATTTCAGCTGGAAACGGCGGAAAACGGTCAGGAGGCGCTGGATCTGGTACGGGCCTCGCAGGCCGGATATTACGACCTGGTCCTGATGGATATCCAGATGCCGGTGATGGACGGATACAGCGCCACACGGGCGATCCGGGCACTGGAGGATCCGGCCCTGGCTTCGGTTCCCATCGTAGCCATGACAGCCAATGCATTTAAAGAAGACGAGGATGCCGCCCGGGAGGCAGGGATGCAGGGACATATTGCCAAACCGCTGGACGTACATAAAATGATGACGGTGATATCGGAAGTTTTGACAAATCACAGAAAGGCCTGAATATCGATGCTGAAAAGTCATGAAAAATTTCACTCCGCAAACGGAAAACGCAGGATCCTGATCGTAGATGATGAAGCCATCAACCGGGAGATCCTGGGAATGTATCTGCAGGACGATTATGAGATCCTTTACGCCGGGGACGGAAACGAGGCGATGACGTTGATCCGGGAGAACCGGGATACCCTGTCCCTGATGCTTCTGGATATCCTGATGCCGGTTATGTCCGGCATGGAAGTGCTGAAGGCGCTGAAGGATGACCCGGAATTATCCAAGATTCCAGTGATCATCCTGACCGCGGACCAGGAAGCCGAAGTGGAATGCCTGTCCCTGGGCGCGGCGGATTTTATCCCCAAGCCGTATCCGAACGTGGATGTGGTCCGGGCCCGGATCACAAGGACCATCGAGCTTTCGGAGGACCGGGATATCATCCAGTCCACAGAGAGGGACGTTCTGACCGGCGTATACAACAAGGAATATTTCTATCGCTACGCTCAGCAGTACGATCAGTACCATAAGGATGTTCCCATGGACGCGGTCCTTGTGGATGTCAATCATTTCCATATGATCAATGAACGGTACGGCAAAGCTTACGGGGACGAGGTGCTTCGCCGGATCGGAGAACGGGTCGGAGAGATTATCCACAAAGATGACGGGATCGTATGCCGCAGGGAAGCAGATACATTTATGATCTACTGTCCCCACAGGGAGGATTACAGGGAGATCCTTGACTCAGCCGCGGAGGGACTAGCGGGGGATGAATCCGCCGGCAACCGCATCCGGCTGCGGATGGGGATCTATTCCGAGGTGGACAAAACCATCGACATCGAGCGGCGTTTCGACCGTGCCAAGATGGCGGCGGATTCGGTGAAGGGCAGCTTTACCCGCACTATCGCATATTATGACAATCAGCTGCATGACAGGGAGCTGTATTCGGAGCAGCTGATCGAGGATTTCTACAAGGCCATCGAAGAAAAGCAGTTCGTGGTTTATTATCAGCCCAAATATAATATTACGGGGGAGGTTCCGTTCCTGTCCAGTGCGGAGGCGCTGGTCCGCTGGAATCATCCGACTCTGGGCATGATCAGCCCGGGAGTATTCATTCCCCTGTTTGAAGAGAATGGTCTGATCCAGGATCTGGACAATTATGTATGGCGGGAGGCCTGCCGGCAGATCCGGGAATGGATCGACCGGCTAGAGCAGTACGTTCCGGTATCGGTCAATGTTTCCCGCATTGATCTGTATGATCCGGGACTGCTGAATAAATTCCAGGATCTGATCCGGGAGTACGGTCTGTCCTACCGGGATATTCTGCTGGAGGTCACCGAGTCTGCCTATACCCAGGATGCGGAACAGATGGTGGATGTGGTCGGGAAGCTGAGAAAACTGGGCTTCCAGATCGAAATGGATGATTTCGGTACAGGGTATTCCTCTCTGAATATGGTGTCCACGCTGCCCTTTGACGTAATGAAACTGGATATGCAGTTTATGAAGAGCGCCTTCAAGGAGGGAGGCGATACCCGGATGCTGGAGCTGATCCTGGATATCGCGGATTATCTGGATGTGCCGGTGGTTGCGGAGGGCGTGGAAACTGAGGACCAGTTAAATGCCCTGAAGACCATGGGGTGTGATCTGGTGCAGGGGTTCTATTTCTCCAGGCCGGTGCCGGCGGAAGAATTCGAAGTCTTCCTGGAACAGAGAAAGGCTGCGGACAAGGCACTTTCCGAAGAAGCTATTATGTCTGCCGAGGAGGCGGAGGCACAGACGGAGGAGAAGGCTCTTGCCGAAAGTCTGGAAAATGATTCCGGAGCGATAGACACGGCGATGCCGGAAATGGAAGAGACCAAAACGGCGTCTGCCGGCGGCTCTGAAGATCCGGAGAAACAGGAAAATCCCGCTGCGAAGGATCCGTCCGTGAAAGGCCGCAGATCCGGTCTGCATCTGCGGACGGCAACCTTCTTCTTTGTGGCAATCGCTGTGGTTGCCGCCGCAGCGCTTTTTATCACGGATATCTCCGTTACCCGTGGATTTCAGCGGATGAAAAATGCCAGCGACCGGCATCTTGCGGCCCAGCTGGCAGCTTCGGATATGGAGTCGGGATCGGATTATCTGACTGACCGGGTCCGCTGCTTCGTGGTGACCGGGGAACTGGAATATCTGAAGGACTTTTTTGAGGAAGTAGATGTCACCAAACGAAGGGATCATGCCCTGGAGGATCTGGAGACTCTGACGGAGAACAGCAATCAAAGCGCCTTTGCCAGCATGAATGCGGCGCTGGATCTGTCCAATGAACTGGTGGAGATCGAATATCTTGCCATGAGGCTGAAGCTGGAAACCGGTGATTATGATATGTCCCAGGTACCGGAGGAGATTTCCTCCATTTCCCTGTCAAAGGAGGATCTGGCCCTCAGCAGGGAGGAGATCAACGAGAAGGCCCAGAATCTGGTCTTCGACAATAATTACATGCATTATAAAGACCGGATCCGGGAAAACGTCAACCAGTGCACCCAGGCACTGATCCGGTCCTCCAGCCAGGAACTGGAGGAGGCTTCCTCCAAAATGGCGCTTCTGGTGGGGATCCAGACGATCATGACGATTGTATTCCTGCTGATTATTCTGGCTCTGGTGATCTTCATCAACGAGCTGATCCGGAAGCCCCTGACCCATATGGTGGATCTGATGCGGGCGGGCAAGACCATTCCGCCCACCGGCGCAGAGGAACTGCAGTTCGTTACCAGGACCTATAATACGATCCTGAATGAAAATAAAGTGGCCAATGAGAAACTGAAACACGAGGCATCCCATGATGCGCTGACGGGCCTTCTGAACCGGGGCGCCTATGATCTGCTGATGCAGACGGTGGATACCAGCCACATTGCGCTGATCATTGTGGACGTGGACTATTTCAAATCGGTCAATGACACCTACGGCCATGCGGTGGGCGACCGGGTGCTGAAGCGGGTGGCGGAGATCCTGCGGCACAGTTTCCGGTCTGTGGATATCATCTGCCGGATCGGCGGAGATGAATTTGTTGTGATCATGACCCGTGTGAACAGTTCCATGGGGCAGTTGGTAATCAATAAGATCAGCCAGGCCAACGATCTTCTGCAGCATCCGAAGGATGATCTGCCGCCGGTCAGCCTGAGTGTCGGCGTGGCATTTTCGGATCGGTCCGATCCCCAGGGTGACATTTTCAAGGATGCGGATACCGCCCTGTACCGGGTCAAGGAAGCCGGACGGAACGGCTGCGAAATTTACTGAGTTTCATGAAAAAGGAGAGAAAGAATGCCGGAACAATTTGATGCCGTAAAGGCAAGGGATACATTGGTGGAAAGGATCCGGGAGCTCGCTTTGCGGCAGGGATTCAAAAAGGTGGTCATCGGAATCTCCGGAGGGAAGGATTCCACGGTCAGTGCTGCACTGTGCGCCCGGGCTCTCGGAAAGGAGAATGTCTACGGCGTCCTGCTGCCGGACGGGGAGCAGAAGGATATTGCGGACAGCCGGGAGGTCTGCAGGTGCCTGGGGATCCGTTACAAGGTGGTCAATATCGGGCAGATGCATGCAAGCCTTACAAAGGAAGCTTCCCGGGAGGATTCAGACGGCCAGTTCAATGTTCCCTTCCATAAAGAAAGTGATGTTAATGTGGGCCCCAGGCTGCGGATGACGACCCTTCGCTATATCGCCCAGGCGATCGGAGCCCGGCTGGTTGGAACCGGCAATCTTTCGGAAGCGACGGTGGGATACTGCACCAAGGACGGGGATACGTCCTGCGATTTTGCGCTGCTGGGAAGTCTTACCAGCCTGGAGGTGGTGGCCGTGGGGCTGACTATGGAGGAGCTTCCGAAGGAACTGGTACAGAAGACCCCGACGGACGGTCTGTCCGGCATGAGCGATGAAGAGAAGATGGGGCTTTCCTATCAGGATATCCACAAATACATCCGCCTGGGAAGCTGCGGGGATCCGGCCATTGATGAGAAGATCCGCGCCAGGGAACAGGCAAATATGCATAAGCGGCACATGCCGCTGCTGCTGTCGGCATTTGAGTGATCGGCAGTTAAGTTGTTGGCATTTTAGGAGAAGAGAAGTGAAAAAGATCCTGACCTTTTGCGGCGCATTTAATCCCCCCACCCTGGCCCATATTCATCTGGCAAAGAAAGCCATGGATGAGACCGGCCGGGAAGGTGTCGTCTTCGTCCCTTCCAAGATGTCCTATATTTCGGAAGAACAGAAGAAAAATTACGCCTACACTGATGAGCAGCGCCTTCAGATGCTGCAGACGATCAGCCTTCATCAGAGCTGGATGGAGGTCAGCGACTGGGAGATCCGCAGGGAGCAGCAGCCCCGGACTTATGAGACCTTGTGCTGCCTGCGGGATCAGGGAATGGATCCAGCTCTTCTGTGCGGATTCGACAAACTGGCGGAAATGGAATATGCCTGGAAATTTGTGGACCGGATCCTCACGGAATTCGGCATTGTCTGCCTGGAACGAAACGGACAGGATGTGGAGAAATTCCTCAGGGAGACGCCCTTTTTCCACCCGTACCTGGACAGGGTCCGGGTGGTGAAGACGGAATCCGTGTATCAGGAGATCTCGTCCTCCCAGGCCCGGGAGATCCTGCTGCAGATCCGGCAGCTGAGGGAGGCCCTTCGCAGCATGGTGCCGGAGGAGATTGTGGAACTTTTATGAAGTGCGACCGGCCGGCTGCCGGGATGCCGGAACCGCTTATGAAGCGCGGGCGGCGCGGGTAATACGAAATACATATTACAGAACAGGAGAGAACGGATATGAAACTAGATCCTATCGTTGTTTCATTATTGGATACGGATCTGTATAAATTCAATATGGATCAGGTGATCTTTCACAAGCATACGGACCTTTGCGGCGAGTACTATTTTAAGTGCCGGAATGAGGGGATCGTATTTACCGAAGAGATGTTTCAGGAAATCAATGAGCAGATCGATTATCTGTGTACATTGCGATTCCGGAAGGACGAGCTGGATTATCTGAATTCCATCCGGTTCATTAAGCGGGACTATGTGGAATTCCTGCGGCTCTGGCATCCCCTGCGGGATTATGTTTTCACCAATCTGACAGAGGATGGCAAACTGGAGATCGTCGTCAGCGGCCCGCTGTTTTCGGCAATGCAGTTTGAGATCTATCTGCTGGAAATCGTGAACGAAGTGTATTTCCGGATGCAGTATGATTACGATGTGCTGATCGGTTCCGCGGACGCGAAGCTGAATGACAAGATCCGGGCATTTCAGGAAGGGATCTATACCTTCAAGTTTGCGGAATTCGGATGCCGCCGGCGTCTGTCCCGGGAATGGGAGGACATCGTGGTCCGGCGATTCGCCTCGGAGACGAATAACTGTGTCGGCACCTCCAATGTATATCTGGCGAAGAAATACAACCTGACGCCCATCGGCACCTATGCCCATGAATTTGTCCAGATGTACCAGGGAATCGATGAGATCCCGCTGGCCTATACCAACCATTATGCCCTGGATGACTGGTACAATGAGTATGAGGGCGATAACGGAACGGCTTTGTCCGATACGATCACAACAGATCTGTTCCTGCTGGATTTCAACCGGGCTATGGTGAACAACTTCACCGGCGTGCGGCACGACAGCGGGGATCCGTATGAGTGGGGCGACAAGATTATCAGTCATTATAAAAAATACGGTGTGGATCCCCTGACCAAACAGCTTCTGTTCAGTGACAGCCTGAATTTTGACAAGGCCCAGAGCCTGTATGATTATTTTCACGACCGGGCAAAGGTCTCCTTCGGGATCGGAACCTTCTGCTCCAATGATACCTGCGAGCAGCCTCTGAATATCGTGATCAAGCTGCAGACTGTGAATGGAAAGGCCGTGGCCAAGCTGTCGGATGCGCCGGACAAGGCCATGTGCATTGACAGCACGTATCTGGATTATCTGAAACGGTCCATCGCCTTCCGCCTTCACCGGGAGTCGGAAAAATAAGGCGCAGGAAGCAACGCCCCTATGGATCCGGACGGATCTGAAAATAGACGGAGGCATTTATATGCTGCATGAATTTGACCTGAAACAGCTGGTCATTCCTTTAAGAGACTGGTATCTGCAACATGCACGGATCCTGCCCTGGCGGCAGGATCCTTCGCCTTATCATGTGTGGATCTCGGAGATTATGCTGCAGCAGACCCGGGTGGAGGCAGTCAAACGCTACTACGAGCGGTTTCTTTCCGCGCTTCCGGATGTGGCAGACCTCGCCCGGTGCGGGGAGGATACGTATCTGAAGCTGTGGGAAGGGCTTGGCTATTACAGCCGGGTGCGGAATCTGCATGAAGCGGCGATCCAGATCATGGACACTTATCAGGGACGGATTCCGGATGAATATGAAGAATTACTGAAACTAAAGGGGATCGGCCACTATACAGCCGGTGCCATCGCCTCGATCGCCTACGGAAAGCCGGTTCCGGCGGTGGACGGCAATGTGTTCCGGATCCTGACACGGGTCAGCGGGGACGACACGGATATTACGAAGCAGTCGTTCCGCACTCTGGTGGAGGAGCGGCTGAGGGAACTGATGCAGGAGGTCTGCCCGGATGTGGTCGCGCCTGCCATCTGGAATCAGGCTTTGATGGAGCTGGGGGCACTTGTCTGCGTCCCGAACGGGGAACCCCATTGCGATGTCTGCCCCTGGAAGGAAATGTGCCTGGCCAGAAGGGAAGGGCGGATCGCGCAGCTTCCCTGCAGGAAAAAACCGAAGGAACGCAGGATTGAGGAACGCACCGTGCTGCTGATCCGGGACGGGAGCCAGGTGGCGCTTCACAAACGGCCTGCGAAGGGACTTCTGGCCGGACTCTATGAATTTCCCAATAAAGAAGGGCATCTGACAGAATCCCAGGTGATTTCCCTGGTGCGGGGTATGGGATATTCGCCACTGCGGATCCGCAGACTTTCGGATTCCAGACATATCTTCTCCCATGTGGAATGGCAAATGATCGCCTATCACATTCTGGTGGAAGAGGAGGCCTTCGCTATGCCGGAGCAGAAGGAACGTGCCGCCGCAGAGCAGCTGATCTTTACAGATGCCGCCGCCCAGAAAGCGCATTACGCCCTGCCGTCCGCCTTCTCCGCCTATAAAGAGGATATCTGACCGCTCTGCGTGTCGGGACGGCGGAGTAATTCACGGACAGATTGACAAGCCGTGAAACATCTGCTAAATTACAACCGCTGATATATCAGTATCTGAAATTACCACATCAAAAAAGATTTTCCAGCTGGATGAAAAAGGGATTGTTATGCCTTTTTCACCGGCTTTTTTGTCGTCCCATGCGCGAAGAAGCCTTGCAGATAGAAAGTAAACTAAGACAGGTCTTCGGGGGGGAGACGGAAAGCAATCCTTTCGGAGGCCGGAAAGAGAGGCTTTTATGAAGGATGTTACAAAGATTGTTCTGGGTCAGTCCCGGGAGTTCGGACGCAGACCGAACCTCAACTACAGCCGGGTGGATATCGATGTGCTGAAGGTCAAACGGATCTTTCATCTGCTGAAGAGAAATACGCTGGAAATAATAGTCGTTGCGGGGGATCATCTGATCGTGCGGGCCGACTGCAGCATTACCCGGGCACTTCGGCTGACCCGCCTGTTCGGAAGAGAGTTCTTCCTGGAAATTCATTATACAAGGGACGGGTCTGGCATTATACTGGAGCTGACAGGGGCGGCGCCGGCAATACCGGAAAGACCGGAGGGGGAAGAGCAGCCCTTCTTCCGGACATTACGGCAGCTGACCGGGGACTGCCGCCCTGCATAGTAAGGAACGGATTCAGTACTTGACTGTTTCCGGGAAAACCAGTAATAATAAAGAAAACAGTAAAAGAAACGGCGGCAGAATCTGCGGATGACCGGCATGGTCAGACTACAGAAGAAGAGCTGTTCTTCAAAGGATCAGACGAAAGAGCCAAGATCATGAAAAAGATAATCGTATTTGGCGGGGGGACCGGGCTGTCCTGTCTCCTGTCAGGATTGAAATTATTTCCGGTGGAGGTGACCACCGTGATCGCTGTCAGTGACAATGGCAGCAGCACCGGCGTGCTCAAAGAAGAATACGGCATTCCGGCGGTGGGAGATGTAGGCAAAGTGCTCCTGTCCATGGCCAACGTGGATGAGGATTTTATCAATCTGCTGAGTTACCGGTTCCACAAAGAGGGGACGTCCCTGGACAACCACCCCGTGAGAAATATCCTGCTGACGGCGCTGATCGATCTGAAGGGAAATCTCACGGAGGCCACCCGGTATATGTGCAGGCTCCTGCAGATCCGCGGCGAAGTGCTGCCCCTGACAGAGGAGAAGGTGGAGCTGGTGGGCAAAGGCTACCTCACCGACGAGGAATTCTACGGACAGGTGGATATCAGCAAGAATGTCCGCTACATTTCCTCCCTCTCCTATGACCATGATATCCATATCGGAGAAGAGATCCGAAGCAAGATTTCCCAGGCGGACCTGATTATTTTCAGTCCGGGAAGCCTTTATACCAGCATTCTGCCGCATCTGATCGTGAAGGATATCGTGGACGCCATGAATGACGCGAAAGCGCCGATCATGTATGTCTCCAATCTGGTGAGCCAGCCGGGGGAGACGGATCAGTACAATGTCAGCGATCATCTGGTGATCCTCAACAAATGCCTCGGCAGCCGGAAGGTGGATGTGGTGGTCAGCAACAATGCCCGGATCGACGAAGAGATTATTCGGAAATACCTGGAGACCGAGAAGAAAACTCTGGTCCGGCTGGACAGGGAACAGGTGGAAAAACAGGGAGCGCAGATCATTGAAGACGATATTTTCAGCATTGAAGAGGGCAAGATCCGGCACAATGCCCTGAAGACCGCTTTTCTGATTTTTTCATATCTGATGAAGTCGGAGTATTGAATTTGATCAGATAATCGATTAAAATAAATTGAATTTTTTATTCGAATTTTATCAGTAAGGAGATGAAAACCAAATGGGCAAATATTTTGGAACAGACGGTTTCAGAGGTAAAGCCGGAGAAGTGCTGACTGCAGAGCATGCATTCAAGACCGGCAGATATCTGGGATATTATTTTGGGAAAAATCACTCCGGCGAGGGAAGAGCCAGGATCGTGATCGGCAAGGATACCAGAAGATCTTCCTATATGTTTGAGCATGCACTGGCAGCCGGCATCACCGCTTCCGGCGCTGATGCATACATGATCCATGTCACCACCACTCCCTGTATCAGCTATATTACCAATGATGAGAAATTTGACTGCGGCGTCATGATCTCCGCCAGCCATAACCCGTATTTTGATAACGGCATCAAGCTGCTGAACGCAGAGGGCGAGAAGATGGATGACGCCCTGCAGGATGCCATCGAGGATTATATTGACGGAAAGATCCCGGAGATCCCGTATGCCACCGGCGATGCAGTAGGCAAGGTGGAGGATTTCTATTTTGGCCGGAACCGCTATATCGGATATCTGACCAATCTGGCAGAGAAATCCCTGGAGAACTGCAAGGTCGGCATCGACTGCGCAAATGGCAGCACCTGGATGATCGGCCGCGCCGTATTTGACGCTCTGGGAGCCAAGCCGAAGGTCATCAACAACAACCCCAACGGCCTCAACATCAACTTCAATGCCGGCTCCACCCACATTGAGGGACTGCAGCAGTTTGTGAAAGAGAACATGCTGGATGTCGGATTCGCATTTGACGGCGACGGCGACAGATGCCTGGCCGTGGATGAGAACGGCGATGTGGTGAACGGCGACAAGATCATGTACATCTGCGGAAAATACATGAAGGAAAAGGGCACCCTGAAGGACGACACTATCGTGACCACCATTATGTCCAACTTCGGCCTTTACAAGGCACTGGACAACAATGAGATCCGGTACGAAAAGACCAAAGTCGGCGACCGCTATGTCTATGAATGCATGAAGGAAAAGGGATTCTCCCTGGGCGGCGAGCAGTCCGGACATATCATTTTCCGCGACCATGCCCATACCGGCGACGGCATGGTGACCGCCATCATGCTGATGAACGTCATGATCAAGACCCAGCTGCCTCTGTCGATCCTGGCCAAGGGCTGCGATATGTATCCGCAGGTTCTGAAAAATGTGGTCGTGGATGACAAGGAAGCAACTCTGGAGGATCCGAAGGTGAAGGAAGCCTGCGATGACTGCACCGCAAGACTGGGCAACAATGGCCGTGTGCTGTTAAGAGCCAGCGGAACCGAGCCGGTGCTCCGGGTCATGGCAGAGGCCGGATCCAATGCGGAGGCTGAGGAAAATGTCGACCGGATCATCGGTGCCATGGCTGCATCGGGACATCTGATCGAGGTCAGAAAATAAATAAGGCAGGTAATATTATGTCAGTAAAAATCGTGGATTTATATGATCTGGATCATACTCTGGCCGCAGACTATCTGCGTCAGTTCGAGTATCCCTGGGAGGCGCTGGCCGGGATCAAGGACCTGATTCTGGAGATCGGAAAGACCCTTCCGGAGGACGAGTATGACCATCCGGCAGAGGACGTCTGGATCGCAAAGGATGCCAATCTTTATAATAAGACGGCCTATATCGGCGGCCCCTGCATCATCGGTCACCGCACTGAGGTCCGGCCGTCCGCATTTATCCGGGGATCCGCCCTGGTGGGAAATGACTGCGTTGTGGGCAATTCCACCGAGCTTAAGAATGTGATCCTGTTTGATAACGTGCAGGTTCCCCATTACAATTATGTGGGAGATTCCATTCTGGGATATAAGGCCCACATGGGCGCCGGCTCAATCACCTCCAATGTGAAGAGTGACAAGAAGAATGTCATCGTGAAGGACGCTGCAGAAGAATATGTCACCGGACGCAAGAAATTCGGCGCTATGCTGGGCGACCGGGTAGAGGTCGGCTGCAACAGTGTCCTGAATCCCGGCTCCGTGATCGGCCGTGATTCCAATATTTATCCCACCTCCTGCGTCAGGGGGGTTGTTCCGGAGAATCACATCTGGAAGGATAAGGGAGACGTCGTCGCAAAGACATGCTAATTACCGTATTCCGCTTATTGGCGTTTGCAGTTTCCAGCCTCGGGTCCTGGGAACTGCTGCGCCGGAAAACCAGGGTCCATCTGTATTTCCTGCCCAGCCTGACGGTCGCGATTCAGGTGACCGTTCTGTTTCTGGCAGGATTATTGAATCTGCTTCCGGAGATGACGGTGCTTTTATTTGCCGCCGGGATCGCCGGATTTGTGTACAGCGTGATCCGGGACAGAGGAATCGGATTCCTGAAACAGTATCTGAATGTCGGATATCTCTTTCTGGCATTTCTCGCAGTGGTGCTGCTGATCTTTATCCAGGGGAAGCAGTTTATTCATTATGATAATTTTTCCCATTGGGCGCTGGTGGTCCGGCAGATGTTTGCCGCCGACCGGTATCCGAATTTTGCCGATGCCATCATCGAATTCAAGGATTATCCTCTGGGAAGCGCCACCTACATTTACTATTTTGCAAAGATCGTCAGCGGAAGCGAGTCGGTGCAGATGTATGCGCAGATCTACATGATGCTGACCTGCTTTGTACCGCTGTTCCTTTTCGTTAAGAAGAACAGGGCGGCAGCCTTCCTGGCGGTCCTGGCCGCGGCCAATTTTATTCTTGTCTATAACATTTCCGTCACCAATCTTCTTGTGGATACCCTGCTGCCGCTGCAGGCCATGTGCAGCTTCGTCTATGCCTACTGCTACGGGCACCGGATCACGCAGAGAAGGGAGTTCTGGCTGCTGACCTTCTACCTGGTGCAGCTTTTGCAGATCAAGAATTCCGGCATGTTCCTGGCGGCGTTCCTGATCCTGTGGCTGCTGGCGAATATCCGGAAGGACAGGTACCGGATCACAAGGCTGTGGGTGATGGCCCTTCCCTGGGTTTCTGTGCTGCTCTGGAAGAGGCACTGCAGCTACGTATTTGCCGACGCCGGGATCTCCAAACATGCAGTATCGGCAGAGTATTACTCCATCGTGTTCAGCGCCAAGACCCCGGAGGAGATGCGCTCGATCAGTGCTGCGCTGGCAAAGTTTTCCTTTACCTGGCCGGATGTGTGGATGGTTTTCGGATTTGTGATGCTGGTGGGGATTCTTGTCTTTCTGTTTGCGAAGAAGGACCGGATGACCTATGTGAAGGTGGCCCTGATCAGCGTGATCATCTATCTGATCTATCAGGCCGGCCTTCTGGCCATGTATCTGTTCTCCATGCCGGGAAATGAGGCCTCTTATCTGGCGGAGATCGAACGGTATACGAAAACGATCCTGATCGTGATCGTCTATCTGGTCATGATCATGGCACTCCGTCTGATCTCTTCGGAAGAGATCCGGACGGGTCCGATGATTGCGTCCACCGTACTGGTGGCTGCTGCATTATTCGGGATCCTGTACGGATCCACGGGTAAGATCAAACTGGTGGTGGAGTATTCAGATAATCCGGAGGAGCGCAACTGGATCGAATCGGCCATGGAGGAGTACGACGTGCCCTACGGCGCCAGTTATCTGATCCTGCCGAAGCAGGAGGACGGGGCGTATTCCTATTATCTGGGAATGTATATCTTCCAGTCTCCCTGGGTCAATGAAGTCTATGTGGATGAGCCGGAGGATCTCGATGATGTGCCGTTCCAGTATATCTTTGTATTTGACGAGGGAAATGAGATCGTCGAAGAATGGGTGAAGGAGCATTACCCGGATCAGGCCGGAAATAAGGTCATCAAGCAGTACGCCCTGATCGAAGCAGCCCGGTAAATTTACTGAAACTGGGCGTAATAGGAGTGTTCCTTGGCCTCCTCGTAAGAATCATAGAACCGATAGGGGTAAGGGGTTCCGGCTTTTCTGCAGTTTACGAGTTCTGCCACCATAGCACTGAAAACAGCGGCTCCGTCCGCATTCAGATGTTCGAAATCCCGGAAGCAGGTCGCATCCGGATAATAATCAGAACGATTTTCCAGAAGATTAAAATCATAATAGGGAACATCCGTTTCCTCTGCCAGACCGGTCATGACACCGTGGAATTTGTCCCATCCGCTGAAAGTCCAGTTGGACTGAGCGGAGACCGGGAAGGTGATGATCATGAGATCCACTCCGTACTCTTTGCAGAGCCGGATGATTTCCCGGATCATTTCCGGTGCGGCATCGTCAAAATCCAGGTCCGTCTCCCAGATATCCCGGATAGCGGCGATGTCTTTGGGATCCTCCGTGAGTGTGGAGTAGTACTGGGGTTCGTATCCGTGCCGGCGGAAAATCTCCTCATAGGTCCCGTCGAAAACGGTTCCCCAGGATTTCACACCGGAATTCAGCACCTCCGCAAAGGCGGTGTCATATTCATCCTCCCAGAAGGAAAATCTCCGGAAGGTCGTGCCGATCTTGGCAAACAGTCCGTTGACCTTGGTGAGGTAGACTTCCTTCAGAGTGTCGTTGTCCCGGACCAGGGAGGTGTTGGAGGCGTCCAGAATCACCAGATCCGGGACATCTTTTGCCAGAAATGCTTTCAGCATTTCATATTTTCCTGCATAGTCACAGCGCTCAGAAGCCAGGATACAGGTATTCATGCCGGTGTCCCTGGTAAGGACTTCACTGTCCGCTCCCCACATGGATTCGGAGGCGCCCAGAACCACCAGATCAAACTGATTTCCGGCAGAGTAGATCCTTCCGTAGGGGCGGAACACAATGGCAGCGATCGCCAAAACGAACACCACGAACAGGATCACAGCAGCGGCCACCCGGACCCAGGTCCTGGAAAAGACCCCTTTCTTTTCGGTTGTATTAGAATCAGAACTGTGCATACAGGAACGCTCCATTCAGTCCGTCTGCCCTTGCGCCGAAAAGGATCGCAATGACAAAGAACAGTGCTAAGATGAATACCCGGAGGATCATCGGCCATTTGTTAAAGGCTTCCCGGACCGGTTTTCTTCTTTCGATCAGGCTGAAGATAAACAGGATCACGGTGAATATCAGGATCACGGCAAAATTCAGATAATCGTCCACAAAGGGGAGAAGCTCCGCAAAGGTATGGGGAATGATGGAAGCGCCCCGTACCACCTGAGCCCACAGGTTGAGGCCGGCGCGCAGGCCCCCGACCTCCGGAAGAATCTTGATGAAGGAGATCAGGACGAAGGTCCGTAAGACCTGAAATGCCCGCCAGCCGCCGGAGGTTTCCCGGATGTGGAAGAACTGCCGCATACGGGCGTAAACAGGCTCCAGCCATAATGTGGCGATGACGAACATGCCGTTTACAAGGCCCCAGATAATATAGCCCCAGTTTGCGCCGTGCCACAGACCGGTGGTGAACCATACCACGATCAGGGCGATGGTCGCCGGCATGTCCTTGGCAAATTTGTCGCCCAGGGCCTTCTGGCCTTTCTTGCCGATGGAGGTGGCGAAACGGGAAAAGCCCACGGGGTAGTAAATATAATTCTTGAACCAGGCACCGAGGGTGATGTGCCATCTGCGCCAGTATTCGGAAATGGATTTGGAGAAATAGGGACGCTCAAAGTTCTCCGCCAGCTCAATTCCCAGGATCTGGCAGAGCCCGCACATCATATCCATATAACCGGAGAAGTCGGCGTAAATTTGTAATGCGTAAAACAGAATCGCGATGAATGTGGAAATGCCGGAGTATTCCGGGTAGGAGGCGAAAAGCGCCTGGCTGTATTTTCCGGAAATGCTGGCAATCACCAGTTTCTTCACAAGACCCCAGAGAAACCGCTGCACACCCCAGGAAAAGTTTTTGTAATCGAAGGGATGTTCCGCATAGAGCTGGCCGGACAGCTGCCGGTAATCGCTGATGGGGCCCTGGGTGATCTGGGGGAAGAAACTCACGAAGAGCAGCATCTTCAGATAATTGGTCTGGGCAGGGGCTTTCTCCCAGTAGACATCCAGGAGATATCCCATGGAAGTAAAGGTATAAAACGAAATCCCCAGAGGAACCAGCAGGTACAGGAATCCGATCTCGCCGGAGCCGGCGGCTCTCAGGATATGGTTGACCTGCTGAATGATAAAGTTGGCGTATTTAAAAACACAGAGGATCCCGAAGTTAATGCAAAGCGTTACGATCAGGATGGCTTTTCTCTGATTGACACTGCGTGCTTTGTAGGCTTTCCGTTCTTCCCGGGGAAGCGTGTTTTTATTTTCCTTCAGGAACGAGTTGCAGCTGACGGTCAGATGATCGATCCACCGCGCCGCTGCATAGGTCGAAGCAGAGGTGATCAGAATGAAGAAGGAATTCTTCACCCCTGCCAGAGCATAGAATGCCATGCTGGCAGCCAGCAGAACAATCCATTGCACCTTCTTCGGCACAACAAAATATACGATAATAAAAAGGATCGCAAACGCAAAAAAGCGGAATGTTGTCAGGTTCATAACAAATATCTAAAAACAGTTCAATAATGAAGCTTTCGTAAATAAATATTATAAGGCAGGATCCGGAATCTGTCCAACCTTTTTCGCAGGCACAGCATTTCTTATCGGGCACAGCGTTTCTTATCGGCAGGTTTGCGTGAATTCTCTGATGACAGAAGCCCGGATGATGATATAATGGAAACAAAAATCTAAGGGTTTCTATATGAGAAGAATTATCAGAAAAGGCACGGCGGTATGTCTGGCCCTGCAAATCATTCTGGCTGCGTTAGTTTTTTCGCAGTTGTACTTCACAGCCGTGACCTTCGCCGGGGAGCAGAACCCGGCGGCATTGAAAGGACATAATTTTGTGCTCTTCGGTCTCAGCGGGAACAATTCCGGGGATGACAACCGGAGTGACACGATTATGATCGTTACTATTGATCCGGAAGGCAGGCAGATCAAACTGACCTCCATTCTGCGGGATACCAAGGCGGCGATCGAAGGTCACGAGCCCCAGAAGATCAATGCCGCCTACAAATATGGCGGAGCAGAGCTGGCGCTGGATACACTGAACAGAAATTTCGGTTTGGCGCTGAAGGATTATATCACGGTGGATTTTGCCACATTGGAGCAGATTGTGGATATCCTGGATGGGATCGAACTGGAGTTGACCGCTGAAGAAGCCGCGATCATCAACGAATATGCGGACGAAGAAGTCTCTGAAGGCTGGAATCTGCTGAATGGTGAACAGGCCCTTCTGTACAGCCGGATCCGCAAAATCGATTCTGACAGCATCCGGGTACAAAGGCAGCAGAGAGTGATCCAGGAGATCCTTGCAAAGCTGAAAGACAGCGGGTTCCTGAAATGGCTGCGCTGCGCCCTTAAAATCATCGAGACCTGCGAGATCTCGATCCCCCTGCGGGAGATTCTGCAGGTGATCCGCCTCCCGTTTTCGGAATACACGCTGGTCAATAACGTGATCCCGGATCCTGCATTTGAATCAGAAGTGGAAACGATGATCGATGAACATGGCGAGTGGGTCTGGGTCTATGATCTGAAGAAAGCCGGGGAACGGATCGTGGATATTATTAACAACTGATTCGGAGGCAGTGCGGCATTCATTCTGGAAGGTAAATTCAGAAAAAGCGGTGCTTCTGTATCTTGGGTGGGTAGATAATCATCAATAATTGTGATCCTCTTGATACCAGCAGCAACTACTTCCTGCCAAGTTCATTCCAGTGTTCAGCTGGCAAGGATAATTTCCTCTATAACAGAAAGTAGCTGTTTTGAGGATATTAAATATCCTCAAACGGAGGATTCTGGAAAAATGAGACAGCTGACAATATCCTTAGATCCGGGGTCTTGGATATCTGAGGATGTTTTATATCCTCAATCGGGGCAAGCTGGTATTTTGAGGATATCCAGCGATATCTCAACTTTTTGAATTTTCATATAGAGGATATTCACTATCCTCAAATGACATGTTTGGCTCATATAAGATATCAACAACGGTTACAGAATATGGAATCACCCACCCAAGATGCAGAAGACTCGAAAGCTCCGGCACATGCATCTTCCACAGCGAATTCCGGATTTGAGATGCAAGTTAAATGTTCTCAAAATGGCACTTCCACTGTATGCGTAGCAGATTTTGTTCTCATATTCCGGTTTTTCTGTAGAAGATGCAGTAGGGAGTCTGCCGCTAAATCAATCGGTGTACAAGAGCGTTTGCAGCCCTGATGATGTTCACAGCCACGGTTTTCCTGTATTGTCTACAATATGAAAACCTGCCCGCAAGGTACAAAAAGTATAAGTATTTCTCATAAAACGCCTCTGAAACGTCGCCTCCGTGAGAAATGAACTCATATCTGCCAATAAAGCACGCCTTGAAACAAAGGCTTTGTGCTGATACACTCAGCTGTAACGGGTGGTGCATAGAAAGAAAGCGCAGCGGTCATGAAGAAGAAAAAGATTTCAGGAAAAGCGAAGACAGCAATCATTATTCTCCTGGTTCTGGCAGTGGGCCTGCTCGGATTCAGTATTTATAAGCTGGTCGGAATTAATCAGTCCTATAAGGAAGCGGATAATTTCTATGATCAGATTGAGCAGGCGGTGAAGAACGGCGGGAATAAAACGTCAAAGGAAGCCGCTGCTGTGCCGCCTGCACCTGAAGTGCCATCGGAAAACTCTCTAGCAGAGGCGGAAAGTGTCCCACCGAAAACGCCGGAAGAAGCGAAGCCGGAAGCAGCTTCGGAGCCGGAACAGACAGAGGATGCAGAAGTGCCGGAACAGCCAGAGGATGCGGAAGCGACGGCCGGGAAGCGTACCACCCTCATCCCCCGGGTGGAAAATGATTATTGGAAAAACCATGAACCGATGCGGCTGACTCCGGAGAACAAACCACAGACTGCGTTCCGGAATTTTCGTTATGCTTCCATGTCCTGGGACTATGAAGCCCTGCTGGATCTGTGTGAAGACAGTGTCGGCTGGATTTATCAGGAAGATACCCTGTCCTATCCGGTGGTCCAGGCTGATGATAACAACAAATATCTTCGTCATATGCTGAATGGTCAGTACAATATTGCCGGAACCCTGTTCGTGGATTACCGGTTTGACCAGGCAGGGCTGAATGGATTGTTTTCCACTATCTATGGCCATAATATGGACGACAAATCCATGTTCGGCAGCATTACCGCCTATAAAAACAAAGACTATTATGACAAACATCCGGAGTTTGAAATCTATGTGGGCAACGCCATGTATGCCTATGAGGTCTATGCGGCTTTCCAGGTGGAGATCGCCAATGATCTCTTTACGTATTATAATGTCACCGGCGATGAGCTGATGGAAATGAAACAGGAAATCGACCGTCTGCGTCCCTATAAAACAAATGCTCCGGAAATCACCCCGCGGTCCCATGTGGTCATGCTGATCACCTGTATTGATTATCCGAGAGACTATGATTATCGGTATGTGGTAATCCTTGTCCGTAAACAAAGGCTCCTGGATCCGGAATCAGAGCCCCTTCTTGAGGGAACTGCGCTGCCGGACGAAGCCGTAGAATCATAGATTTCAAAGGTATAGGCAATTCATATATCCAAATATATGATTTATATATTTGCCCGATTTACCTGAACATGATATCATTCTGCATGTTCAGAAACAGGAGGAAACGTCAGACATGAAAAACATTTTAAAGAAAATCGCAGCAACAGGACTGGCTGCAGTGACAGCCATCGGAATTATCGGCGCCGGAACGGCCCTTGCATCGGAAGACGCAGACACACTTTACAGAAGCGTTGACGAGATCATAGAGAGCGGCACCATCAACATCGGTGTATTTTCCGACAAATCTCCGTTCGGATATGTGGATGAATACGGCGAGTATCAGGGATATGATGTCTATTTTGCACAGAGAATCGGTGAAGATCTGGGCGTTGAGATCAATTATGTATCCACCGAGGCGGCCAACCGGATCGAATATCTGCAGACCGGAAAGGTGGATATCATCCTTGCAAACTTTACCGTCACACCGGAGCGGGCGGAAGAAGTGGATTTCGCTCTTCCTTACATGAATGTGGCTCTGGGCGTGGTTTCTCATGATGACAATGTGATCACGGATCTGTCCCAGGTGGAAGAAGGACAGCAGATCATCGTGATTTCCGGAACCACAGCAGAGACTTATCTGGTCAAGAACAATCCGGAGATCCAACTTCAGAAATTTGATACCTATGCAGCCGCCAAGAGCGCATTTGAGAACGGAACCGGCGTCGCATGGGCCAATGACAACACCGAAGTCATCGCATTCGCCATCGAGAACGAAGGCTATACCGTAGGCATTGATTCTCTGGGAAGCGCTGACACAATCGCCCCGGCAGTGACCAAGGGCAACGACTCTCTCCTTAGCTGGCTGAATGATGAAATCGTATCCCTCGGAGAAGAAAATTTCTTCCACGCTGATTATGAAGCAACCCTGGCAGATACCTACGGACTTGATTATGAAGACACCCTTGTGGTGGAAGGCGGTGTAATCGCAGCTGCTGAAGAAGCAGAATAAGAGGGATAACCTCATTCGGATCAGAACCATTGTAGTTTCCATAGGGAACCTCCGCGTATCCTCAGGCTTAAAATCCTGAGGATACCTTATGTTCCGGGATTGCCTGCCGGGCAGATCAAAGGAACGGATTAAAGGATCGGTTTAACCGGATCAAAATTTCAAGAATTCTCTATGTGAAGTGAAAATCTTATGATATAATAATCCGGCATGTCCGGCGGTGAAGACTGCAAAGGACGAAGAAACCGCTGTCTGTGGAAGGACGCGGATGCCTGAATCGGAGGAATCGGATGAACTGGGAAGTGATACAATCATATCTTCCTTTATATGAAAAGGCCGCCCTGCTGACCCTGAAGATCGGCTGGCTGGGGATTGCCTTTTCTATTATACTGGGATTTGTGTGTGCCATTATCCGTCATTATAAGATTCCGGTTCTGCACCGTATCGTGGGGATCTATATTGAGCTGTTCCGGAATACGCCGCTTCTGATTCAGCTGTTTTTCCTGTATTTCGGATTGCCGAAAATCGGAATCGCGATCGACGCTGAGTTCTGCGGCGTGCTGGGGCTGGCGCTGCTGGGCGGAGCCTATATGGCGGAAAGCTTCCGAAGCGGTCTGGAGTCCATTGAGCCGATCCAGACGGAAAGCGCCCTGAGCCTCGGGATGAGCCGGACCCAGACGATCTGGCATGTGATCCTGCCGCAGGCGATCTCCTCCAGTGTTCCGGCATTTGTGGCAAATATTGTTTTCCTGCTGAAGGAGACCAGCGTGTTTTCCGCCATCAGCCTGATGGACCTGATGTTCACCGCCAAGGATCTGATCGGTCTGTATTCCAAGACCATCGAATGCCTGGCTATGCTGGTGATATTTTACCTGATTATTTTGCTGCCCGTGTCCATCGTCGGCAGTATTGTAGAGAAAAAACTGCGGTTTGCCGGATTCGGAGAGTGACCGCATCCGCTGAAAAGGCTTTGGCGAGCGGCTGTGACCGCAGAGCAGCCGGGGCCAGAGAACGGCCGTATCCGCCCAAAGACGGAGAAAGGATAATTGAGAATGACTTCCCTGGGACTGGACGTACTCTTTAAGGGAATCAATATGCAGAGATTGCTGGCGGGCCTGTGGGTTTCCCTCAGGATCAGCCTGATCGCCATTGCCATCAGTATTTTTCTGGGGCTGGTCGTCGGCTGGCTGATGACACGGAAAAACATCGTGATCAAAGCCATTACCCGGGTCTATCTGGAGATTGTGCGGATCATGCCCCAGATGGTGCTGCTGTTTATCGTGTTTTTCGGAACCACCCGGCTGTTCGGATGGAACATTGACGCAGAGGTGTCCTCGGTGATCGTGTTCAGTTTCTGGGGCGTCGCGGAAATGTCCGACCTGGTCCGCAGCTCCCTGATCAGCATTCCGAAGCATCAGTATGAAAGCGCCTATGCCCTGGGTATGAGTGAAGTGCAGACCTATCTCAGCGTGATCATTCCCCAGACCTTCCGGCGTCTGGTACCTCTGGCAATTAACCTGATTACCCGTATGATCAAAACCACCAGTCTTGTCATGATGATCGGCGTGGTGGAGGTGCTGAAGGTGGGGCAGCAGATCATTGAGGCAAACCGGAAATCCTCTCCCAATGCGGCCTTTGGCGTGTATCTGACGGTGTTTATTCTGTATTTCATTGTGTGCTGGCCGATCAGCATGTTCTCAAAAAAACTGGAAAAGAAGTGGAGCTGACCGATGTCTGAAGTCCTGATCAAAATCGATAATATTCTGAAAAAATATGATGACAACGTGGTGCTGGACGGACTGTCTCTGGATATCCATGAGGGCGAAGTCGTGGTGGTTGTAGGGCCGTCCGGCTGCGGAAAGAGCACGCTTCTGAGGTGCATCAATGCACTGGAACCGATCCAGGGCGGGATGATTACATTCCGCGGGGAGAAGATCGACGGCCGGTCCAAAACCATTACGGCCCTCCGCCAGAAGATTGGTATGGTGTTCCAGAGCTATGAGCTGTTTCCCCATAAGACGATTCTTGATAATATCATCCTTGCTCCCATGAAAGTGCAGAAACGTTCCAGAGCGGATGCGAGAAAGGAAGCAGAGGAGCTGCTGGACCGGGTCGGACTGCTGGATAAGAAGGACAGTTTTCCCCGGCAGCTTTCCGGCGGACAGAAACAGAGGGTAGCCATTGTCCGGGCACTGTGCATGCATCCGGATGTACTTCTGTTTGATGAGGTGACGGCAGCCCTGGATCCGGAAATGGTCCGGGAGGTTCTGGACGTGATCTTGTCCCTGGCGAAACAGTGGAAAACTATGGTGATCGTGACCCATGAGATGTCCTTCGCGAGGGCAGTGGCGGACCGGATCATTTTTATCGATCAGGGTAAAATCGTGGAGGAGGGGACCCCTTCCGAATTTTTTGACCATCCGAAGACAGAGCGGGCACAGGCATTTCTCCAGACCTTCACCTTTGATAAAGTGGAAAAAGAAGCGTAAGAAAGATTTCCGGAAAGCGGTTGACACGATTCGATAGATTGTGTACAATCTAATTGTGAAAAATAAAACTGTGGTATGAAAGCGCGGCAGGTCAGGCGCCGCGACAAAAGAAGTATCAGGGATATATATCATGCGGGAGCCGGCAGGAAAAATTTTGCAGGACCTGGCAGTAATTATTAAGAAAACCGGAGGCATCTAAATGTATCATTTTGATTATGTAACCGAAAATACCTGTTCCCAGATCATCAGTATGGATCTGGATGGCAATATTGTGAAGAATGTTCGGTTTCTGGGAGGGTGTCCCGGGAATCTGAAGGCAATCTCCACACTGGTGGATGGGTGGACCGTGGAGCAGATCGAGGAGAAACTGCAGGGAATTACCTGCGGCAGAAAACCTACCTCCTGCGGGGACCAGCTGGCCAGAGCGGTCAGAACCGCCTATGAAGCGCAGCAGCGCGAGCAGGCCCAGTCGTTCGGGGAACGCTGACGGGCCATTAAGATGTCTGGAGTTCACGGTAACAGATGACAATCCCGGAACGAAGATTTATTCAATCAGAATCATTGACTCAGGCAGGTGAAAAATGTCCGAACAATTTGATCCGTTACAATTAAAAAATCAGATCTGCTTTCCGCTGTATGCGTGTTCCAAAGAAGTGGTCCGAAGATATAAACCCTATCTGGATGAGCTGGATCTTACCTATACCCAGTATATTGCCATGATGGTGCTGTGGGAACATAAAGAGATCACAGTGAAGGAGATCGGCGAATATCTGTACCTGGATTCCGGTACGCTGACACCAGTGCTGAAAACACTGGAGAAAAAGGGCCTTCTCACGCGGAAACGCTCGGAAGAGGATGAGCGGGTCCTGAAAGTCAGCATTACGAAGAAGGGGATGGAGCTGAAAGAAGAAGCAAAAGACATTCCCCTGAAGCTGGGGGCCTGTATCCGGCTGACCCCTGAAGAAGCCCGGGAACTGTATACACTGCTTTATAAAGTTCTGGGAAACTTCTGAAGTCCGGCAGCCTTGTATCCGCTTTTTTCCGCTGCTGATTTCAGCCATCGCTGCTAACAAGGTCCGATCAGGCGGAGTTTACCGCAATGCTGCATTTTTTCGGCAGCCACTGTCGAAAATCTCACGCAATGCTGCAATTTTTCGTCAATGAGGCTTTCAGAGGGCCATTTCTGCCAAAAATCTCACGCAATGCTGCATTTTTTCGTCAAAATCCGGGTCCTGGAGGACTGTCTGCCGAAAATCTCACGCAATGCTGCAATTTTTCGTCAGCCTCTGTCAAAAACGTCGTGCATTGCGGTATGGCCAACGTCCGGGCCGGACCATCTATGAAATTATTGGAAAATCCTATCCCTGTTTCCTTAAAAATGACAGGGATAGAAAATGACGATTATTTTCCGGATGGTCCAAATAGCATGATGGAAGCAAGCAGGGATGAAGCCGCCGGCAACCTTGGTTTTGCTGCCCCTCCGCCGCACCCCCCTTCAGACGCCGGCCTTCACTGGATTTTAATAATTTATAAAAAATACACAAGAACACTTGTAAATCTTCCGAAATTCTATCGAAAACTTCCAAAATTATTTACGACAACCGGGGATTATAGTATAAATGAACTGTAATTTTATTTTCATATTGGGACCGGACTGCGCTGCAGCCGGTCAGAAGGGAGAATGTATGAAAAGAATCATTGCAGTAATTTTGGCTGTGGTATTCTGCTCGACAATGCTGACCTTTACAGCATTTGCAGGATGGGAAGCAGCTGCTGCGGATGCTCCGGAAGCACCGGAAGCTATCGCAGAAGCACCGGAAGCACCGGGAGATTCGGAAGGAGATTCCGGATCAGGCGGCGGTATGGGTCTTCAGACGGAGGAATTCGAGATCACGGCGAACGGCGTGACCGGAATTGCTCATTATGAAGATCTTGAGAGCAATTCTGAAATGAGATCCTTCGTGATCACATTTGACGGACAGGACTACACCGGCAAGATTGACAAGGGTGTCTGGACTGCAGATGATCCGGCAGGTGAAGAAGTGATCAAGGCATTCCAGGAAGCGCATGAGTCTGATCCGAGCTTTATGGGCGCGCCTCCTTCAGGAGACTCCGCGGAAGGCGAATCTCCGGAAGGCGAATCCCCTGAGGGTGAGTCACCGGCAGAAGCAGCTCCGGCAGAAGGCGAATCTCCGGAAGATGCAGCTCCGGCAGAAGGCGAATCTCCGGAAGATGCAGCTCCGGCAGAAGGGGAGTCCGCAGAAGGTGAATCCGAAGGCGAGTCTGCAGGCAGCTCCGGAAGCTCCGGCGGATCCGAATCTCCGATGCAGGAGACGATCCTGACAGACGGTGCGGAAGAAGTTTATGAAAATATTGACTGGGCCGGCGAAGGCGGATTCCTGGCATTGCTGGGAGCAACGGCATATGTCGGCGGTGACGAGGACAATTATGAAGTCGGCGGTCTTCTGGTACCGGTATCTGAGAAATACTTCGATGCCAGCGCCGTGGAATTTGACGGCGGTGTCAACTCTGTGTTCACAGGAACCCAGGATGCAACCGGCGGCGGAGCCACCTTCAATGTAACCGGAGAAGGATCTGCATTGTATGTCAACAATGCTTATATCTCCTCCCAGGGATCTCAGACAGCAGCTATGTACACCGATGAGAACAACAACAAAGTCGTTGTGAAAGATTCTTATCTGGAGTCCTACGGCAGTGTCCCGGGATATGAGGATGTGACAGATTTCATTGCGCTTCAGGGTCTGTTATCCTGGGGTCATACCAGAACCAATCTGTCCCAGGGCGTAACCTCTACCTACTATTACAACAGCGCCGTAATTGCTGACGGCTGGGCAGCTATGTCCACCGACGGCGCAACCGGACTGGGTGTCAACTTTGTTGCAGTCAACTCTTATGCAGAGACCGCAGACGGCGGTTATGCAATCTACTCTGACCACGAGTGCCGCGACTATGTCTTCGGTACCTCACTGGTCGGTGCTGAGTATGGCGCCATCATCGCAGCCGGCGGCGAGCTGTATCTGCTGGACGGCGATGCTGTGGATCTTGCAGCCACCGAACTGAATGGCTGGAGACAGGCCTTTATGGATGCACATCCGGACAAGAATCTGATGGATACTTCATATCAGGATTTCGCGGCCGAACATCCGGTGGTAGCTCTGGAAGAGTATGACGGTGAGGAAATGGAAGTCGGCCGTACGACCATCGTCGGCGGACGGAACTGCGTGCTGATGCATAAGCCGGATGAAGCTCACGAAGGAACACCGGCAGCAAACCAGAACGTTCTTTATGCGGAAGGTACCGATTTTATCGTGGATGCGGAATTGTTCAATCTGGACGATATGCCGGAAGGCTGGTATACACCGGCAGACGTCACCTCCTCGGCATCCTTCTTTAACGATGATACGCTGAATTATGTGAAATTCACCTCCGGTCCGGCTATCCTGATGAGAAGCTGCTCCAACATCGTTTATCTGGATGATGTGACCTTTACCAGCAACTATGCAGACGTTGATTTCGGCCAGGCTGACACCTTCATCATGGCAGTGATCAACAGCGACGGCAATGCAAACCTGATCCCCGACGGCGACGTGGCAAGCCCGATGGATATCACCGTTGCAAACTCTGAGATCCAGGGCAATATCTGCGACGCGGATTATCAGAGAGAAATGCTGATCAGGCTGGATGCAACCACGCTGGACGGCAGCATTGCATGGCTCGGCGTGGATGACTGGAATGCAATCTGGGGAGCAGACGGCGTTCTGGGAACCGGCGCATATGCTTACGACGAGTCCTACGAGACCATCTGGGGACCGGTAGTTACTCTGGCAAATGGCTCCGTATGGAATGTGACAGAGGAAAGTTTTGTCAAGGCCCTTGACGTGGATGAGACTTCTGTCGTAAACGGCATTATTGAGGAAACCGACAACGGCTTCATCGTAAAACCGCTGGAGGGCGAAGCAGCAGAGGCTCCGGCAGAGGAAGAAGCAGCAGAGGCTCCGGCAGAGGACGAAGCAGCAGAAGCTCCGGCAACAGCCGAAGGAGATATTTCCGAAGAAGCTTATCATGCTTATCTGAAGGAGTTCGTGGATGCGGTTCCGGCAGTCAGCGACGAGCATTTCGAAGAGTTTTGTGCTCTGATTGATGCATCTGATTACACCACAATGCCTGCAGATATGATGTTCAACGATCAGTGGTGGGGCTATGCTGCCATGACCTATGATGAGTTTGTGGCAGCCGGCGGTGTCTATGAGATCCCGGCATTTGATCCGAACCTGACCGCAGACTGATCCCTTATCTGACTCAGGGTCAGCAGAATCAGAAACAGTTATAATGAAAGAAGACGGGGTCTGCCAAGGCGGCGGACCCCGCCTTCCGTTTCCGGCAGAAAAAGCTCTTTTCGATAAAATGAAAAAAGTGATTGCATTTTTTCGGGAAGTGTACCATAATACTAACTGTCCTTCGGGGTGTGGCTCAGTTTGGCTAGAGCGTTCGGCTGGGGGCCGAGAGGTCGCAGGTTCGAATCCTGTCACCCCGACTGATCCGGAAAACAGATGGATCCGGGAACCAGGTGCTTAGAAAGTACCTGGTTTTTTAATGCCGGAGATCATTTCCGGATTGTATGAAAAAATGACTAAAAAAAGAAGAGAAAATCCCCGTTACTTTTTTGACAATGCCTATATCTTATTGACAGATTATGTGGTATAAATTTAATCAGGTTATTTTGGGCTCAATGAAGGAACGGCGCATCCGGAAGCAGAATCGCGTTTCCGGGAACCGAAATCCGGCAGAGAGCAGATCTCAATACATGACATGCAAAAGGAGGCTAACATGGATTATTCCAATTTGTTTGTTTGTCTGATGGGAATATGCACGGTGTTTATCGGCCTGATCTGTATTATTGTTCTGGTCACCATCATGAGCGGTATTATCAGAAAGACAGACAGAACCGGAAAGAAAGAGACCGCTGCCGCGGCAGCTCCTTCGCAGCAGGCAGTTCCTGCCAATGCGGGAGCCGGCACGATCACCCCTCAGCTTGCAGCAGCAGTTTCCGCAGTGATCGCGGAAGAGATGGGAACCGATGCCGCCGGCATCAGGATTGTGTCATTTAAGAAAGTGAATGCTTAACAGTAAAGATTCGGGAGGGGAAAATGAAAAAGTACAGAGTGAATGTAAACGGAACCGTATATGAAGTAGAAGTGGAAGAGATCAGCGGCGCAGCACCGGCAGCACCGGCCGCCGCACCTGCTCCGGCCGCCGCGCCGGCCGGCCCCGGAGAGCAGATCCTGGCGCCGATGCCGGGCAATATCCTGGATGTTCGGGTTGCAGCCGGAGACACCGTGACTGCCGGTCAGGTTCTGATGATCCTGGAAGCAATGAAGATGGAAAATGAGATCATGTGTCCGAGAAACGGACGGATCGCATCGGTCCATGTCAGAAAGGGCGATTCTGTAGAACCTGATACATTATTATGCGTGATCGAATAAACGGAGGGATTCTATATGCAAGCGATTGTTAATTTCTGTCAGCAGACGGGATTCTTCCAGTTTTTCCAGGGAGGCAACTGGAAATGCGCGGTCATGATCGTGATCGCCTGCGTTCTGCTGTTTCTTGGTATCGTCAAAAAGTTTGAACCGCTGCTTCTGGTTCCGATCGCTGTCGGCATGCTGGTGACCAATCTTCCGGGAGCGTCCATGTTCCACGAGATTTTCTTCGCCGGCGGACATGTGCACTGGGATCTGTTCGGAGGAGCTCCGGTGACCGCGGAGTTTATTTCGGAAATGCAGGCGCTGGGAGTCTCGGATGCGGTGCTTTCCAGTGTTGCGGTGGGACAGACCCTGTCCCCGGGACTGATCGATATTCTTTATCTGGGAATCAAACTGGGCATTTATCCCTGTCTGATCTTCATGGGAGTCGGCGCCATGACGGACTTTGGTCCGCTGATCGCCAATCCGAAGTCCCTGCTTCTGGGCGCGGCTGCACAGCTGGGAATCTTTATCACCTTCCTGGGATGCCGTCTGAGCGGATTGTTTACCGGACGTGAGGCAGCCTCCGTCGGAATCATCGGAGGTGCGGACGGACCGACGGCCATCTTTGTCACGGCCATGCTGGCGCCGGCTCTGCTGGGCCCCATTGCCGTTTCCGCCTATTCCTATATGGCACTGGTGCCGGTGATCCAGCCTCCGATCATGAAACTCCTGACCACAGAGAAGGAACGTAAGATCGTGATGCGTCCGCTGCGTCAGGTCAGCAAGACGGAAAAGATCATATTCCCCATCGTAGTAACCATTTTTGTAGCACTTCTGGTGCCCTCCGCAGCGCCGCTGATCGCGTGCCTGATGTTCGGTAATCTTCTGAAGGAATGCGGCGTAACAGAGCGTCTGAGCAAGACCGCCCAGAACGAATTGATGAATATTGTAACGATCTTCCTGGGAGTATCCGTCGGAGCTACCGCCACCGGAGCCACCTTCCTCAATCCGAAGACCCTCATGATCCTGGCTATGGGTATCGTGGCATTTTCCTTTGGTACGGCAGGCGGCGTGCTTCTGGCCAAGTTTATGAATCTGTTCCTGAAAGAGAAGATCAACCCGCTGATCGGTTCCGCCGGTGTATCCGCTGTTCCGATGGCAGCCCGTGTCAGCCAGAAGGTCGGACAGCAGTATAATCCCGGCAACTTCCTGCTGATGCATGCCATGGGACCGAATGTCGCCGGAGTGATCGGCTCGGCAATTGCGGCCGGTGTGCTGATCTCACTGTTCGGCTGATAAAGGAGGAGGACTTCATGAAGTTTTTATCTGAGAAACCATTACTGATCACGGATACCATCCTGAGGGATGCGCATCAGTCCCAGGCAGCCACCCGTATGACCATTGAGGACATGCTGCCGGCGCTGGAACTTCTGGACAGTATCGGATACTATTCCCTGGAATGCTGGGGCGGAGCGACCTTTGACGCCTGCATGCGTTTCCTGAATGAAGATCCCTGGGAGAGACTGCGGACGATCCGCAAACATGTCAAAAACACCAAACTGCAGATGCTGTTCCGGGGACAGAATATCCTGGGCTACAAGCATTATGCGGACGATGTGGTGGATCTGTTCTGCGCCAAATCCATCGAAAACGGCATCGATATCATCCGGATCTTTGATGCGCTGAACGATGTCCGGAATCTGGAGCAGGCGATTAAGTCCACGAAAAAATACGGCGGACAGGTGGAAGCCGCCATGTCTTATACGATTTCTCCGATCCATAATGAGGAGTATTTTGTTAATCTGGCAAAGGATCTGGAGCAGATGGGGGCGGATACGATCTGCATCAAGGATATGGCCAATCTGCTTCTGCCGGATGCCTGCTATTCTCTGGTCAAGGCTCTGAAGGAGAATGTGGGCGTTCCGATCCACCTGCATACCCATAACACAACGGGTACCGGCGACATGGTCAATCTGATGGCCGCCTTTGCAGGGGTGGATATTGTGGATACCGCGTTATCTCCTCTGGCAAACGGCACCAGCCAGCCCGCCACTGAATCCTTGGTCGCTACCCTGAAGGGAACGGAGCGGGATACCGGTCTGGATCTGGATAAGATGTCTGAGGCAGCCGCCCATTTCCGTACCGTGGCAGTCAGGCTGGAAGAAGCCGGGATCCTGAATTCCAAGGTTCTGAGAGTGGATACCAATACTCTGAGATATCAGGTGCCGGGCGGTATGCTGTCCAACCTGATCAATCAGCTGAAGGAAGCCCGGAAAGAAGACAAGTATTATGATGTGCTGGCGGAGATCCCCAGAGTCCGGAAGGATTTTGGTTACCCGCCGCTGGTGACGCCGACCTCCCAGATCGTCGGAACCCAGGCTGTCATGAACGTAATTCTCGGCAAATACAAGAATTTCCCGAAGGAATCCAGAGCTCTGCTGAAGGGTGAGTACGGCCGGCTTCCGGGAGAAGTCAGCGCGGCGGTCCGGGCCAGTGCGGGGATCAGTGAAGACGATGTGATCACCTGCAGGCCGGCGGATCTGCTGGAGCCGGAGCTGGATAAATATCGGGAAGAGTACGCTTCCGTTGCCAAAAATGATGAGGATATCTTAAGTCTCGCGCTGTTCCCGCAGGTGGCTCCGAAGTTTCTTGCATACCGGGACGGGGACCATAAGGAACCTGTGTCTGCATCGGTACAGGGCAGCGGTACATCGGCCTCAGCCGGTGCTTCCGGATCGGCAGCTTCTGCTTCTCCGGCACAAAGCTTTGCGCCTTCCGGATCAGCCGGGAATGCTTCTTCCAACAGCCATATTGCTGCGGACGGAGCCCGGGAACTGTACGTGGAATTTCCGGGAATCTGACTGAGGTAGCTGTATGACAGATTCAGATAGAACAATTTGTTTCATGCTGGGAAAATGGCAGACACTCCCGGTTTATTCCAAAACGGATTTCGGGGTTTATCTGGGAGACGCACAGCACAAGGTCCTGCTTCCCGGGAAACAGGTCCCCGAAGGGACCGTTCCCGGAGATGAGATCGAGGTGTTTCTGTACAGGGATTCCAGCGACCGCTTGATCGCGACAGTCCATAATCCGCTCATTACGATCGGCGAAGTCCGGCCTTTGAAGGTGAAGCAGATCACAAAGATCGGAGCTTTTCTGGACTGGGGACTGGAGAAGGATCTGTTTCTCCCGTTCCGGCAGCAGACCGGGAAACTGGAGGAAGGATTCTGGTACCCGGTGGCATTGTATGTCGATAAAAGCGACCGTCTTGCGGCCACGATGTGGATCGATCCGTATCTTCCGGGGGCCGATGCCGACGAAAAGAAAAAGGCAAAATCCATAATAAAACTCCAGGCGGATTCCGAGAATGTGTATACCATTCTTCGCAGAAAAGGAGGCCGTCTGGAGTATAATGACAAAGCGGATCCTTCCCGGATCGAGTCTGACTTCGGCATGAGCAAAAATGCATTTAAGAGGGCAGTGGGCGTGCTGTACAAAGCCCGAAGGATCCTCATCAGCGAAGATTCGATCGAGATACTATCCTGATTATTTCAGAAAATCTTTTAACAGATCTGCAAAGGGGTTGTTCGGGACATACTCGCTTCTGTATTCCCGGGCTTCCTCTTCGGTCTCCTGTTCTTTTGCTTCCTGAACCGCCTTCATGGACAGGCTGACTTTCCCGTTTTCAATCTTCCGGATCATGACGGAAACCGTCTGTCCGGTTCTCAATACGGCCTTGGGATGGGCGATCCTTGTATCGCTGATCTCGGAAATATGAAGCAGGCCGGAGATTCCGTCTCCCAGGTCAACAAACGCGCCGTAGTTCTGAAGTGATTCCACCGTCCCCTGCACAATGCTGCCAACCTGCAGGCGGCTGATGCTGGCTTCCTGCTGTTCCATATAGGCCTGGGTTGCCAGCTCTTTTGCAGAGAGGATCAGCTTCTGACGTTCTTCGTCCACTTCGAATACCTGGACGGACAGCTTTCTGCCCAGATAAGGTGAAGTATCCTCCACGTATTTCACATCCAGCTTGGAAGCCGGGATGAATCCCCGGATTCCTTCTACATACATAATGGCTCCGGCGCGGACCGTTTCGGAAACAGTCCCGGTGATCACCGTCTTTTCTTCCTTCATGCGTTTTAAGATATCCCAGGAATATTCGGTCTCTGCCGCTTTTTTGGAGAGCAGGATGTTGCCTTTTCCGTCATCCACGGATTTGACGATTGCCTGGAACCGGTCGCCGATCTGCACATCGGTCATGATATTAAATGACGGATCTGCGCTCATTTCCTCAACCGGAACTCTGCCGGTGGCATAATAGCTGAGATCCAGGATCACGCCGTGCTCATTAAAGGCGATCACTTCCCCTTCCATCACATCTCCTTCGTGGATCTTGCGAAGGGAAGACTCCAGCTCCCTGGAGTAATCCTCCATGGATTCCACAACCTCCGGTTCTTCCGGTACAGCAGGTGCCTCCGGTGCGGCGGGTGTCTCCGGAACCTCTATTTCCGGAACCGGCTGTCCATTGATCTCCTGGGTTTCATTCTTTAAATTCTCGTTCATCTTTTTCTCCTGTCTGGTATTTTTAGCCAGTATATTGCTTTTTTTGCATTTCAGCAAGACTTCATCTTTTGGTACAGCCAGCCTGTTACAGCAGCCGGTAGTTTCCGGATTCATCGATCCGGAGGTCAGTGCTGTAGAAAGCAGACATGGCGTTGATCATACAGAGGGTATCCCGGATGCCGGTGGTTTCGTAAGGGGAATGCATGGCAAGCTGCGGGCAGCCGATGTCTGCGCAGGGGATCGATACATGGGAAGCGGAAATGTTGCCCAGCGTAGATCCTCCCGGAACATCGGAATGGTTGACATAGGTTTGCACCGGAATCTCCGCTTTTTCGCAGATGGACCGGAAGATCGCTGCGGAAACCGCGTCTG
The DNA here is from genome assembly GCA_017459985.1 of Parasporobacterium sp. Classification (GTDB taxonomy): domain Bacteria; phylum Bacillota; class Clostridia; order Lachnospirales; family Lachnospiraceae; genus RGIG5612. The sequence goes on from JAFUBX010000035.1 coordinate 86,355, forward strand.
TGGTGTATTTCTGATTGGCGTTAAATTTGATCACAACACCGCCGTTCAGAGAAGGCCGGTGAACGGGATCTGCCTTCTCGGGATGTGCGGGATGAATGGCATGGCTGTTGTCTGCAGAGAGCATAAAGCTGGACGCCAGCCGGCTCAGGTGCTCCTCGGATGAATTTCCCAGACAGGCACTGATCCGGGAGAGAGTATCCTGCAGAAATGTGGAATCCGCTCCCTGCTTTGTTTCGCTGCCCACCTCTTCATTATCAAAAATACAGCAGACACTGATCGACCCGGGATCGTTGGCACGCTTTTTCATGACCGCCTGCAGGGAAGCATAGGCACATTGCAGGTCATCCAGCCTGGGACTTGAGACAAACTCCCGGTTTGCACCCCAGACAGAATAAGGCGTCCGGACATATAAGAACAGGTCATTTCCAAGGACCTCGTCCGGAGTAATGCCGGCGGCCTCTGTCATGATCTCCATAAACCGTCCGGAAGCCGTTTCATCTCCGAATACAGGCAGCAGATCCGTCTGTACCGAGGCAGTAGCAGTCTCATTGGCTTTCCGGTTCATATGGATGGCCAGGCTGGGGATCAGGACCAGGTCCCTGCCGGAATCCGTCAGCACTTCCCGGAATGTTCCGTCCTGCCGGACGATCAGCCGGCCGGCGATTCCGAGAGGACGGTCAAACCAGGGGCCGTAGAGCATGCCGCCGTATTTTTCCACATTTAATTCCACATACTGTCCGGATTTGCTGATCTCCGGATCTTCTTTGATCTTAAATGTCGGGGAATCGCAGTGAGAAGCAATGATCTGAAACCCGCCGGAAGGGGTCTCCGGAATATCAAAGGCGATCAGGGATGATCCGCTGCGGATCACATAATACCGCTCTCCCGGAGTCAGGTGCCAGGAAGTATGTTCATAAAGACGCCGGAATCCCGTGGATTCCAGAAGTTCTCCCGCCCGCCGGATAACATGAAAGCAGCTGGGAGCGGACCGGATAAATTCGCAGAGTTCCACCGAGGAAGATTCAAATTCGTTCATTTGTTGTATTCCTTTCCTGATATCGGGGATCGCCGAAAACGGATGCCCCGGATCATATGTGTTCAAAAGAAAACACGATGAATGTATTATATTCCCCTGTCCGCAAAATGCAATCCGTCACGCGTTGAAAGAACAGGACTGAAATGATAAGATACAGGAGTGAAGAGGACAGAACACAGATGAAACAGCAGAAACGGATCGATTATCTGAAAGCATTTGCCATCATATTGGTGGTCTTTTATCATGCGCTGTTTCAGCTGAAACTGAGCTATTCCAGCATGCCGTACCTGTGTCTGACGATCACGCTGGAGGCAGTGCATGTACCGCTGTTTCTTCTGATTGCCGGATATCTGTGTCACCGGCAGCCGATCCGAACATTTTATTATAAGAAATTCCGGAGGATCCTGATCCCATTCCTGTTCATGTCCGTTCTGAAACTGATCTTCAACAATCTGCTGTCAACGGAGTATCTGCATGGAGAAGGGATCGGTGCACAGCTGTTCGATGCCTTTCTGTGCGGCGGACTGTACTGGTTCTGCTACTGTCTGCTGATCCTGTTCGCGGCGGCGCCGCTTTTGTGGAACCGGAAAGCGCTGAAATGGATCCTTCTGGTGATCCTGATCGGAGGAAACTGGTATCTCGGAGCCCGAAGCATACAGCTGACCAGTATCCTGCAGATCCGCAACGTGATCCATTACAGCCCTTATTTTCTCCTGGGAATGCTGCTCTCAGAGCACAGGATCTTCAGACCGCCCGGAACAAAGGAGCCGGCGGACCCGGCTGCGGGGCGGACTGCAAAATGGTCCGCCGCCAAGTCGATGATCCTGACGGCTGCGCTGCTGGTGGGAATGGTGTGCGGGTATCTTCGTTTCTCTCTGGATGTGGGGGAGGTCTATCCGGTGGATCTGCTGATCGGCCTATCCGTCATGTACCTTCTGTACGCCATAACCCATCTGATCCCCGGCGGAAAAATGGCCGGAGCCATTCTGGGAAGCCTGGGAAAATATTCCTATCAGATCATGCTGCTGGATCCCTTTCTCCGGGTGCTCTTCAGCCGGATCCTGAGCAGGTATCTGCCCGTCGGGATCATATCATTGTTTCTTCTCACGGTTCTGGATCTGCTGTTCTGCTGCCTGATCAGTCTGGCGGTTTCTAAGATTCCGGTGTTAAGGGTACTTCTGGGGGTGGATCAGGTCCGGAGGGGCTGACAGCAGGCAGATTCCTTCCGTTACTAATTGACGGTGGGAATCAAACTTGCTAAACTATATGCTGTCTTTTCAGAAGAAATGACTCGAATGAGAACTTTAATCGTGAATGAGATCAGGAAAAAGAAGATACGTAAGGATAGAATCAATCTATGAGCAGCAGAACACCAAAAAGAATCAGCAACGAGGAACCCCATAAAAAACTGGATCCCCGGGAAGTAAAGTACCGGGCCCGGGATTCCCAGCGGACCTCCTCCTATGAATCCCAGTATGAGTATCAGAATGATTCCCAGTATCAAACCCGGGAAATGTATCGGGATGACCGGGAGATCGAGGAAGATATCTCCTATTCGGATCATTATGATGATGTCAGAGCCTATTCCCGGAAAAAGTCCGGACCCTCGACGGGCCGGAAGGTGATCGGAAAGATCCTGTTATATCTGCAGCTGGCGGCATCAGTTGTTGTGTTTATCCTGCTGCTGAGATTCCAGATCCTGAGCGCGAAAAAGCTCCTTGTGATCGGCGGCGCACTGCTGGTGATCTGGCTGATCATTTTTATTTCCCAGCGGAAGAAATTCAATAAGATCCAGGCGGCGGGCATGGTGATCTCCATCCTGCTCAGTATTGTTCTGGTGGTGGGATCCTTGTATCTGGTCCGCACGAACCAGATGCTGAAGCAGGTAACCTCGGGCAAGAGCTATGACATCAGCCTATATGACGTCGTTGTCCGGACGGAGGATGCGGCTCAGGCCATTGAGGATACCGGCGGATACCGGTTCGCGATTCAGCCCAATTTCCGGCAGGCGGATCTGCAGTCTGTGATCAGTCAGCTGGAGGAGGAACTGGGAGGAGAGATCCAGATCGTAGAAGTTGATTCCGTGATCGGTGAGGCGGAAGCGCTGATGGCGGGAGATGTGGAGGCTGCCATCTATAACGACGTATTCAACGCCACGATCCTGGAGCAGTATGAAGATTACGAATCCTACGCCCGGGTGCTGAAGACCTATACCGTCAGAACCGAGGCGGAAACCGTTCAGGCTGTGGATGTGGATGTCAGCAGCGACGCCTTCCTGATCCTGATCAGCGGTAATGACTCCGAGGGAGAAGTCTCTCTGACCGGCCGGTCCGATGTGGACATTGTGGCAGGCATCAACACCACCAGCAAGGAGGTTCTTCTGATCACGATCCCCAGGGATTATTATGTGGAGTTCCCGGGGATTACGGCAGCAGGCTCCCGGGACAAGCTGACCCATGCGGGCATCTATGGTATGGAAGCCCTGATCTCGACCGTGGAGAATCTCATCGGCTACAAGATCAACTATTACGTAAGACTCAATTTCTCCTCCATGATGAACATCGTGGACGCCATGGGCGGGGTTACGATCTATAATGAGCAGGATTTTATCTCCCACGGCGGGATCCATTTCCCGGAGGGAATGCTGGATCTCAACGGAGACTACGCCCTGCATTATGTCAGGGAGCGGTATGCCTTTGAGGACGGAGATTTTGCAAGGGGCCGCAACCAGATTAAGGTGATCCAGGCCATGATGGACAAGCTGGTTTCCGTCAATACCCTGGCTAATTACAACAATCTGATGACGGCCATTTCCGAGTCCCTGGCGACCAACATTCCTACAGAAGATCTGATGAAGATCGTTAATATCCAGCTGAATGAGAATCCCCAGTGGCATGTGGTCAGCTACCAGATGCTCGGAGCCATCATGTTCCAGCCCTGCCAGTCGGCGAACGGGGCTTTCCTGTCTGTGGATATGCCCTATAAAGAGGCGGTGGATAATGTTTCCGTACTGCTGGGACAGCTTTATGGAGGCGAGGTGCTTTCGGAGGATCTGCAGCTGTCAGACAACGGACTGCTGACCTACATCACCCAGCCCGTGGGGTGATCAGAATCCAATTCCCATCTTGAATATTGCAAACCTTAAGGCCAAGTGATACACTTTGAAAGGTAACACTTGGCCTTTATCGAAGGAGGAGTTTTTATGCTGACAGTTCTTAACCATTCCCTTATCAAACATAAGATCAGTATCATGAGAAACAAGGATACTTCCACTTATATTTTCAAACAGAACCTGGACGAGATTGCCAAATTAATGGCATATGAAGTGACCAGGGACATTCCCATCAAAGAAAAAACCATCGAGACCCCGATCTGCCAGACCGTGGGCTACGAAGTGGATCAGCCGCTGGTTCTGGTGCCAATCCTGCGGGCAGGCATCGGTCTGGTGGACGGTTTCCGGGATATCATTCCGACGGCTAAGATCGGCCATATCGGTATGTACCGTGATGAAAAGACCCTGGAGCCCATCGAGTACTATGCAAGGTTCCCGAAATGCATGCCGGAGTCCATCGTGATCGTGACCGATCCGATGCTGGCAACCGGAGGAAGCGCTTCCGCAGCCATTACCAACATCAAGAAGCGGGGCGCCAAAAAGATTCTCCTGGTCTGCCTGGTGGGAGCCCCGGAGGGCGTGGAACGGATCCAGAAGGATCATCCGGATGTGGATATTACTCTGGCAGCTTTGGATGAAGGTCTGAATGAGAGGGGATACATCGTTCCCGGCCTTGGAGATGCGGGAGACAGACTGTTCGGCACAGACTGAGAACAGCCGGTACATAAAACCAGTAGGAAAAAACAGGAAGGAGCGCAGGTATGGCGGAAATCTTATATCAGGGACATGCCAGTTTCCGGATCATCACGAACAGTAAGCTGGTGATCTATGTGGATCCCTTCGCGGGAGAAGGCTATGATATCCCGGCGGATGTTCTCTGTGTGACCCACAGGCATCCGGATCATTATGTACCGGAGCTGGTTCCCATGAAACCGGACTGCACAGTGATCACCAACGAAGAGGCCTTCACAGACGGAGAGTACAACACCTGGGAGATCAATGATCTCGTGATCGAAGCGGTACCTGCCTACAACAGCCATCACCCGAAGGGCACCGGCGTCGGATATATCATGCAGTTTGACGGAAGAACCGTGTATTTTCCGGGAGATACCTCCATCACGGAGGAAATGAAGGAATACACAGACCGCCATATCGATCTGATGTTTGTTCCCTGCGACGGGACCTATACCATGACGCTGGAAGAGGCGAAGGAATGCTCCTTCCTGGTAAATGCGGATTTTACGGTCCCCATCCATACCAGCGTGGAGAAGCCCTTCGATATGGAGGTCGCCAGAGCCTATGAGGGAAAGGAAAAGTTTATCGTAAGGCCGGGTGAGAATATTTATACATGACGATCAGAGAAGAACGGGAAGAATTTGAAGCCAGGATACTGAGCCCTTATGCAGTGGCAGCAAGGGATTCGAAAGGCAGGGAAGAGGACATCGAACCCTGCCCTTTAAGAACCTGCTTTCAGCGGGACCGGGACCGGATCATTCACAGCAAATCCTTCCGGCGGTTGAAACACAAGACCCAGGTATTCCTTGCGCCGGCGGGAGATCATTACCGGACCCGTCTGACCCATACGCTGGAGGTTTCCCAGATCGCCAGAACCATTTCGAGGGCGCTGTGGCTCAATGAAGATCTGACGGAGGCCATCGCCCTGGGGCATGATCTGGGCCATACCCCCTTCGGACATGCCGGAGAACGGGCTCTCAATACCAAATGCCCCTTCAAGCACAACATTCAGAGCCTGCGGGTCGTGGAAAAGATCGAGAACGAAGGAAAGGGACTGAATCTGACCTGGGAGGTCCGGGACGGGATCGTAAACCACAGCATGTCCCGGAAAGCCGCTACACTGGAGGGCCGGGTGGTGCGCCTTGCGGACAAGATCGCCTATATCAATCATGACATGGATGATGCCATGCGGGCCGGACTGCTGAAGGAGGAGGATGTGCCGGAGAAGATCCGGAAGATCCTGGGACAGACCCGGAAGGAACGGCTGGATTACATGATCAAGGATATCGTGGCCAATTCCAGGGACCGGGATGACATTCTCATGTCGGAGCCGGCCTATGAAGGATTTCTGGAGCTGCAGAAATTCATGTTTGAAAATCTGTATTATGATTCCGAGTGCAAGGCAGAGGAGGGAAAGGCCCATACCATGCTGATCTCCCTGTTTGATTATTATATGGAGCACCAGGAGAAGGTGCCGTCGGAATATCTCGGCCTGATGGAGAAATACGGTCAGTCCCTGGAACGGACGGTCTGCGATTATATTTCCTGCATGACGGATTATTACTCTGTTGCAATGTTTAATGAGCTGTTTGTGCCGGAATTCTGGAGAAGATAATGCTGTATCCGCAGGAGATCATCGAGCAGGTCATCGAGGCCAATAATATTGTGGATGTCATATCCGGATATGTTAAGCTGACCAAAAAAGGGTCAACTTATTTTGGATTATGCCCTTTTCATAATGAAAAGACCCCGTCCTTTTCCGTCACAGACAACGGGGACAAGCGGATGTATTACTGCTTTGGCTGCCACGCGGGGGGCAGTGTGATCACCTTCCTGATGAAGTATGAGAACTATTCCTATAAGGAAGCGGTCAAGGTGCTGGCGGACCGGGCGGGGATCGCTCTTCCCCAGCCGGTGTATTCCCGGGAGGAGACGGAGAAGAACCGCAAAAAGGAACAGATCCTCTCTGTTTACAAGGATGCCGCGTATTATTATTACTATCTTCTGAAATCCCAGCGGGGGCAGATGGCGTACCAGTATCTTCAGAAACGGCAGCTGAGCGAGAAAACGATCCGGGACTTCGGGCTGGGCTATTCTGACAAATACAGAGATGACCTGTACCGATACGTGAAATCCAAAGGCTATACAGACGAGATCCTGAAGGAAACCGGACTGTTTGCGATCCGGGAACGAGGCGTTTACGATTATTTCTACAACCGGGTCATGTTTCCCATCATGGATACCCGGAACCGGGTGATCGCCTTCGGAGGCCGGGTCATGGGGGACGGGCAGCCAAAATACCTGAATTCCCCGGAATCCCCGGTCTTTGAGAAACGAAAGACCCTCTACGGACTGCATATCGCCAGACGGCACAAGGGATCGGAACTGATCCTCTGCGAAGGCTACATGGATGTGATCTCCCTGCATCAGGCGGGATTTTCCAATGCGGTGGCGTCTCTGGGGACCGCCCTGACGGCTTCCCATGCAGCCGTGCTGAAAAAATACACCTCGAAGGTGGTCCTTTCCTATGATTCCGACAGCGCGGGGAAAAACGCAGCGCTGCGGGCGATTCCGATCCTGCGGGACGCCGGCCTTCAGACCCGGGTGATCGACCTTGCGCCTTATAAAGACCCGGATGAGCTGATCAAGGCGGAGGGCAGCAGCTCCTACGAAGAACGGCTTCAGAAGGCCAGAAACGGATTTCTGTTTGAGATTGATATGCTGAGCGGCTCCTATGATCTGAAGGATCCCCAGGGGCAGACGGATTTTTATAATGAAACCGCAAAGCGGATCAGCCGGTTCTCCGATGAGATCGAGCGGGAAAACTACCTGAAGAGTATCAGCCGTCAGTTTCATCTGGACTATCAGCTGCTGAAGGACCGGACTTTATGGCTGGCCCTTCACCGGGAGGGTTCGGACAGTTATGAACCGGTTCCGGAAATGAGACGGCCGGTCCGGAAGGAACTGCAGGCAGGAGCCGCCGAAAGCCAGAAAATGCTGCTTTCTTATCTGGCGGATCATCCGTCCTTCTATCACCGGATCGAACATGTGCTGGAGGCAAAGGATTTTGTTTCGGAACCCTATGCTTCCTCGGCCCGGATCCTGTTTGAACAGCTCCGCCGGGGGAAGGTAAGCATTTCCGCCATTATCGGATCCTTTGATGAGGAAGAGATGCAGGAGGAGGCCGCCGGGATCTTCAGTCCGTCAGATGCCGAACCGGAGGCCGGGGAGCTTCAGCGGCTTTTAAACGACTGTGTTATCCGGATCAAACGGAATTCCCTTTCCCGTCAGCTGGAGGAGGAGACGGATCTTACCCGGGTCCTGCAGCTGAAGAAGGAGCAGGAACAGTTCACACATCTGGATCTGTTTGCCTGATTTACGGCGGCAGTCCCAAAGGAGCAGTATGTCCATTTCTTATCGGTTAAAATATATCGCCGGTCTGGTGACCGCCGGATCCCGGATCGCTGATATCGGCACAGACCATGGGTATGTGCCGGTTTTTCTGCTGCGGGAAGGGATCGCGTCCCATGCCATCGCGGTGGATATCAGTGAGGGATCTTTACAGAAAGCCCGGGAGCTGGCGGAACGTGCCGGCCTTCAGGACCGGATGGAATGCCGGCTGGCGGATGGTCTTTCCGGCGTTCTTCCCGGGGAAGCGGACTGTATCATCATCAGCGGAATGGGCGGGATCCTGATGCGGAAGATTCTGGACGCCGGGCTGGAAACTGTCTTAAGCAGCCGGGAAGTCATCCTGTCTCCCCACCGCAATCCGGAGCTGATCCTGGAATTTCTGGAAATACATGGATTTACGCTGGTCCGGGACGAGATCATCACAGATAAAAAGAGAAGCTACCGGGTGTTCAAAGGCTGCCGGTTACCGGAGGATTGATGGCTGCCCCGGGATAAGGCGGATCCGGTCTCTCACAATATTTTCACAGGACGATAAATCACTGAAAAAAGGACAATGCCGGGGCGGAAAAATCCGCTTTCTTAGGTATAAATTCCGATAGAGTTTTTCGGGCGGTTATGATATACTGCGTGACGGTGTAAAAGATAAAAATAATGAAACCGCAAAAAGGAGGAAAACACAATGGGAAAGAAATTCTGCTACCTGTTTTCAGAGGGTAATGCATCGATGCGTGCACTGCTCGGCGGAAAAGGTGCCAATCTTGCGGAAATGACAAATATCGGACTTCCGGTGCCGCAGGGCTTTACGATCACTACCGAAGCCTGTACACAGTACTATGACGACGGCCGGATCATCAATGATGAGATCATGGCTGAGATCATGGAATATGTGGAGAAGATGGAAGTCATCAACGGGAAAAAATTCGGAGATCTGAACAATCCGTTACTGGTTTCCGTCCGTTCCGGCGCCAGAGCATCCATGCCCGGTATGATGGATACCATCCTGAATCTCGGATTAAATGACGAAGTTGTTGCATCCATGATCAAGGGCAATCCGGATCCGAAATTTGAACGTTTTGTTTATGATTCTTACCGCCGGTTCATCCAGATGTTCTCAGACGTCGTTATGGAAGTCGGCAAGAAATATTTCGAGCAGCTGATCGATAAGATGAAAGAAGAAAAGGGCGTGGTCTATGATGTGGATCTGACCGCCGCTGATCTGAAGGAACTGGCTGCTCAGTTCAAGGAGGAATACAAAAAGCAGATCGGGGAAGATTTCCCGTCAGATCCGAAGGTGCAGCTGTATGAGGCTGTCCGCGCGGTATTCCGCTCCTGGGACAACCCGAGAGCCAATGTGTACAGACGTGACAATGATATCCCCTATTCCTGGGGCACCGCCGTCAACGTCATGCCCATGGTATTCGGTAATCTGAACAACAATTCCGGTACCGGCGTTGCATTTACCAGAGATCCCGCAACGGGAGACAAGCACCTGATGGGTGAGTTCCTTGTCAATGCCCAGGGCGAGGACGTGGTCGCCGGCGTCAGAACTCCGATGCCCATCGCCCAGATGGAAGAGAAGTTCCCGGAGGCTTATGCCGATTTCATCAAGGTCTGCGATGTGCTTGAGAAGCATTATCGTGATATGCAGGATATGGAATTTACCGTGGAGAACGGCAAGCTCTATATGCTGCAGTGCCGCAGCGGCAAGAGAACTGCCCAGGCGGCTCTGAAGATCGCCTGCGACCTGGTGGATGAGGGCATGAAGACCAAGGAAGAAGCAGTCCTCATGATCGATCCGAGAAATCTTGACACCCTGCTTCATCCGCAGTTTGACGCAGCAGTCCTTAAGAAATCCCAGGCCATTGCCAAGGGCCTCGGAGCTTCTCCGGGCGCAGCCTGCGGCAAGGTGGTATTTACTGCCGACGATGCCGAGAGCTGGGCAGAGCGGGGAGAGAAGGTCATCCTTGTCAGACTGGAGACCTCTCCGGAAGACATTACCGGTATGAAGGCTGCGGAGGGCATCCTGACCGCAAGAGGCGGTATGACCAGCCATGCAGCCGTGGTTGCCCGCGGTATGGGCAAGTGCTGCGTATCCGGCTGCGGCGATATCGTGATGGATGAGGAAGCTGGCAAATTCAACATCGGCGAGCAGGAATTCCATCAGGGAGATGTGATCTCCATCGACGGCTCCACCGGCAACATCTATGCGGGTGAGATCCCGACTGTGGACGCCTCCATCGCCGGAGAATTCGGCCGGATCATGCAGTGGGCAGATGAGTTCCGCAAACTGAAAGTCCGTACCAATGCGGATACCCCGGCAGATGCCAGAAAGGCAAGAGAACTCGGAGCAGAGGGAATCGGCCTGTGCCGTACCGAGCATATGTTCTTTGAGCCGGACAGAATCGCGGCATTCCGTGAGATGATCTGCGCAGACACTGCGGAAGAAAGAGAAAAAGCACTGGACAAGATCGAGCCGTACCAGCAGGATGACTTCGAGAAGCTTTTCGAGGCACTGGAAGGCTATCCGGTCACCATCCGTTTCCTGGATCCGCCGCTTCATGAGTTCGTTCCGACAGAAGAAGAGGATATCAAGGCGCTTGCTGCAGCCCAGGGCAAATCCGTTGAGAAGGTCAAGGCTGTCATCGATTCCCTGAAGGAATTCAACCCGATGATGGGACACAGAGGATGCCGTCTGGCCGTGACCTATCCGGAAATCGCAAAGATGCAGACCAGAGCCATCATCCGCGCAGCCATCAATGTGGCTAAGAGGAACCCGGGCCATACCATGATTCCGGAACTGATGATCCCGCTGACCTGCGACAGCAAGGAATACAACTTCGTCCGCAAGATCGTCGTGGAGACCGCAGATGCGGAGATCGCCGCATCCGGCATCCATATCGATTATCTGGTCGGAACCATGATCGAGATCCCGAGAGCTGCTCTGACCGCAGATGAGATCGCTCCGACGGCAGACTTCTTCTGCTTCGGTACCAACGATCTGACCCAGATGACCTTCGGTTTCAGCCGTGACGACTCCGGAAAGTTCATGGATGCTTATTATGACAATAAGATCCTGGAGAACGATCCCTTCGCAAGACTGGACAGAAGCGGTGTCGGCAAGCTCATGAAGATGACCATTGACTCCAGCAAACCGGTGAACCCGAAGCTGCATTACGGAATCTGCGGCGAGCACGGCGGAGATCCGACCTCTGTAGAGTTCTGCAATGAGATCGGCCTCAACTATGTCTCCTGCTCCCCGTTCCGGGTTCCGATTGCAAGACTGGCAGCAGCTCAGGCCGCCATCAGCCAGAAGAACTGAGATGTGTGAACTTGTTGAGTCGTAACCCCCGCCCCGCGGAAATTCGATTTTAGATTTCCTCCCACGGCCGCCACGGCTCCAAGCCCACAAGCCCATAGAGAATGACCTCTGAGGTTGGATTAATTCCGACCTCCGGGGTCTTTTTTTGTCCTCATTTTCAGTGTTTTAATACGCCTTCCACGGCTGCCACGGCTCATGCCA
>JAFUBX010000036.1 GCA_017459985.1 Parasporobacterium sp.
ATCCCCTCTTAAGGGATGCTCCTGACCAGCCAATCGCTTGGCTAATCATCCTTGTTTACTCGATCTCTTTTGAGTCTCGCTTTTTGAAATTTTTGAAATTTCAGGGATGGTTTATACTGTTCAATTATCAATGTCCCGCTGTCCTTCAGCTCTCTTCCTCAGCGACAGCTTGCATATATTAACATGCCATTTTTTTATTGTCAACAACTTTTTTATATTTTTTTGAAATTTTTATTTTTTCCTCAAATGTCATTCCGGCAGAGGTCTTCGTAAGTCTCCCGATGCACCGCAATATAGGATCTTCCCTCCTTCAGCATAACGACTGCCGGTCTTGGGATCCGGTTATAATTGGATGCCATGGAATAGTTGTAAGCGCCTGTGGTACAGACTGCCACAAGATCCCCCGGCTGTACGGAGGAAGGCACCCTCACGTCTCTTTGGATCAGGTCCCCGCTTTCGCAGCACCTTCCCGCGATCGTCACTTCCATGTCACACGGTTCCGCCATTTTGTTTGCGATATAGCAGGTATAGCGCGATCCGTACAGGGCGTATCTGGGATTATCCGTCATACCCCCGTCGATGGAAATGTAATTTTTGTACCCGGGAATCTTCTTGACACTTCCCGCGGTATACAGCGTTATGCCGCTGTCCGCTACAATGCTCCTTCCGGGTTCCATGAGGATCTCCGGGGCAGTAAGATCCAGTTCTTTGCAGGCTTCTGACACAGCTGCTCCGACACTTTTCACCTTTTCCGCAATATCCAGTCCCGCATCCGTTGCGACGTATTTTACGCCGTATCCGCCGCCCAGATTCAGCTGTTTTGTAATCAGTCCGTACCGGTCCTGCATCGATCTCACAAATTCCAGCATGACCCGTGCGGTCCGTTCAAAAACGTCTTCCTCAAATACCTGGGAGCCCACGTGACAATGGAATCCACACAGCTCAATATGTTTCTTTTCCAGGGTATAGCCGGTGATTTCCCCGGCCTGGCCGGTCTCGATCGCATTTCCGAACTTGGAATCCACCTTGCCGGTGCTGACGGCATCGTAGGTGTGAGGATCAATCCCCGGAGTGATCCGGAGCAGGACCTTCTGGGTCAGGGCTCTTGCGGCGGCCGCTTCTTCGATCCGGTCCACCTCCGCCTGATTATCCGCCACAAAATATCCGACTCCGCACTCCATGGCGAATGCCACATCTTCCGCGGTTTTATTGTTTCCGTGGAAGTAGGCTTTCGTAAGATCGAACCCGGCTTCTCTGGCGGTATAGATTTCTCCGCAGGAAACCACATCGATCCCCATTTCCATCTCTGTCATGATCCGGTAGATCTGTTTAAATGAGCAGGCTTTGCTGGCATACAAAGGTTTTGACCCTTCCGGCAGATAAGCCCGGAAGGAATCCTGATAGATCCTGCATTTTTCCCTGATCTTATCCTCGTCCATCAGATACAGAGGAGTTTTGTACTGCTCTGCCAGTCTGACCGTATCCTGTCCGGCAAAGAACAAATGAGAGTTTTCCCCGATGGAAAGATTGTTGCATATCATATAAGGCGCCTCCTGGTTACAGACTGTGGGCTCTTAATTCTTCCGCTGACAGCGGGGAAAGATCCGCCGGCGCCACGTCCAGCATGGTAAGGCATCCGGTTACTCCCCTCTGTGCCATTTTATAGATCGCTCTTGCGCAGCAGACAAGAATGCTGGAAGTAAACTCCGGGTTGGAATCCAGCTTCAGGCTGTATTCCATCGTATGACTGCATTCGTCGTTCAGCCCGGTTTTCCCGCTGCGGATCACATTGCCGCCGTGGGGCAGCGCACTGTGATGCTCTTTCATTTCTTCCATACTGATAAAATACACGGTCGTATCATACTCGTCGAAATAATTCGGCATAGTCTTGATGGCCTGTTCGATTGCGGCTTTGTCCGCCCCTTCTTCCGCAACCACAAAGCACTCTCTGGTATGTTTCATCCGGGTGGTAAGATCCGGATTTTCTCCGTTCCTGACCCGTTCCACCGCCTCTGCAACCGGAACCGTATACTGTCTGGCATCCACAACGCCTTCAATCCGTCTGACTGCGTCCGAATGCCCCTGGCTGACGCCCTTGCCCCAGAAGGTATAGGTAGTTCCTCCGGGAAGAATGGATTCCATATAGACGCGGTTTACAGAGAACATTCCCGGATCCCATCCGCAGGAGATGATGGCAGTATGGCCGCTTTGGGCAGCAGCTGCATCCACCGCCGCAAAATGTTCCGGAATCCTCGCATGGGTATCAAAGCTGTCCACTACATTGAAATCCGCGGCAAGCGCCGGTGTCTGTTTCGGAAGATCCGTGGCGCTGCCTCCGCAGATGATCAGAACATCGATGTCATCTTTATGGGCAAGGATCTCCTCCGCCCGGTAAACCGGAACGCCGGTCAGCGTCCGGACGTCTTCCGGGTTTCTTCTTGTGAAGACTCCGGTCAGTTCCATATCTGCATTGTGCGCAGCGGCACACTCCACGCCTTTTCCCAGGTTTCCGTATCCGTAAATCGCTATTTTCATGTAATCTCCATTCTGCCGGTTCCGGCCGGCAACTTCAGTCAGTTTTCCTTCAGCAGGCTGTTCATATCGTACAGTCCTGCAGGTTTGTCCTGCAGGAAGGCGGCTGCCTTTAATGCACCTTCGGCAAACAGGGCTCTGCTGTATGCTTCATGCTTCAGGGTGATACTCTGGTTATCTGTTCCGATCACAACTTCGTGGATCCCCACGATGTTCCCCATCCGGATCGCATGAATCCCGATATCCTGCGGGTCTCTCTTACCATATCCGCTTCTGCCGTTCACAATATTGGATCCGGGCCTTACTTCCCGGATGGCATTGGCAATGGCCAGCGCAGTTCCGCTGGGAGCATCCACCTTCCGGTTGTGATGTCTTTCGATAATCTCGATCTCGGCTCCGCTCATGACCTGAGCCGCCTTTTTCGCCAGATCGATCAGCAGGGCGACCCCCAGAGAATAATTAGCAGCAAAGAACAGAGGGATCTTCTCAGAAGCATCCCGGATCATCTGCAGTTCCACTTCGGTCTGTCCTGTCGTGGCCAGCACAACCGGCAGAGCGCGGGAGACTGCAAATTCCAGAAGATCCCGGGTACAGGAATGATGGGAAAAATCAATGATGCAGTCCACATCCGGGCAGGCTTCTGCAAAGCTCTCACTGCAGGGCACATCAAAGCTTCCGTCAATGTCCAGGCTGACCCCGGCGGTCAGTTCTCCGCCTTCCGCCCCCTTTCGAAGCAGGGCTGCCACTTCTCTCCCCATATGGCCATAAAGTCCGCTTACTAATACTCTCATACGTATGTTTCCTCCGATTATTTTACCAGACCGAACCGTCTCATTTCCTCGATGAGTTTCGCTTCATGGTCGCTTTCCATCGGGGTCAACGGAAGTCTGACGTAATTCTCTCCCCATCCCATGGCGGCCATGGCAGCCTTTACAGGGATCGGATTCACTTCGCAGAACAGAAGCTTGATCAGATTCATGTACTCACACTGAAGCGCAGCGCTTCCTGCTGTATCTCCGGAGAAATAGGCGTCGCAGATCCCAACCGTCTGTTTCGGCATGATATTGGACAGAACGGAAATGATTCCGCTGCCTCCCATGGAAAGGAGTGGAACGATCTGATCGTCATTTCCGGAATAAATGTCCAGTTTATCTCCCACCAGGGCAAAGGTCTCCACAATCTTGGAAATATTGCCGTTTGCCTCCTTCACAGCCTGAATCATCGGATGCTCTGCCAGTTTTACATAGGTTGCCGGTTCAATATTCACTCCGGTCCGGGAGGGAACATTATATACGATGATCGGCTTTGTTGATGCATCGGCGATCGTCTCATACATCTTAACCAGCCCGTTCTGCGTAGCCTTGTTATAATAAGGGGTCACGACCAGCATGGCATCGCATCCCACTTCGCAGGCAAATTTCGTCAGGCTGACCGCATAGGCGGTATCATTGGACCCGGTTCCAGCTATCACGGGAACCCTGCCGGCCACCTTTTCTGCTGAATATTGAAGCAGTTCCCTGTGTTCTTCATCCGTCAGGGTAGATCCTTCTCCGGTGGTTCCTGCAATGACCAGGGCGTTGATCCCCTCGGCGATCTGCCAGTCAATCAGTTTGTCCAGAGTTTTGTAGTCCACTCCGTTTTCATTCAGCGGGGTGATCAGTGCCGTAGCTGCTCCTTTAAAAACAGGTGTCTTCGTCATTGTGTTTCCTCCTTTGGAAAAATAAAAAAGCCATGACAGCTATCATGACTTGAAAACATATCGTATTCCATGACAGCACTCCGCCTGACCAGGCGACAGTCCAACGGATCTTCTCCGAAGTCCCAGTAAAGTACATATGCAGGAACACATATACTCCCTTCGGCGGCTTCCCCTTTCGTTCTCCGGATTCCTGTCCGTTCATGAAGAACTACTGATGTCGGCCGCAACCTCTATCGTGGTAAGTTTATAACACAAACAAAGAAGCAATGCAACATGTATTCGAAAAATATGAAAATTTATTTTCCTTATTTTATCCGATCCGCATGGATGCCATCACAGCTGCCTGTCCCTTTGCATTGCGAATGCACATCCGGTATGCTTCCCCCTCCTGTTTCCTGTAGATCTTCAGCCGTTCCTGCTCTTTACAGGGCGATACATAATGGATCTCAAAAGACCGGATCCGGGAGCTGAGGATCTGGTCCGACGGGAACAGGTCCAGAAACTTCCGCACATAAACAACATTGTTCATGTGAAACCCGAAATCGATATCCGTAGACTGCACGGTATATTCACACATAAGATCCGTTTCCTCAAAATCATCCTCAAACCACAGCGGACTTTCACTGATCCCCGGCATCTGCGTAAAAACATAATATTCCGGAAATCCGGAATCCCGGAAGGGCAAAGCCTCTCCCTCCGCGTTAATAATGGCCCACTGAGTCCTGGCCAGCGCCACGATTTCCTCTCCCTTTTTGAGGGCATACCCGCGAAAACACGTCCGGCTGTCCGGATCACAGGGTTCTGCCCAGGTCTGACCTGTCAGCTGATCAAGGAGCCATGCTCTGCCTGTAAAATCCACCCGGTTATGAACCGTCACCCAGAATTTCTTCTGTCTGGCCATGGCCGCCGCACCGATACCCAGCGCCTGGGCATGCTCCGCCGACAGGGCCTGAAGCATGTTAAATACCCCCGGCACCGACAGACTCGCATCCCGGCTGCACTGGTCCGGCTGTACAATAAATTTCCGAGAATAGATTCCTGTTTCCATATCGTCCTTTCCGAAAAACCTGCAAACACTTTGCGAAGGACCTGCACCCCATTCCGGGATGCAGGTCCTGATAAATCTGAGATTCTGATCCGGTCAGCGACCGGTTTTCCTCTGCTGCTGATTATGCAGCAAGCTCAGCTGCGGTCAGGGTAGCGCCAGTGTACTCTTCACCGCCGACGGTCAGGGTAACGCCATCCGGAATTACGACCTGGGCATCGCCTTCGATGGTCAGCGCGTCGATCACAGAATCGCCTGCAACGGTCCAGACAGCGTTTGCAGCCAGGGCTACATTAACGATGTTCTTTCCGTTGGAGTTTACGATATCTGTTACATGACCAAGTGCAGAAGCTTCAGACCAGTCACCGTCGTTCACCTTTGCATCCTTCACAGTGTGGGAGAATGCACCAGCAGAGATGACACCGGTCAGATCAGCATTTTCACCAAGGTTTACAGTCAGAGTGGTTGCCGGGTTGGATCCTACATAACCGGTTGCATTCCAGACATCGCCTGCCACTGTAGTGTTGGTGATGTTCAGTTCGCTTGTCCAGTTGTCTTCCACCGGAGTCTCGTTGACTGCAAATTCATTTGCATAGCCTTCTGCCTCATGGAATGTGGAGTTGAAGTTCGGCATATGGATTCCGTAGAAGTGGCCATATCCGTCATCAGTACCCCACTGGGTTTCCATATCAAGTCCGACATAGTCATCGTCGTTGTCGATGATCTGCAGCAGAACGCCGTTTGCGGAATTCAGAACTGCATTATCAACATTGAAGATGGAGTTGATCTTCTTAACCAGGAAGATGGCATCCTGTGCATTGACTTCTGTGCCATCCAGAACGTTCACGATATTCATTCCGTCAGCTCCGTTTGCATGGCACATGAAGCCGAAGTTCTCGGAATTGATGACAGAATTTACTACTTCGCCGTCAGCGACTGCATCAGACTTCACAGTTGCAACCACATCGCCGCCTGCGCCGTGGCTGTACTCATCCTGCTCGCCATTGAACTGAACAACTTCGATTTCCTGTCCGCCGGTGTAGGACTGATAGGTGGAAACGCCGCCGGTCATGATATTGGCGTAAGTGGAAACGTTCTCGGTTACGCCATAGTAATCTTCGGTAGAGTTACCGATGGTGTATGCACCGTAACCGGAATCCTCTACGTTCACAGTGGTATTGACAACGACCATATGCATGTTCGTGCCGGAGTCGGTGGACAGAGCGCCCCAGCCGCCTGCATTGAAGGTAGAATCAATGTAAGCTGCTACAGAGTAGTCGCCCATGATGTTGGTGGTACGTGCGTTGCACTTCGGTCCGCCAAGTCCGAGAACCCAGGGAGGAGCAACCATGACAGCCTGATCAGCTGTGGACATATATCCTTCATAGATGGTTCCACTGTTGGATGTCAGTGTGGAATTCTTTACGATGGAAACAGCGCCGCCGTCGGTGAACAGAGCCAGCTTGGCTACACCGGTGGTCTCGATGTTGGCGTCAGTGATATTTACGACAGTTCCCTGTCCTTCTGCCAGAACAGCTGCACCCAGACCGGAGAAGTCGTTAGTGTCGGAGCCGTCTGCAGTGGTATCCATGGTAATGTCAGCGGTGACATTCCACTCGCCTGCTTCGGAGTAGACCGCACCATTGTGCCATGCGACATCATCTACGATTGCTTCTGCAGCATCTTCGTTTACATAAGTAGCATAACGGGGATATGCCAGGATGGTGCCTGCGAAAGAAGTGGTTACGATCGGCTCAAGTGCGCTGCCGTCTTCTTCGTTCTGCAGTTCAACCAGCTGCTCGTCGCCCTTGGAATCAGCGCCTGCGGAATCTCCGCCGGACTCGCCTTCACCGGACTCACCTTCTGCCGGAGCTTCCGCGGACTCTGCCGGAGCTTCGCCTTCCGGAGCCGGAGCATCTGCGGATTCTGCCGGAGCTTCGCCTTCCGGAGACTCACCTTCCGGAGATTCACCTTCCGGTGATTCGCCTTCCGGAGAACCGCCGCCCATATTCTGGCCTGCCGGAACAGCTGCTTCCTTCACGATACCCTGCTCGAACTCTTCCCAGGTGGAAAGGCCAATGGTTGTGAACATCTGATCCCACGGAGATACGGTCTGATCCAGTTCATCCCAGCTTCCGATTGCCGTTACCTGATCAATGAACTCCTGAAGATCCGGAGCATTGGATCCGGCTGTGTCAATAAGATACTGCTGATAATCTTCCCATGTAACAGCTGCGTCGCCTGCGAAGGATGTGGCAGCCAGGGCGAAGATCATAGTAGCAGACACAAGGATTGCTAATAATTTCTTCATGTTTCCCTCCTAAAATAAAATAAAAATATTGTTCGGTTTAAACTTATCGAAAACCTAGGTAATTATATCATCCGAAAATACCGATTTCAACAAAACCGCCCTGTGTTTTCCCCTATCTGCCATGCAAACTTTTTCGGGAAACCTTGTATAATTTTTAAATATTATGTCAAATTTGTTAATAACCTGTATATTATACAAAAGGACTGCCACGGTTATTCCCCGCCGGCAGCCCCACAGATACGAACCCGCAGGATTCTATGATTTCAAATTCTTACAGGAGCTTTCTCTGACCACAAGCTCCGGTTTAATAACGTAGCTGCGGTCGGCGGGTTCTTCTTTGAGAATGCAGTTCATAATCTCAAAAGCCCGTTCACTGAGCTGATTGACTTTACCGTTTACAGAAGAAAGCTCCGGAACAGTTATCTGAGGAATCAGAATATCATTGTACCCGATAACCCGGACAAACCGTTCCCTCTCTGAAGGATCTTTTCGGATTCCCTTCAGAACCCCGGCTGCCAGGGAATCTTCCGAACAGAACACTCCGTCAATATCCGGATGTTTTTTTAATATTCTGCGGATTGCTGTTTCTCCTTCATAAACATCCTTCGCCTTCTGAAAGATTCCTTTCCGCCCGTATTCCTTTAATGCCCTAAGGTATCCGTGCCGTTTGTTCCGGGAGCTTAGTGTATCGACATCATAAATATAAGGAATCACCCGGCAGCCCTCTTCAAGCAGATGTTTTGTTGCAATATATCCACCGTATTCATCATCACATTCTACCGAATAAACTCTTGCATCTTCCGGTATATATTCAGGTACTGAAGAATTCAGCATAACCACAGGTACTTTTTCGGAAGTCGGAAGTATAAACGGATGATCCTCGCTTTCTTCATGGAATAATGAACCGATCAGAATAATCCCGTCTACCCGCTTATCCACCAGCATCTGCAGGGCCTCAGCCTTATCATCTTCTCCTTCCCGGATATGGGAAAGAATAATATCATATCCGCTTTGCTTTGCGTATCTGACGATGGTGTAAATTGCCGAAGCAAAATACAGATCTCGAATATTGGTTGTCAATATACCAATGGTATTAAAGGAATTACCGGCCAGTCCTTTTGCAAATACATTCGGATGATACTCCTGTTCACGGATCACCTTCTGCACCCGTTCTCTTGTTTTCTCTGCGACAAGGTCGCCATGGTTCATGACCCGCGAAACAGTGGCCGCAGAAACACCCGCCTGTTTTGCAATTTCATAGATATTCATAGCAGTTATCCTTCATTTTAATCTCCGGTTTTCCCAGCTTCCCGGAACAAAAACAGCAGTTTCTGTGTTCCGACATGCGGCTGATGCAATAACCGCCGAAAATTGTATCACAGAATGAAACGGTTTCGCAATTCTTATCTTATATCACCCTTTCACCGCACCAATCGTAATTCCCTTTACAAAATATTTCTGAAAGAACGGATACACAATCAGAATCGGAAGTACCCCGACAACCGCCAGCGCCATTCTAACCGCGGTACTGGGGATGGATCCCAGCGCCATCGCAGCTTCAGAATCAGCTGTCGTCTGCAGATACTGGATAGAAAGCAGAATACGGTTCAGCATATTGTTAATATTAAACAGATTTTTATCGGTCAGATAAATCAGCCCGTTATACCAGTCATTCCAGTAGTCGATGCAGATAAAAAGCCCGATTGTAGCCAATATAGGCTGGGAAAGGGGCAGTGCCACCTGAGTAAAAGATTTAAAGGTTCCCGTTCCGTCAATTTTAGCTGATTCCATCAGCGATTCCGGTATATTTGTCACAAAATAGGACTTCATCAGAAGTACATAAAAAGCTTTCATAAGAATTCCGGGAAGCACCAGACCAAAGATTGTATTGCGCACTCCAAGTTGTGAGTAATTCAGGTAGGTCGGAACCAGACCGCCGCTGAAAAGCATCGTAAAGAATACGAAAAAATTTAATGCCCTTCTTCCGGGAAATTCTTTTCTGGAAATCACGTATGCCATCATTGTCGTCAGGATCAGGGCAACCGCCGTACCGCTCATTTACCCTTTTGTCAATACCACCTGACAATTTTAGTAATATTTACTTGTAATTAATGGATTTTTTGTACCTTTTAACAGAACGTCATCCGGGCTCCAAATGCTTACTCTTTGATTCCGGGGATATAATTTGGAAGGTAATTTCAGAAAAAGCCCGGAAACTCCATACCCGACCTTCCGTTTTCAGGGCAAATCATCGAAAATTCGGAAGGTAATTTCAGAAAAAACCAGGAAACTCCATGCCTCACCTTCCGCGTGCGATGATACTCCGAAATTCCGGGCAGCCGATATGCATTTCCATAATGAAGCTTGCGAGAATCGATGCATTTTTAAACAGCATCAAAAAAGGAAGCGCTCCTTCAAGTGCTTCCTTTTCCAACTGCGGAGAAGAAGGGATTTGAACCCTTGCGCCGCTATTAACGACCTACTCCCTTTCCAGGGGAGCCCCTTCGGCCAGCTTGGGTACTTCTCCGAATAACAACAGTTCACATTCTACACGATTTCATTTTTAAAATCAAGGGGATTTTCTCGTTCTGAGGATTTTCTTCATTCAAAGACCTGCCGGATACTGGCATAATGAAGGAAAATGCCCTGATCCGCCAGACCGCGGATCTCCCCGGGAGTTGCAAACCGGAACTCGCAGGCTTCCTCCGGAAGGATCGTGATATCCGCCTCCGTCAGATCCATTTCAAATCTGTAAATATCCACAAAATAGTTGTCCTTCTCCTGCGGGTTCTCTCTTTTATAGGAAAACAGATATCCGCCGGGAGCATTGGACACATCGACCCCGGTCTCTTCCAGGATCTCCCGCCTGACCGCTTCCTCCGAGGTCTCGCCCGCCTTCACGCCGCCTCCGGACACCTCCCACCATCCGGGTGCCCAGGATTTGCTCATGACCCGCCGGGTGATCAGGAATCTCCCGTCCGGCCGCCGGATCACGCCAAGTACCGTCAGATGATAGTCTCCGGGTTTCATATTCCAGTCGTTGCGCTTCATCTGTCTTCCGGTGAGCTGCTTTTGTTCATTATAAATATCCCAGTATTCCATCGCTTCTGTTTCTTTCTGGATTTTTCTGTGCAAACACGGTCTGCCGCCAGTCATGCAGTGGCCATTATAACACAGACTTTTTCTATATGCATTCTTCTTTTTGCTTTTTCTCTTTGACAAAATCCCGGATTCCGAATACAATAACAATATCGTGTTGCGAAAGCGTAAGTCCAGATCGGACCTGCGCTTTCTTTTTTTATGAATGATTATTTTGAAATGAGGTAAATTCAATGGACAGTTCTGCTTTGGCAACAGAAAACATCAGAAAACTGATCCGCAGATTTGCGGTTCCCTGCTGCATCAGTATGGTGGTTGCAGCGTTATATAATATTGTTGACCAGGTCTATATCGGCTGGAGCAATGCCGGGGCCTACGGAAATGCAGCAACGAACATTGTTTACCCCTTCACCGTGATCGCCCTGGGTCTTGCCCTTCTGGCCGGAGACGGCGCTGCGGCATCCTTCAGTCTTTTTCTGGGAGCCGGGGAAAAGAAGAAGGCCAGCCGCTGTGTCGGGAATGGCCTTCTGATGCTGATCCTCTTCTCTGTGCTTTTACTTGCTGCCGGTCTGATCTTGAAGGATCCGATCCTCCGGCTGTTCGGGGCGACCCCCGCAGAGGAACTGTGTTATCAGTATGCAAATGATTATTATTTCTGGATCTGTCTGGGAATTCCCTTCTACATCATCGGACAGGGAATGAATGCTTCCATCCGGGCGGACGGATCTCCCCGGTTCGCTATGGCTGCGACCCTGGCCGGGAGTATTGCCAATATCATTCTGGATCCTGTCTTTATTTTTGCGTTGGATATGGAAGTGGAAGGAGCCGCCATCGCAACAGTTATCGGGCAGTTAGTCACATTTGTCATGACGGTTATTTATCTGACCCGCTCCCGGTCCTTTAAAGTCTCCCGGGAATCGATCCGTCCCGAAGGGGTGATCATCCGCAAGGAACTGGGACTTGGCCTTGCTTCCCTGATCATCCAGCTGTCGATTGTGGCAATCATGACCGTGGCGAATAATCTGGTCGGCCGCTACGGATACGAGACCCTCAGTTCCTCCGGGGAGCCCTTCGGCATCGTAACGCCTCTCGCCGTCATCGGCATCTGCATGAAAGTATTCGGTATCGTGATCTCCGTCGTCATCGGGGTTTCCCTGGGCGGCCAGCCGATCATCGGATATAATATGGGAGCCGGAAACCTTGCCAGAGTCCGGGAAACCTGCCTGACCATTGTGGTCCTGGATCTGATCATCGGATTGATCGCCATGGCTCTGTTCGAACTCTGCCCCTATCAGATCGTTTCCATCTTCGGCACCAATAACGGCCCCGTCTATCAGGAATACGCCGTCCTCTGCATGAGGATCTTTCTGGGAGGGATCGCCTGCACCTGCCTGGTAAAATCCATCTCCATCCTGCTGCAGTCCATGGGAAACAGTTTCAAGTCTACACTGCTTGCACTGTCCAGAGACGTGATCTTCTTTATTCCCGCCATCATCCTCCTGGCCAGTCTGACCGGCAGCGTAGTCGGAATGCTATGGAGTGCAGTGATCGCAGACATCCTCGCCGCTGTGACAGGAATCCTTCTGCTTTTCTCAGAATTCCGGAAATTACAAAAATCCCACGGTCGGGAAGAAGATCTGTAAGCGGTAGACGCTGGTGAACCTAAGGTCTCTGATATAGATCTGTTCCCTGTGCATCGATTACCACGATAACGGGGAACTCTTCCACATACATCTCCCGGATCGCTTCGGTACCCAGATCTTCATAGGCAATGACCCGGCTTTTCCGGATCTGACGGGACAGAAGCGCTCCGGCTCCGCCCACCGCTGCGAAATATACCGCATGGTTTTTCTTCATGGAATCTATGACCTGAGGACTCCTTTTTCCTTTTCCGATCATCCCCTTGAGGCCCAGCTCTAAAAGAGCCGGGGTATATTTGTCCATCCGGGAGGCAGTAGTCGGTCCCGCAGATCCGATTACCTGTCCTTCTCTGGCCGGCGTGGGTCCCAGATAATAGATGGTCTGCCCTTTGAGGTCAAACGGAAGGGCTTCCTTCTTTTCCAGCGTTTCGATCATCCTTTTATGCGCCGCATCCCGGGCGGAATACACGATCCCCGTCAGATAAACCATATCGCCGGCCTGCAGAGAGCTGACCAGTTCATTCGTTAACGGAAGTGTGATATGCTTTTCCATCATTTCCCTTCTTTCCGGTAAATCCTTTCATCGGCTTTTCAGATCACGGTCCGAATGTGCCGGTTCACATGACAGCAAATATTGATTCCCACCGGAAGCCCCGCAATATGGGTCGGATAGGTCTCGATCTGAACCGCAAGAGCTGTGACCCTGCCTCCGAGTCCCGCCGGTCCGATCTTTAGTTCATTGATCCGCTCCAGCGCCTTCCTTTCCAGCTCTGCGATATGGGGTTTCCCACTGGTGCTTCCGACAGGGCGGGTCAGGGCCTTCTTTGCCAGCAGCGCACATTTTTCAAAGGTTCCTCCGATCCCCACTCCGACGACCACCGGCGGACAGGCATTAGGCCCCGCTTCTTTTACTGCGGAAACGATTGCATTCAGGACCCCTTCTTCTCCGTCGGCGGGTTTCAGCATACAGACCCTGCTCATGTTTTCGCTTCCGAATCCCTTCGGCGCCAAAGTAATGGTCACCTGGTCTCCCTGCACAATCTGGTAATGGATCACCGCCGGCGTATTATCACCGGTATTGACCCGATCCAGCGGATCTCTGACCACCGATTTCCTCAGATATCCTTCGGTATAGCCGCGGGCGACTCCGCGATTAACTGCTTCTTCCAGATCTCCTCCGGTAAAATGTACCTCCTGGCCGATCTCCAGAAACACAACCGCCATCCCCGTATCCTGACAGATCGGGATCTGCTCCTCCTTCGCGACTTTCAGGTTTTCTTCCAGGATCCCCAGAATCTTTCCTCCCAGTTCACTGGTCTCCGTTTCCGCCGCCTTCATAAGGGCTTCCTGCATATCGCCGGACAGCTCATAATTGATCCGGATACACAACTCCCTGACCGCATCTGAGATGGTTTGGACATCGATTTCCCGCATGGCATTTCCTCCTTTATGACGGAAGGCCTTTCGGCTTCCTGTGTTCTGTATAGCAAAAAAGCCTGCCGTTTTCAAGACTATACCATAAAACTGAAAAGAGTGCCGCAAAAAACGGCACTCTTTTCTCAGGTTCTCAGATAACAATGGTACAGCATCCGCTTCCTGTCAGTTCCGGGCTTCTTCCGGAGCCGGTCCTTCCGGGGACTCACCCTCCGGGGATTCTCCTTCCGGGGATTCTCCTTCGGCAGACTCACCCTCCGGGGCCTGACCTTCTTCCGACTCACCTTCCGGAGCCGGCGCATCGGCTGATTCTCCGCCGCCGCTTTCACCACCGGAGCTTTCCGGTTCCACATAATGCAGTTCGGATACGGTTCCGTATACACCGGCTTCGATTGCTTCTTCGCCGGCTGCCACGGTGATCGTTCCATTTTCATTTTCCATAATGGTTCCGAGAACGGTGCTGCCCTCCTCAATGGTAAGGCTGTTCAGGATACTTTCTCCTGCCACGTTCCAGGTGGATCCGTTCGTTACAGACAGATTGATCTGTGCCAGTCCGTTATAGGCCGGTGTGTTCATAACGCGGCGTCCTGCATGGAAATCATAGGTGTTTTCATCGGTTCCTTCCATTCCGTCACCGGTCTTATTGAAGTAGAACAGACCTTCGATCGGATTGCCCTCTTCATCCACATGCTGCGCATAGGAGGTGGAAACAACGCCTGTCAAAACTGCATTGTCCAGTGACACATTGACCAGGGATGCATTCCAGTCGGAGAGAATATTGGTGGTTCCGTCGTAGGATTCGGATACATGCTTGTTGTTGCTGGATCCGACAGAGTTATAGATATCTCCCTCCAGTTCGGAATTGGCAATGCGGACCGTTTTGGTGGTTCCGTCCGCAGCAGACTCGATGGTCTGGTACTCTTCATAGGTCAGATCCAGAACATCCATTTCCATGTCATTTGCGCCGGTACCGGTATCATCGGTATCCATAAACTGGAACAGCGTTCCGCTCCAGGGATTCTCCCCATACAGACGTACCCGGACATCATCCAGTGTAATATCCACTGCACCGGTAGACATGACGCTGAACAACGAATCCGACACTTCGAAATCGGAATGGCTCAGGACTGCTGTATAGGCATTGCCGTGGCTCATGAATCCGATCCGGTCAGAAGCGCCGTAACCTCTCTGGGTCTCTGATTCCGTAAAATCAAAGGTGCCGCCTGTCAGGATCGCGATATAATCAGGCGCAATGAAGGTACATCCGTAGAAATTGTCATCAAATCCGTCGCAGTAGGTGACATAGCCTGTGCCTTCCGAAGTATCATAAGCATGGAAGAAATAATCTTTTCCTGCAATATTCACACCGCCGTTGGCATGCTCTTCATCGGTCAGTTCCCCGATCAGCGCGACGGTATCCGTTGCATTCAGTGTGCCGTTTCCGGAGTCTGTGGAAAGAACGGCCCAGATATCGCTGACTGCCAGACAGTTATCAAAACTCAGGGTGGCGGATCCGTAGCAGATGCAGCCTCTCATGCTGCCATGCAGGCCCAGGGCCAGCGGTACACACTGCAGCATCGGTGCTGAGAAATTGCTGGTGTAATCATCATTATAATAGTAATAATGGGTTCCGGATCCAAACATGCTCTCATAATCTTCTGCATAGAATTCTCCGGAAATGCCGTAGTCTGCGATTTCTTCCTCCGTCAGAGGCGCCTCGGTAATGATAAACCGGTCATAGGTATAGGGCTCAAATGCATATGCCTCCGCTTCTTCCCGGGCGGACACAACGGTATCCCGGACATTGACCACAGAGCTTCCGCCGGCCCAGATGCCGTCATGCAGCGGGCCTTCCGTATTGATCACGACATTGTCGATATCCGCTTCCGCGGTTCCCGCTATGGAAATAACGGTTCCCCAGCCGCCTTTGGTTCCGAAGTCATTGCCGCCGAGACCTTTGGAATTCAGGGTCACATCCGAGATCTGCGTATGGGCACCTGTTTCATTATAAACATAGATCCCGCTGATGTAATCCGCGTCAATGTCGATCTCGCCTCCGGTGATCCCTTCATCCGTGATCTGGGCATCATGAACCGCTGCCGGAACAGACTTCTCTTCCGCATAGGCCCCATCCTCAAAGGTTACCGCGCCGGTAAAGTAGAACGGTCCCCAATTAGCGGTATTCATGGACATCATGACTTCATCGTACTGTCCTTTGTCAATGACAAACAGCTGGGCATCTTCCGTCCAGTTCTCCGGATCATCCAGGTCCACGATGGCCCCATCCTTTACCAGGATGAAGGTCTGCATTTCCGGATCGATTGTCTGTTCGGTTCCGTCGGAGAAGGTTACGGTTTCATACTGACTGTACAGAGAAGAATCCACATAATTGGCCGATTCTTCGCTCAGGACGATCCCTGTGATCACAGGAACTTCCTGCGGAGCTGCCATTGCAGAAACAGCCATGACACCTGTCATAGCTGTTGCCGCAAGAACAGCTGAAAACATTTTGAATCTTTTCATACTGTTCTCCCTTCCATATAATTTTGTGAACAAATGTAAAACTGATGATAATACTGTATCACATTTCTCCGGCAGAATCTATTTCCGGAAAGCAGTCATCCCGGAGATTATCCGGGATGGTTTTTGTTAACTTTCATGAAATTGTTACTTTTATTTAATGAGTTTCCAGATATTTCTCCCTCAGGTCCGCCTGCAGCCGTTCCAGATACGCCTGAAATTCCCGGGATGAGATCAGCATACAGCCCTGCCCTCTGGTAATAACCTGTTCCAGGCTGTCTGAAGTCACCACCAGGATTTTCTGCTTTTTCCCGTTTTCGTTGGTAAACTTCTCAATATACTGATCTGCTGTTTCCTCTTCTGCGGTATAGACGATCCGGATATTCTGGAGGGTCTGCTGTTCTGTGGCATGCCCCTTTACCCGGTAGGCATCAAATACCGCGATCACCTCTGCGCTGATCATCGACCGGAAATTACTCAGGATCTCAATCAGCGCGTCCCTGGCAGAATCGATATTCACCCTTGCCAGATCGCTAAGTTCCTTCCAGGCAAAGATCACATTGTATCCGTCCACCAGCACATACTCCGCTTCCTCCGGCGGGAACACCCGGGATTCTCCGGAGTTGGGGCTGACAGCCCCCGGAGCGGACAGCGGTTCTCTGGTTCCGAAGGTCTTCTTCCAGTTCTTCCCCGTCTTTTTCTCTTTGCTGTTGGAGCGTGAGATCCTGGAAATGATCTCATCCACCTCTTCGGTTCCCAGATGGATCTCCTTTGGGGAAGTACCCGAAAGCTCCGCTTTCAAGGTCCCCTCTTCCGACAGTTCCCGGGAAGGATTCTTAAAATCAGGAATCTCCATATACTGATCCACCTGGTCATAGGGGACAATGATCCCGGAGCCATGGGCGCAGAACACCGAATCCGCGGGATTTTTAAGGTCTGCTGCCGGATCATAGCCTTTCCTCCGAATCACCTCTTCCGCATTGCGGCAGAGGTCATATCCGTCATTGATCAGACGGATCCGGCCCTGTCCTTTGGTGTATGCCGCGATCTGGGATGCATAATCCTTCAGCGAAGACACCGGCCCCCTTCCCCGGATCACGCAGGTTTTCCCGGCCATATCCTGTTCCGGGAGGGAAAATCCGGCCTCCATCCGGTCGAGATCCGTCATGGCCCGCCCCACTGCGGAAGCGGGAATCTCCAGAACAAACCGGTAATAAGGTTCCAGAAGGAGATTTTCCGCTTTCATGAGTCCCTGCCGGACGGCCCGGTAGACCGCCTGCCGGAAATCCCCTCCTTCCGTATGTTTCAGATGAGCCTTGCCTCCGATCAGAACGATCTTCATGTCTGTGACGGGTGCTCCGGTCAGAACGCCTCTGTGCTGCCGTTCTCCCAGATGGGTCAGGATCAGCCTCTGCCAGTTCCGGGACAGAACATCACTGCTCAGTTCGCTTTCGAACACAAGGCCGGATCCCCGGGGAGCCGGTTCCATCCGCAGATGCACCTCCGCAAAATGACGCAGCGGCTCGAAATGACCGGATCCGATCACCGGCGAGGCGATGGTCTCCCGGTACATAACTTCCCCGTTATCAAAGTCCGTTTCCAGAGAAAACCGCTCTTTCAGCAAGGTTTTCAGAATTTCCAGCTGTACTTCTCCCATGACGCAGACATGGATCTCCTGCCGGTCTTCTTCCCAGGAGACGGATAGTTCCGGATTTTCCTCCTCCAGAGTACGGAACCAGGGAAGCACTTTCACGGCATCCTGCTCCGGCGGCAGTACCGCCCGGTAACTCAGGATCGGAGCCAGCAGCGGCAGGAATGATTCAGATTCTGTCCCGAATCCCTGCCCGGCACAGCTTTCCTTCAGTCCCGTCACTCCGCAGATCTCCCCCGCGAAGGCCTCGTCCCTCAGGGTAAACCGTCCTCCGTTATAGATCCGGATCTGATTGATCTTGGAGGATTCCTGGCCGTCGGGAAGAACCGATTTGTTGGGCAGGGACCCGCCGGTGATCTTCATCATGGTCACTCTGCTGCCATCCGGATCCCGGATGATCTTGAAGACCCGGGCCCCGAATTCCGGCGGGTATTCTGTCTGCAGGGTCAGCCGGTCCAGAAGTTCCAGAAACTCCCTGACGCCTTCCATCTTCAGCGCAGAGCCGAAGCACCCCGGAAACAGCTTCCGCTCTTTTATCATGGACCGGAGCCGGTCATCCGTCAGACTTCCGGTACTCAGATATTCCTCCATGGCTTCTTCGGTGCACATGGCGGCCTGATCATACAGCTCCTGCGGATCCCGGGCCGAAAAATCCACCAGTTCGGAGGCCAGCACGGTCCGGAAGGTGTTTCTCAGGAGCACCGGATCTGCCCCATCCTGATCCATTTTGTTGAAAAAGACAAATACCGGGATCCGGTATTCTTCCAGCAGACGCCACAGCATCTCCGTCTGACCTTTGATCCCGTCCGCCGCGCTGATCAGGAGCACCGCATAATCAAGGACCTGAAGGGAACGCTCCATCTCCGCGGAGAAATCCGCATGCCCCGGAGTATCAATCAGAATGAACTCGGTATTCCCGAAGGTGAAACGGGCCTGCTTAGAGTAGATCGTGATTCCTCTCCGGCGCTCCAGATCGTGATCATCCAAAAAAGAAGCACCCTTATCGACCCGGCCGAAACTCCGGATGGTGCCGGTCAGGTATAACAGTGCTTCTGATAATGTGGTTTTTCCGGAATCTACATGGGCAACGATGCCGATCGTAATCTTCTTCACGTCATTTTCCTGTCAGTTTTTCAGGCTGTGCATCGGAGCCGGGATCCTGCCGCCCCGGGCAATAAATTCCGCGCTGGATTCTTTATGAACATCCATGACGGGAGCGTCTCCCAGAAGGCCTCCCATACGGATCGTATCCCCCACTGCTGTTCCCGGAGTCGGAAGGATTCTGACCGCGGTTGTCTTGTTATTTACCATTCCGACTGCAGCTTCATCTGCAATGATGGCGGAGATGGTTTCCGCCGGAGTATCTCCCGGAACCGCAATCATATCCAGTCCCACGGAGCAGACACAGGTCATGGCCTCCAGTTTGTCGATACACAGCGTCCCGGACCTGGCAGCCGCGATCATTCCTTCATCTTCCGATACCGGAATAAAAGCGCCGGACAGTCCTCCCACGGAAGACGACGCCATCACGCCGCCCTTTTTCACGGCATCATTCAGCAGAGCCAGCGCGGCCGTGGTTCCATGGGTCCCGCAGACCTGAAGTCCCATTTCTTCCAGGATCCGGGCTACGGAATCACCAATCGCCGGGGTCGGCGCCAGGGACAGATCCACGATTCCGAAGGGAGTGTTCAGTCTTGCGGACGCCTCTTGGGCAACCAGCTGGCCCACCCGGGTCACCCGGAACGCGGTCTTCTTGATCGTCTCCGCCACTTCATCCAGCGGGGCGCCCTTCAGCTCCTTCAAGGCGTTATGCACGACACCCGGACCTGATACGCCCACATTGATCACCTTTTCCGGTTCCCCGGTCCCATGAAAAGCTCCTGCCATAAACGGATTGTCCTCTACTGCGTTGCAGAACACCACCAGTTTGGCACAGCCGATTCCGTCCTGTTCCCTGGTCTTCCAGGCTGTTTCCTTTATCACCTGTCCCATCAGCCGGACCGCGTCCATATTGATGCCGGACCGGGTAGATCCCACATTTACGGAAGAACATACCAGCTGAGTCGAAGAAAGCGCTTCCGGGATGGACCGGATCAGATTCTGATCCGCCTCGGTCATTCCCTTCTGCACCAGGGCGGAAAATCCTCCGATAAAATTCACGCCGCAGGTTCTGGCGGCTTCATCCAGGGCTTTGGCGATGGGGGTATAATCCGTGCTTTTGCAGGCAGCTCCAACCAGAGCGGCCGGAGTAACGGAGATCCGTTTATTCACGATGGGGATTCCAAGCTCGATCTCGATCTCCTCACAAACCGGAACCAGATGCTCCGCATACCTGCAGATCTTGTCATAGATCTTGCTGCAGGCGCTGTTTATATCCTCATCGCAGCAGCTCAGCAGGGAGATCCCCATGGTAACGGTACGGATATCCAGATGCTGCTGTTCGATCATCTGGATCGTTGATAAGATATCCTTCTGATTGATCATAGATAGTACCTCTTCCTTTTCTCCTGCACGGAAGATCAGATATTGTGCATCGCGTCAAAGATTTCTTCCCGCTGGATATGGATGGACAGCTCCATTTCCTTTCCCAGTTCCTGCAGTCCCTCTGAGACCTGCGCAAAGGGAAGGCTGGCGCCGCTGATATCCACTGCCATCACCATGGTAAAGCTTCCCTGCAGGATCGTCTGGGAAATGTCCAGGACATTGATCTGATACTCCGCCAGCTTTACACAGATCGCGGCAATGATCCCTACTCTGTCTTTTCCAACTACGGTTATAATCGCATTCATCTGTTTTCCCCACTGTCTTTCATTCTTTGCCATATAGATAGATCCGCTGTTCCCCGGTAAGCGTATCGATCTTCCGCCCCATCATGGAGAGCTTGCGCTCTGCCACCACAGCGTCGATCTCCTCCGGGACCGGGATCAGTTTTTCCGTCAGCTGATGAGCCTGTTCCGCCAGATATTTGATGGAAAGGAACTGGATCGCAAAGCTCATATCCATGATCTCCGCAGGATGTCCGTCTCCTGCCGCCAGATTCACCAGACGTCCCTCCGCCAGTACATACAGCCATCTGCCGTCCGGCATCTCATAGCCCATGATATTCTTCCGCATCTCCCGGCTTTGGACTGCATTCCTTCGCAGATACTCCACGTCCACTTCCACGTCGAAATGGCCGGCATTGCAAAGGACCGCCCCGTCTTTCATCCGGGCAAAGGCCGCCTCCGAGATCACCTTATTGCAGCCGGTGACCGTAATAAACAGGTCTCCGATCTGAGCCGCCTCTTCCATGGGCATCACATCAAATCCGTCCATGACCGCCTCGATCGCCTTGACCGGATCGATCTCCGTTATGATAACCCGGGCTCCGAGTCCCTTGGCTCTCATGGCGCATCCCTTTCCGCACCAGCCATAGCCTGACACGACGACACTTTTGCCCGCCACGATCAGATTGGTGGTCCGGTTGATCCCGTCAAACACCGACTGTCCCGTTCCATAGCGGTTATCAAAGAAATGTTTGCATTTGGCGTCATTGACCATGATCATCGGAAACTGCAGCGTTCCCTGGGTTTCCATGGCCCTGAGTCTTAAGATCCCGGTGGTGGTCTCTTCGCAGCCTCCCAGAACATAGGGAATCTCTTCCGGCATCTGGGTATGCAGCATATGCACCAGGTCTCCGCCGTCGTCCAGAATGATCTGGCAGTGATGCCGGAGGACTTCACGGATGTTGTCGTCATACTCCTGCGCGGAGCAGTCATACCAGGCAAATACTTCGATCCCGTCCTTTACCAGCGCGGCCGCCACATCATCCTGTGTGGACAGCGGATTGGACCCGGTGACGTAAAGCACTGCGCCGGCATCCCGCAGAGTCTGGCATAACAGGGCTGTCTTGGCTTCCAGATGGATCGAGACCGCGATCCGGACCCCTTCCAGAGGTTTCGTATCCCGGTACTCCTCCCGCAGGGATTTCAGCAGCGGGCAGTTTCTGCGGACCCACTCAATCTTCTGTTCCCCGCCCGGCGCCAGGCGGATATCTTTGATCCGGCTCATCTCAGCCCTCCTGTGCAGACAGTTTCGCTGCCTGGTCTGCTGCGATATCATTCTCGATCAGTTCAAACAGATCGCCGTCCATGATGTTGGCAAGCCGGTAGGAGGTGAACTTGATCCGGTGATCCGTAACCCGGTTTTCCGGGAAATTATAGGTTTTGATCTTCTCTGACCGGTCCCCGGTTCCCACCTGACTTCTTCGCTGGGCCGCCTCGGCTGCCTGTTTCTTCTGCAATTCCAGATCGTAAAGTCTGGATTTCAGGACTTTCAGGGCCTTGTCTTTGTTTTTCAGCTGGGATTTCTCATCCTGACAGGAGATCACGATCCCGGTGGGGATATGGGTCAGACGCACCGCAGAGTCTGTGGTATTGACGCACTGCCCGCCGTTCCCAGATGCCCGGAACACGTCGAATTTGCAGTCATTCATATCGATCTCCACATCCACATCCTCTGCTTCCGGCATGACTGCCACCGTTGCGGTGGAGGTATGAATCCGGCCGCCGGATTCCGTGACCGGCACCCGCTGCACCCGGTGTACGCCGCTTTCGTATTTCAGTTTGGAGTAAGCGCCCTGACCGTTGACCATGAACACCACTTCCTTCATGCCCCCCAGGCCCATTTCGTTGTAGGAGACCAGTTCTGTCTTCCAGCCGTTCAGCTCCGAAAATCTGCAGTACATCCGGTACAGTTCCGCGGCAAATAACGCGGCTTCGTCCCCGCCGGCTCCTGCCCGGATCTCCATGACCACATTTTTGTCATCATTCTCATCCTTGGGAAGCAGCTGGATCTTCAGCGTCTCTTCGATGGCCTCCAGTTCCTTCTTGGCCTGTGCAAGTTCTTCCTTGGCCAGTTCCTTCATCTCCTCGTCGCTCTCCGTATCCAGGATCTCCAGGCTCTCATCAATGGTCTGCTTTGCTTTTTTATATTTCCGGTAGCTCTCCACGATCGGAGCCAGGTCGCTTTGTTCCTTCATCAGTTTTCTGAATCTGTTCTGATCGCTGGCAACATCAGCGCCGGAAAGCTCCTTCAGCACTTCGTTATATCGTTCTTCAATTGATTCCAGTTTATCAAACATTGTTATTCTCCGTTCTTGTTCCTGTGATCACCCGGTCAAGACCGGCAAGATCCCTGATCACCTGAAGGTCCGTAAATCCATTGCCTGACAGAAGCTCCGATACCGCCTCTGCCTGACGGCATCCGATTTCCAGAAGAAGCCGGCCGCCCGGTTTCAGAAATGCCGGTGCCCCGGACGCGATCCGGCGGTAACAGTCAAGGCCGTCCGTTCCGGCCGTCAGGGCCAGACGGGGTTCATAATCCTTTACCTCCGGCATCAGTTCCTCATATTCTCCGTCTGTTACATAGGGAGGATTGGAAACAATCAGATCAAACCGTCCGGTCAGTTCTTTCCCTTCTGCCGCTGCTTCCTCTGCTGCCAGATTGTCAAACAGATCGCTTTGGATGACCCGGACTCCGAAATTCAGATTGTATCCCTGTTCCAGATCCGCCGGATCCGCGGCGCTGTTTGTCCTCTCCGCAACATCCAGGTGATTATGCGCAAGATTCCTGCGGGCGACAGAAAGCGCGTCCTCCGAAATGTCACTGATCACCATATGAATATCCGGGCGGTATCTCTTCAGCGCAATCCCCAGTGCTCCGGATCCGGTGCACAGATCCAGCACATAGGATCTGTAGGTCAGATGTCTCAGTGTCTGTTCAAACAGAACCTCCGTATCCAGACGGGGGATCAGGACCGAAGGATTCACCTCAAAGGTCAGTCCCGCAAAATCCGCTTTTCCGATAATGTACTGATAGGGGATCCGTTTCATCCGCTCTTCGATCAGATCCATATACTGTTTCCGGTTCTGATCGCTGACCGGCTGATCCTTGTACATCAGATAGGTCGTCCGGTTCAGGCCTGCCGCGTATTCCAGCATATAGAAAGCGTCCACAGATGGATTTTCTATGTCCGCTTCCTTCAGCTTTGCTGTTCCGTGTTTATATAATTCCTCTAACGTCATGCGATCTTATTTCTTACCTCATAGGGATCTGCCGTGCAGGTTCCTTTGTTATTGCAGCCGGAAGCCGTTGTTTCCCTCGTTCCGTTCTTCATGTCTTCCAGATATTTTCTCCAGTCGAACACATGCTCCACAGACTGGATCGCAACTTCCACCATATCCCGCTCCGGCTCCTTCGTGGTCAGTCCCTGCATCCACAGTCCAGGTTTGCTGAGGTAGTAAGCCAGTCTGGAGTCGGTATTGCCTGCCCACTGAATGAATTCATAGGACACTCCTGCCACCAGAGGGATGATCAGCAGCCGGATCAGCAGTCTCAGCCACCAGGTCTTCACCCGGATAAACATGCAGAAGATGATGCTGATCAGCAGTACGAAGAAGATAAAACTGGTCCCGCACCGTCTGTGTTCCTTGGAGGAACTCATCACATTATCCACCGTCAGTTCCTTGCCGGATTCGATGCAGTTAATGCATTTATGTTCGGAGCCATGATACATAAAGGTCCTGCGGATATCCGGCATCAGGGAGATCACCGACAGATACCCGATGAAGATTCCGACCTTCAGTACACCCTCCACGATAGCCAGCAGTACGGTGGAATCCGAAACTCTGGTGATCAGGGAAGAGACAAAATACGGAAGAAGAACAAACAGCACAACGGAAATAACCAGGGAAAACAGAACGGTTCCGGTCATCAGCGCGGTTTCCCCTTTGGAAGATTCCTTCTTTCCCATGGATTCCGCCACGACCTCAGAACGGTTTTCTTCCTTTTTCTCCCCTTCTTCTTCAAAGATGCTGGCAGAATACATCAGCGTCCGGATCCCCAGGGAAAGGGAATCCACAAAGGAAACGACTCCGCGGATGATCGGCCACTTTAACCAGGGATGTTTGGCTGCGGCGCTCGCATACCGGGTACATCCGACCCGGATGCTTCCATCCGGTTTTCGGACGGAAACCGCAACATTTCCCTTATAACGCATCATGACGCCTTCGATCACTGCCTGGCCGCCCATGTTACATGATTTCATCTTGCCTCCTTCAATGTGAATCGATGCGTATCGCGCATCCTTATAAATGGCTCCGGAGTCCTGCCCTTCATGCCCGCTCCGGATTAACACAAAAATGCAAGGGTTCCGACCCTTGCAAACCAAAAAATGGCTGAACAAAAAGAATCTGTCCAGCCATGTCGTTATGCAGCTACTGCTGTGTCACACCATACTTCTTGTTGAACATTTCCACACGTCCGCGTGCCTTAGCAGCCTTCTGCTGGCCGGTA
The DNA here is from genome assembly GCA_017459985.1 of Parasporobacterium sp. GTDB lineage: Bacteria > Bacillota > Clostridia > Lachnospirales > Lachnospiraceae > RGIG5612. The sequence continues at coordinate 25,267 of JAFUBX010000036.1, forward strand.
AAGAATGAATGGCATTTGGAACAGATTTCAACGTGGATATCCTGCTTTGTGGATCCAACTGTGAATACGTTTCCGCAGTTACAGGTTACAGTTGCCTCATAATAGGTCGGCTGAACATTTTCTCTCATAATTACACCTCTTCATTAATTTCGAAAAACTTTTAACTCTTCGAATGTATTTTGACAATCCGCAATATAATATCACAGCTTCCCGGGCCTGGCAAGTCATTTATCTGACGGATCACAGATATTTATTGGCTCTGATCCGGTCTATGAATTCCGCGTTGTTCCGGGTTCTGAGGAACAGATCCAGGATTTTCTCGGTTGCCTCATCCGCTCTGAGACCGCCGGTTGCCTTGTGGATAATGTAAGCGGCCTCCTGCTCCGGAATGCTCAGAAGCAGGTCATCCCGTCTGGTCCCCGATTTGGAAATATCAATTGCCGGGAACACTCTCTTTTCCTGGAGTTTTCTGTCCAGGATCAGTTCCATATTGCCGGTTCCCTTAAATTCTTCATAGACCACATCGTCCATCTTGCTTCCGGTCTCCACCAGGGCGGTGGCCAGAATCGTAAGGCTCCCGCCTTCCCGGATGTTCCGGGCGGCTCCAAAGAACCGTTTCGGCATATAAAGCGCTGCGGGATCCAGACCGCCGGAAAGGGTTCGGCCGCTGGGGGGTACCAGAAGATTATAGGCTCTGGCCAGTCTGGTGATGCTGTCCAGCAGGATAATCACATCCTTGCCCATTTCCACCAGCCTCTTTGCCCGCTCGATCACCATCTCGGAAACCCGCTTATGGTGTTCCGGCAGTTCATCGAAGGTGGAATAAATCACTTCCACCCGTTCCCCTTTGATATCTTCTTTGATATCCGTCACTTCCTCCGGTCTCTCATCGATCAGCAGGATCAGGATATAGACTTCCGGATTATTCTTCTGGATGGAATGGGCGACCCCTTTCAGAAGGGTTGTTTTTCCGGCTTTCGGCGGAGAGACGATCATGCCTCTCTGCCCCTTCCCGATGGGCGAGATCAGATCAAATACCCGCATAGCAATGTTGCGGACTCCGATCTGCTCCAGTTTCAGCCGTTTCTCCGGAAAGATGGGGGTCAAATCCTCGAAGTTCTTGCGGTTCTGCACTTCACTGGGAAGGACTCCGTTCACCCGGTCCAGATGAAGAAGGGCTCCGAATTTCTCGTTCTGTGTTCTGATCCGGACCTTCCCGGTCAGGATATCTCCGGTCCTTAAGCCGAATTTCTTGATCTGGGAGGGGGAAACATAGACATCGTTATCTCCCGGAAGGTAATTGTCGCTCCGGATAAATCCGTATCCGTCCGCCATGATCTCCAGGATCCCGTCTGCTATGATTCCGGAATCCAGTTTTGTCTCCGGCGCTTCCTCTTCCTTCGTTTCCCGAATGTCCGCCACAGGCTCTTCCGGGGCTTCTTTTTCCGGCTCCTTCTGCGCTTCCGCCGGTTCCGGTTTTTTCACATTGTCCTTCTCTTTTGCGCTGGCTTTTTCCGATGTTTTTTTCTTCGGTCTGGAAGATTTTTCATTGGAACGTTTTGCCGGCCGGTCCGTTTTCTTCGGACTTTCGTCCTGCTTTTTGGGACTTTCGTCCTGTTTTTTCGGAGTCTCTTCCTGTTTCTTCAGGTTCTCTGCCGCTTTTTTCTCAGCTCTGGCTGCCTTCCTGGCAGCAGCCTCCTCCTGCTGTTTCTGCTCTTCCGCCATGACCATCAGGCGGTCGATCAGTTCCGCCTTCTTCAGGCCTGAAATACCCTTCAGGCCGTTTGCTTTCGCAATTTCTCTTAACTGAGCAAGGGGGAGCGAATTTAGTTTTTCTCTCATAAAAACCTCTCGTAAACTGTGCAGTTTATGAAAAATAATGGGATTCTTTCCGGAAATGACAGAATGACAGAATTGGCTTCATTCGGGTGCATTATACACAATGAGGCGTCAAATTGCAACCTCAGTTTTCTTCCAGCAGATCCGGACGGCGGATCCGCGTCCTTTCTACGGATTGTTTTCTTCTCCAGGCATCGATCCTGGCATGATCCCCGGAAAGAAGGATCTCCGGGACCTTCAGTCCCATAAACTCCTCCGGGCGGGTGTACTGGGGATATTCCAGCAGTTTCAGGCTCCGGCCCTGTGCGGTCCGGAGCAGATCTCCGTAGACTTCCTTCCGGACCTTTCTGGTAAACTCCTGTTCCGGTTGAAAGGTGCTGAAGCTCTCCTCTTCCCCGGACAGGGCGTTGGAAAGGACTCCCGGCACCATCCGGCTGACGGCATCCACCATGACCATCGCCGGCAGTTCACCTCCTGTAAGGACATAATCCCCGATCGAGACCTCCTCCGCCTCCATCAGTTCCAGAACTCTCTGATCCACGCCTTCATAATGTCCGCAGAGAATGATCAGATCCTCCTCTTCTGCCAGTTCCCGGGCCATCTCCTGATTAAATCGCCGGCCCGCCGGACTGGTGTACAATACCCGGGGCTTTTTTTGTTCCCCGGATCCGGTGCGGCTGCTGATCTGACGGCACACATCCAGATAGGCATCATAAATCGGCTGGCACTTCAGCACCATGCCGGCTCCTCCTCCGAAGGGAGTGTCATCTACATGTCCGTGTTTTTCATTGGTGTATTCTCTGAAATTCACTGTATGGATCCGGATCAGCCCGGCATTCGCTGCTCTGCCGAGAATGCTGGCGGACAGTCCCTGCCCGATCATGTCCGGAAACAGGGTCAGAATATGAAAATTCATAGAAGTCCTTTCATGACATTGACGGTGATCACGCTGTTTTCGATATCCACCTGCAGAATGCAGGAGGGAATGACGGGGAGCAGAAGTTCTCCTCCGGACGGAGTTTCCACCAGATAAACGTCGTTGGCCCCTGTCTGCAGCACATCCCGGACCACACCGAGTTCCTGTCCGGCAAAGGTTTCAGACTGATCTGAGGCTTTCACGCGGCATCCGATCAGGTCCGCAATGTAGTATTCTCCCTCCTCCAGGGGCTGGGCCTGATCCCGGCGGATCATAATATCGGTTCCCGCATATCCCTGGATCTCTTCCGGGTTCTGAAAACAGGCAAATTTGACGATTGCCAGATTCTTAAAATATTTCACGCTCTCAATGGATGTGGCGATCTCCCCTTTCGGGGTTCTTAAAATCACTTCATCCACTTCCTCAAACCGTTCCGGGTAATCCGTAGTCGGAAATACCTTAACTTCTCCATGCACTCCATGGGGTCTCGTAATGACTCCGATTCGTAAATACTGTTCCATAAAAGATCTGCCGATAAATTAAAAGTTTCTGAAAAAAGCAGCAGACACCGCGTTATTCAACGATGTCCACTACTACTTTCTTATTCTCTTTGATAGCCACAGTCTTAACCACTGTTCTGATTGATTTTGCTATTCGGCCCTTTTTTCCGATGACTTTTCCCATATCTTCCTTTGCGACATTCAGCGAAAGAACAATGGTACCGTCGTCTTCAACTGTTTGGGTGACCGTAACCTCATCTGGATTATCAACAAGAGCCTTAGCGATAACTTCGACTAATTCTTTCATATGTTGACCTTTCCTTATTTGATGATCCCTTCATTCTTAAATAATCTTGCAACGACATCTGTCGGCTGAGCACCGTTTGCAAGCCATTTTTCAGCAGCTTCCTTGTCGATCACAACCTTTGCGGGTTCTTCATTCGGATCATAGGTTCCGACCTGATCGATAAAACGTCCGTCTCTGGGAGATCTGGAATCTGCTACGATAATTCTGTAAACGGGTGCTTTTTTCTTGCCTAATCTTGTTAATCTGATCTTTACTGCCATGTTCTGTTACCTCAATCTTTCGTATTAATGATTTCTTTTTTGTATCTGAAATCACCCGGAGGGACCATGAAGTCCCGGTTGGATGAATTTTCAACGAGTGTCAGAATTTTCCGTTCCTAAGGCTCTTAATTCCTCTGAGTCCGCCCATCATACCGCCGATGCCGCCGAACCCGCCTTTGCCTTTCTTTCCTTTGCCGCCCATCTTCTTCATCAGCTGCTTCATCTGATCAAACTGCTTCACAAGACGGTTGACCTCGGCAATATCCACTCCGGCGCCCTTGGCGATCCGGTTTTTCCGGGAAGGATTCATCAGTTTCGGATTGTTCCGTTCCTTCGGAGTCATGGAATAAATGATAGCTTCGATCCTGGCAAGCTTCTTCTCATCCACGACCGCATCCGCCATATTTCCCAGGCCCAGCCCCGGCATCATCTTCAGCACTTCCGCGATCCCGCCCATTTTCTTCATCTGCTGCATGGAAAGGAGGTAGTCCTCAAAGGTGAACTCATTCTTTCTCATATGGGCAGCCAGCCGCTCGGCGTTTTCCTCATCCAGAGCTTCTTCCGCTTTCTCGATCAGCGACAGGACATCGCCCATACCCAGAATCCGGGAAGCCATACGGTCCGGATAGAAAACTTCCAGATCGGACAGTTTCTCGCCCATACCTGCATACAGGATCGGCACCTGGGTCACCTGCCGGACAGACAGGGCACTTCCGCCCCGGGTATCGCCGTCCAGCTTGGTCAGGATCACGCCGTCCACACCGATCCGTTCCTTGAATCCGGCTGCAATATTGACGGCATCCTGTCCGGTCATGGCGTCCACCACCAGCAGGGTGTAGGTCACATCAATCCTGCCCTTGATCTCTTCCAGCTCTTCCATCATGTCTTCATCGATCTGCAGACGGCCTGCCGTATCGATAATGATCACGTTATAGTTGTTCTGTTTCGCCAGGTCCAGTCCTGCCTGCGCAATTTCAACAGCCTTATGCCCGGTTCCCATTTCAAATACCGGAACACCAACCTTTTCTCCGTTGATTTTCAGCTGTTCAATGGCCGCGGGACGATAGATATCACATCCCACCAGCAGCGGGCGTTTCCCCTGTTCCTTAAACTTTCCGGCCAGTTTTGCTGCCGTAGTGGTCTTACCAGATCCCTGCAGGCCGGCCATCATGATAATGGTCTTGGCCATTCCCGGGAGCAGTTCCAGCGAGACCGCTTCCCCTCCCATGAGTCTGGTAAGTTCTTCATTGACGATCTTAACCACCATTTGACCGGGGGTAAGACTCTTCATGACATCTTCACCGATGGCACGTTCCTTCACACTGTTGATGAACTGTTTTACCACCTTGAAGTTGACATCCGCCTCGAGAAGGGCCATCTTGACTTCTTTCAGGGCGACATCCACATCCGCTTCCGTCAGCCGGCCTTTTCCTCTGAGGTTTTTAAATACATTCTGTAGTTTTTCACTCAGGTTTTCAAATGCCATACATTTTCACCAGGTATTTTGCCTGAATCCTGCTTCCTCCTGATTCAGGAGTTTCCCATGATTCAGGAGTTTTCACGATTCAGGATTCCTTATATCAGATCCAGGATCTCCGCCGCTTTCTCTCTGGCAGTTTCCAGATCCATACAGTTCTGGATCTCCGAGACCTTCTCCCGGATTTCCAGGAACCGCTCCACCAGCTTCAGCTTGTCCTCATAGCCGTCAAGCAGAGTGTTGCACCGCCGGATCGTATCGTAGACTCCCTGCCGGCTGATCCCGGCATCCGCCGCTATTTCTCCCAGAGAAAGATTCTGCTGGACATACGCCTCAAAAATTTCTTTCTGATGCTCCGTCAGAAGATCTCCGTAAAAATCATATAAAAGCGATTGTTTTACAAATGCTTCCATAGCTTCGGTAATATACTATAGCCGGAAGGCTCTGTCAAGTATTTTCACTTTACACTCAAATCCTTTCCGTCGTGTTTTCTGCTGGACAGTCCTCTCTGCCCCACTTCCCGTCAATACGGGAGAGTTTCTGGCTATTTTCATCCTTTTGACCACATAGTCATGCGGAAAATGAAAACTTGAAAATACGCATGACATTCCGGATGGAAAAGTCATGCGGAAAATGAAAACTTGAAAATACGCATGACATTCTGGCTGAAAAAGTCATCGGGAATACCGGCAATTATCTGCAGTAATACTGGCAATTACCGGAGGATTGTTATAAAATAGCAGTATGTCTAATACCCGTTATTATAAAAAGAAGCGAAGAAGAAGCCGTGCCCATACTTACAGGCGCCGACAGATCAGACCGTTGTGGATCATCATCCCTGCAGCCATTGTTATTCTGGCAGTCGTTCTTCTGATCGCGCTGCGCAAAGAAGAACCGGTCACATTTCAGAAGTATCTGGCCTCTGATTCCAAGGGGGTCTCTTTCTACTATATAAACGAAGAAGAACACCGTCTGATCAAATCCTCCGATTCCCTGCAGCGGGGAACCCTGGTCACAGATCTCAATCAGAACTATTCCGAGAACGGGGTCGAATACGCGGTCATCGAATATAATGACAATCAGTTTTATGTTCCCCGTTCCGCCCTTGTGGATGATCCTCTGGATGTGATCCAGGAGACGGAGGTCTGGGTCCGGACTTCCACCACGATCTATGAGAACGAAACCGGACCGGAAATCGCTTCCTTCGCCAAAAAAGGAACCTGCCTGTCTGTTCTCGGTTATGATGAGATCCAGGAAGACGGAGCAATCCATAAATACAAAGTTCATTTTACGGACATGACCGGAAAGGATGTCACCGGCTGGGTATACGGAAAGTACATGGCGGCGTCCGAGCAGCAGTCCCTTGCCGTAAATACGGAGATTTATGAAATTCATAAAGACCGTATTTACAGCGGAAGGGATCTGCATGGCGGACTTCCGACCACTTTGGACTGGTATCCGGTGGAGAAGCCCTCCTTCCCCGGCAACCCGATCTGCGACTATGCTTCCGCCATGTACATCACATCAAAGGCTCTGGACAATATTGATGCATATCTGGAGATTGCCAAGGCAAACGGGGTCAACTGCATGGTCATCAATATCAAGGGCGAGACAGGTATGTCCTATCCCGTTGAAGAAATCCGGGAACTTTCGCCGACCTCTTATGATCTCGTTTATTTCGGAAGCGCGCAAAGGTTCCAGGAGGCTGTCAGAAAATGCCAGGATGCAGGAATTTACTGCATCGGCCGTATCATCCTGTTCAACGATGCGGTCTATGCCAAGGATCATCCGGAAGACTGCATCGAGTCCTCTTCCTCCACACAGACCTGGCCTTCTGCGTACAGCCGCAACTGCTGGTACTTCAACCTGGTCCTTGCAACAGCTGCCGTCAAGCTGTGCGGATTCAATGAAATCCAGTTTGACTACGTCCGTTTCCCGGAAGAATCCTACAGCATGTCCGAAAACGGCGACACCGATTTCAAGAACGTTTATGATGAAGAAAAGGCAGAGGCCATCCAGAACTTCTGTTATTATGCGTCCGATGTTCTTCACGAACTGGGTGTTTACATGTCCGTCGACGTCTTCGGCGAATGCGCCAATTCCTATGTAACCGCCTACGGCCAGTACTACCCCGCCCTGTCGCTGGTTGCTGACGCAATCAGTGCCATGCCCTACACAGATCACTATGGTCATCAGGTTGATACCTGGTCCGACCCGTATACCACGATCTTTGAATGGGCGACCAAGGCCGCCCGCAGGCACAGCGAGACACCGACGCCTGCCATCGACCGTACCTGGGTAACCTGCTACGACGTTCCGAACTGGAACCCGACGATTACCTGCGATGCGCATTATATCGCGGAACAGGCGCAGGCTCTGGCGGATGCCGGACTGACTGGCGGATTCATGACCTGGAACGGCATTTCAAATCTTGATAAATACACCCTGATCGCCAATGCCTGGGATCATATCTATACCCCCGGTACCCCGAGGATCGAATATTAAGCTCTGTATCTTCTTTTCCTTCGTATCATCCGGATAATCCCGGCGGCAGCTGCAGCAGCTGCCGCCATTGCGACAACCGCCCCTGCCGGTATTCCTTTTTGCTTTAATTCCGCCTTTCCTGATTTTACATAGCCCGGCAAAGTTCTCTCATAGGTATTGCCGGCATCATCTCTGGCCACCACAGTAACATCAGGAGAACTGATCTCTTCCGGAACCTGGAACCGGTAGGTTTCTCCGTCCACACTGTACGGAACCTTTTCCTCTCCCAGATAGATATCCACCTGCGACAGCTTCACATTGTCTCTTACCCGAACTTCCCGGACTCCACGGTCTGTCTGTTCCTCCGTATCCTCACAGGACAGGATCAGCGGCTGTGTCCGGTCGATGCTGAACCAGACAGGTGTATCCTTTTTTTCATTGGAGTTCTGATTTCCGGACTCATCTTCGGAAAACAGAACTACCCGGTAGGATCCTTCCTCTTCAAAAACATCCCTGCTGATCACATATTTATAGATCTTCAGATCCGCTGAATTTCCAATCAGTTTGACGGAATAATCTGCGTCCCGTTTCAGTTCAAAGGTCTCCCCGTTTCTGGTTACTAGCACTTTCACAGTCTCCATATCAAGGCGGTCCATGTTGCTTTCCTGAATGACCAGATCATCGATCTGCTGCAGGACCCGTCCGTTGAAGGATTCAATCTCCGAAATATCATAGGCAGACCCATCCGTATTTATCGGTTTACTCTCCGGTTCTTTCTTCTGTGCAGAATCCTCCTTTCCGGTCCCGGCTGGCTTTTCGGACCGCGTATCTGTTGTCAGCTCAGGGGAAGGCACTGCTTCCCGGATTTCTCCTTCCGTCCGGATCACTTCCTCCTTCAGAGTCCTATCCTCCGCCGGATTGCTTTCCTCCGTCCGGGCACGGGATTCATTTCCGCCGGTTGTATTGTAAGATTTCTCATCAGCCGGGCTGTAGGATCTCCCACCTGCCGCAGAATAGGGTCCTGCCCCTGCTGTATTATAGGCACCCGGGCTGTAGGCTGCCCCTCCGCTATAAGAGGGCTGCGGATAATAATACACGGGCACACTGTTATTCCCTGGAATAACCTGGGGCTGTGATACTTCTGCCTGCGGCTGCGGTATCTCTGCCTGTGGCTCCGGCTCCGGGGGAAGTTCCGCCTGCGGCTGCTGAGTCTCTGCCTGCGGCTCCGGCTCCGGAAACAGTTCCTCTGTCTGGACCGGCTCATCTGCAGCTGCTGGTTCTTCCGGATCCATCAGCTCTTCTGCAATCTCCTGCTCCTCTAAAACCACCGGATCATCCGGAATCTCCTCTTCCGGGCTCTCCTCTTCCACGCTTTCCGGTTCTGTCAGAATCTGCAGATCTTCCGGATTTTCCTGCACCTCCGGAACCTCCCGTTCCTCAGGTATTTCCGTATCTCCCGGGTTCTTCGGTTTTTCGATCGATTCCGGAGATTCCTGTATCTTTGTATCTTCTGAATCCTCCGAATCTTCAGGGAGCTCTGGTTCCTCTGATTCTTCCGGTTCCTCTGATTCTTCCGGTTCCTCCGAAATCCCTGGCTCCTCTGGTTCTTCCGGAAGCTCCGGCTCTTCCTGAATTACTGCTTCTTCCGGAAGCTCCGGCTCTTCCTTTAGTTCTGGTTCTTCCTGAATATCTATTTCTTCCGAAATCTCCGGTTCCTCCTGCTGTTCCGATTCTTCTTGGATTTCTACTTTGTCCGTACTCTCTGGCTCTTCCGCACTCTCTGGCTCATGCGCACTTTCCGGTTCTTCCCGGATTACCAATTCTTCCGTAATCTCCGGCTCTTCCGGACTTTCCGGGATTTCAGACTCCTCTGCAGTTTCCGCTTCCTCCGGAATTTCTATTTCATCTGTAGATTCTGACTGCTGTATCTCTTCCGGAAGGAACTCCTCATCCTCTTCTTCATAAAATTCTTCTTCAGAAGGAACCTCTTCTGAAACAAGTTCCTCCAATTCTATCGTCCCCTCAGACTGGATCACAAGTTCCGGTTCTTCCCAAAGTACGGTCTCTTCCGTCATCTGATCCGCTGCCGGCTCCATTTCATAATTTTGCTGACAGCTGTAATAATGACCGGCCAGGTCGGTATAAGACAGCACCACACAAGCCCGGGACTTTGCATAAACGCAGATGAGCCTTGACATCTGCAGGACTGTTCCGTCCTGATCTTCCACCAATGTCCATTCATTAAGATCCCCCGTTTCGTATGATTCATAATCCGGAATATCCGCTGCATAGGTTTCCTGTTCTCCCAGAGGCTTTACCGGTATATGATAAAACCACTGGTTTGTATCTGCCTCTATCTGATAAGAAACCGCAGAAATCCCATAGTTGTCGTTCTTTACCGTCAGCAGGATCCGGAGACTGTGTAACCCTTCATAATCCATATCCTGCTCCAGTATCTGCTCCTCCATCAAACTGATCTGAATATCGACCGCCGGAAGGATTTCAGAACTTGTTTCCTGTCCCTGTGCTATATTGACAGATGTGACCGCACATACCACTGCCATGAGAAGCGCCGTAAGATATACTACGGTTTTTTTCATTCTATTCATTATGTTCATGATATCTACCTCCTTCGAAACCAGGTCTCCATAAGAAACCGGGTACATTTCTCACAAAATGTCTTTAAAACCAGGTCTTCGTGAGAAATGATATTTCCGGTACTCTTACAATATGGAATGTACATAGTTTCGTCTGCAATTGTTATCAGTCTCCCGGCATCTGCCGGACTTCCGGACTATCGCCGGGCTTCGCCGCTGTTTCATTCATCTGCCTGGCTTTCCCCGTAATAATACGTTTTCATTTCCTCCAGCTGGTCAAGCAGTACAGAAAGCCGTTCTGACATTTCCGGAGCCGGGCTCAGCTCTGTGGCGGCGCCGGAGCAATTCCGGATCCGTAAGATCAGGGACTGCACATCGGAGCCCTCGATTCCGTCCTTCTGAAACAGTGTTATATATCTTGCTGTGCACTCTGCCGCCAGAAAACAGGCATCCAGTTTCAGTAAATACGGGATGGTGTCTGTTTCAGCCTGATTCAGCATGAGAAACATCTTCTCAAACATTTCCTCGCCGCTCCCTGTCCGGAAAGTCACCGGATCGGTCATGTCCATATCTGTCTGAAGGCTCCCCATGTTAAGATACAGTTTTGCTTCCGCGATCTCATTTTCGGCCAGTTCAAACCAGCGGACAGCCTCCCGGGCTCCGACATGCTCCGCTCTGCCGTACTCATAGTCATTCCAATACAGTGAACCCATCTGGTACATCATTTCTGCAAATCCCTCCTTCTCCCGCCATTCTTCCAAATGCGGCACTATCAGATTTAAAAGCTGCTCTTCTTCCTCCTGAGAAAATATCCCGTCTTCCCCGCATTCTGCGATCTGATCCATCACAAACGTCATTTGCCGCTCTACGGACAGATCTACTGTTCTCCGCCAAAGCAGAATCGCAGCGGTTCCGAAGAGGACCGTCAGCAGTCCTGCCAGGATCTTCCTTCCCGGACCCCGCTTCCGGAAACTGCCGATCCTTTCCAGCGTCTGCAGCAATTCCTCCGCACTCTGGTACCGCTCCTCCGGACGTTCCCTTGTGCACCTTTGGATCACCTCACGGACCGGATCTGAGATCCCTGGGCTCTGCGCTGCCAGATACTCCAGCGTTTTCCCGAACCCGTAGATGTCCGTTCTGGCATCTGTCTGGGACCTGTATTCCTCATACTGCTCCGGAGCCGCATACTGAACCGTTCCCAGATAAACCGTATCCCGGTCTTTCTCCTTCCGGTATCTCCGGGCAATGCCGAAATCGATCAGCTTCAGATGCCCGCTGTCTGTCAGGATGATATTCTCCGGTTTGATATCCCGGTAAATCACTGGTGGTTTTCTGGAATGCAGATAGATCAGGATCCGGCACAGCTGGATCGACCAGTCTTTCAGGATCTGGGCATCCCGGAGGCCGCCGGAATCCGTGATCTCCCGGAGGGACTTCCCCTGAACGTAATCCTCCACGATATAGACTGCCTGGTCATCCCGGAAGATATCAACGATCCGGACGATCGACGGATGATCCAGACTCATGATGATCTGCGCCTCCGAAAGGGCAGCATTCATAAACAGAGCATTTTCTTCTCCGTTGATCCTTCCGGGGATCTCCTTTACGACCCATTTTTTCCCGAGATGGATATCCCGTGCCAGGTAGACTCTTGACATTCCTCCCCGGCCGATCAACTGCAAAATCTCAAATTTGCCGTCGATAAACTGACCAATGTGCGCCATTCGTCATGATCCTTTGATATGATATTTTCTTCTGAAGATTCTCCGATCGTTGTTCTCAAGGAGCCGGATCCCGGAGCTTAAAAACCTCCGGAACCAGAACAGATCCTGTGACAGCCCGCGACCTGGGCTGGATAGGACTGCATTATACCCAGTCCCTGTACGGAATGCAACCTCTTTCCGGGATTTTCCGCAACTTCGTGAACTTGTCCGATTATTTTTCAACTTCTTTGTTTATTAATTCCATTTATAATGATTCCGTGATATAATATGTTTTACTTATGACGTGTTTTCGGATCAGGCCAACAACACCTGCGACTCACAGGAGGAACTCCCTTGAAAAAATTACTCCCCGCGATATTCAGTCTGCTGCTGATCATTGCATTTATCGTTTATCTGTTTGCAACTTCCCGCCCGAAAGAGGAACCCATCGAACGTTCCACCGTATATATTGCATCCGACTCCTATACGGCGATGGTTTATCAGGAAGAAGACAGCATGCTCTATGAATATGAAGCTCTCCCCAGAGGCACTGCCGTAACCAGCCGGAATATCAATGTGGAGATCAATGACGGAGAATATATTTTCACGCAGGTCGAACTGGAGGATTACATCGAAGGGGAAGAAGCTCCGGCCGTTTATTATGTGGAACATTCCAATCTGACCGCCAACCCGGGGAAGGTGGTGCAGGAAACGATTAAATATGTCCGCACGCCGGTCACGGTCTATCAGAATACCGAAGACTCCAGGATCGCTTCCTTCCTGAAGAAGGGCACGGAGCTGTCCATCGTCGGTTTTTCCGGACTGAATCCGGACGGATCTGTCGAGATGTATCAGATCGATAATCCGGGAAGTGAAGGATACGTCTACGCGAAATATCTTGCAGATACCCAGGAGGACGCAGATCAGGTTTATACCCAGATTGCCGGGATCCATTCCGGGAGGGAATACAGTATGGAATTATACGGCGGAAGCACGGATTCCCTGGACTGGTACCCGGTTGCCAAACCAGAGCTTTCCTCCGGGCCGATGCTTCAGGATGCCCGGGCCATGTATATCACCGCCTATGCAGCCTTTCCGGATAACATTGACAGCTACATTGATCTCGCGGTTGCCTCCGGAGCCAATGCCATGGTCGTGGACATTAAGGACGGGGCTCTGGCTTATGAATCGGAAGTTGCCCTGGAGCTGTCTCCCACTTCCTATCAGTACTCTGCTCTGACCATCGATCAATACCGGTCCAGTATCGATAAGATCAAAGATGCGGGGCTGTATGTGATCGGAAGAATCGTTGCCTTCAATGACAACCTTTATGCGGCAGATCATCCGGAGGAATGCATCATCTCTGACATTTCGGATTTTCTGTGGCCCTCAGCCTACAGCCGGGACTGCTGGTATTACAATGTGGCTTTGGCCCGGGAAGCGGTGAAACTGTTCGGATTTGACGAGATCCAGTTTGACTATGTCCGGTTTCCCGAAACGGCCTATGCCATGTCCGACGGCGGCATGACGGATTTCAGAAATACCTATGATGAGGAAAAGGGCGAAGCTATCCAGAATTTCTGTTTCTATGCTGCCGACCAGATCCATAAGGCCGGCGCTTACCTCTCCATCGATGTTTTCGGTGAATGTGTGTATGGATATGTTACAGCATACGGCCAGTACTGGCCCGCGATCTCCAATGTGGTGGATGCCATCAGCGGTATGCCGTATACAGATCATTTCGGAGACACGGACACCTGGACCTATCCCTACACCACAATTTATGAATGGGCGGCCCGCGCTGCCGTGCAGCAGACGGAGATCCGGACTCCGGCCATCGCCCGGACCTGGATCACCGGATATGATACGCCCTACTGGGATGTAACCTCGATTTATGAAAATGCAGAGCTGATCGATCAGGCAAGAGCTCTCTATGATTCCGGGCTGACCGGAGGATTTATTCCATGGAATGCCTTATCCGACATGGATAAATATCTGTCCTATTCCGGAGTCTGGGCAGATCAGTATTGAGAATGATTCCGCTTTCAAAAACAGGGTTCCCGCGATCTGCAGGAACCCTGTTTTTATATTCTACTGTTTTATTAGAGATCAGATATTCGCAATGCCGTCAGTCGATCGGATTTCCCTCAGCATCAAACAGGGGGAGTTTCTCCAGAAAGATGATATCCTCCCGGTCTGCGGCTTTTCCCTCTGCAAGGATCGCCATTCTGCCGACGATCTTTCCGCCGGCTTCATTCACCAGCGTTTCCACAGCAGCCAGAGATTCGCCGGTGGAGATCACATCATCCAGGATCAGGACCCTCTTTCCCTTCAGCTTCTTTGCATCCGCGCCATCCATATACAGTTTCTGTACAGCTTCGGTGGTGATCGATTTCACCTGAGTCTCAAAAACGCCGTCCATATACAGTTTCGGGGCTTTCCGGACCAGCATGTAATCATTTCTGCCGCTCTGGCGGGCCATCTCGTGGATCAGCGGGATTGCCTTTGCTTCCGGAGCGACCATATAGTCAAATTCCGGTGCCTTTTTCAGAAGCTCCGCAGCGCTGGCGATGGTAAGCTCCACATCTCCGAATATTACAAATGCACCGATCATAAGGGTATCAGACGCCTTGCACAGCGGAAGATCCCGCTCACATCCTGCAATCGTCATATGATATGTCTTTTTCATTTGAACTCTCCAATCTGTCCGTGATCATTTCTGCTCTGCAGCTGCAATTGCCTCTACAGCATCTGCGATCATATCATTTTCCACTCTTTCAAACAACCCCTCATCCGACAGCTTTGCAAGCTCCGGACGGATCGGCATTTTCCCCAGGACCGGAACATTCAGCTGGGCGGCCACCTCATCAATGGTGCTTTCACCGAACACCGGGATATGTTTCCCGCAATCCGGGCACTCCAGCCAGGAATAATTCTCGATTACACCCAGAACCGGAATATTCATCTGGGCAGCCATATTATAGGCCTTCTTCACGATCATATTGACAAGACTCTGGGGAGAAGTGACAATCACAACGCCTTCCACCGGAAGGGACTGGAATACGGTCAGCGGTACATCGCCGGTTCCCGGAGGCATATCCACCAGAAGATAATCCAGCTCGCCCCAGACGACGTCTGTCCAGAACTGTTTTACGACACCGGCCAGCACCGGCCCTCTCCAGATCACAGGAGTCGTGTCATCTTCCAGAAGCATATTGATGGAAATGATCTTGATCCCCATTTCCGTCTGTGCCGGATAAACCCCGTTCTCATCCCCGGAGGCACCCTGGGTGATCCCGAACATTTTCTGAATGGATGGGCCTGTGATATCCGCATCCATAATTCCGACTTTATAACCTTTTCTTGCCAGCTCCACCGCCAGGCTGCCGGTCACAAAGGACTTGCCGACGCCGCCCTTGCCGCTGACGATTCCATATACATGCTTAATACTGCTGAACACATTCTGATCTTCCAGAAAACTCTGGGGGCCCTGATTGCTCGGGCAGTTGGATGCATGGGAGCATCCGGAGCACTGTTCCGGAGAACATCCTTCCTGCAATTCTTTTTCGTCTGCCATATTTCTCTCCTATTGATTTATTTTGCTAATTTTAACATGATCTCATTGCTTCTTGCAATAAACCGGCCCATCTCCTCCGGAGAAAGCGGTTCATTGCCCAGTTTGGCAAGGTCATAGAGCTGCTCCAGGAACAGGTCCGTATCCGCCGGCTCTTCACTGTCCGCATGTTCCATGACATACTGTACCAGTTCATTCTGTCCGTTCAGGATCAGGGTCCCCGGCTGTTTGAACTGTCCCATATCGCGGCCCATGCCCATCTGAATCATCATATCCTCCATCCGTTTGGATTCTTCGGATACCGTCAGCATGGAGGAAACCGCTTTGTTCTTAAGATTCTGGATCTTTACCTCCAGCTTGTCGCTTCCGGTGATGGACCGCAGTCTCTCCTGGATCTTCTCTGCCTTGCTGTCCAGCTCCTTCTGATCCTTTTTGGAGGTTCTCTTCTTGAATGCCTTGCTCAGGTCCGTATCGATCCGCATGAACTTCAGCCCGTCATTTTTGGCTTCCAGCTGAGAAATGAAGGAAGAATCGATCACATGCTCCAGATACACGGCATCCATCTTTGCTTCCCGGAACATCTTAATATACTGTCCCTGGAGATTCCGGTCAGATACATAGAAGATCGTCTTCGGCTCCTTCTCCTGCTTTGTCTCCTCTGCCGGATTCTCCGCCTGATCCTCTTCCGTTTCTTCCGGTTCCCCGACATATTCTTTATAGGTCAGGTACTTGTCATCCAGGTTTTTGAAGAGGATGTAGTCTCCCATCTTTTCGCAGAATTTCTCATCCTTCAGGCAGCCGTATTTGATGAAGGGATTGATGTCATCCCAGTACTTCTCATAGTTTTCCCGGTCTGTTTTGCACATACCGGAAAGCTTGTCCGCCACTTTCTTCGAGATATAATCACTGATTTTCGTTACGAATCCGTCATTCTGCAGAGCGCTTCGGGACACATTGAGAGGCAGATCCGGGCAGTCAATGACGCCCTTCAGCAGCATCAGGAATTCCGGAATCACTTCCTTGATATTATCCGCAATAAACACCTGATTGTTGTACAGCTTGATCACGCCTTCCAGCGTATCATACTGCGTATTCAGTTTCGGGAAATACAGGATTCCTTTCAGGTTGAAGGGATAATCCATGTTCAGATGGATCCAGAATAACGGCTCCTTGTAATCATTGAAAACCTTCCGGTAAAACTCCTTGTACTCTTCCTCCGTACACTCATTCGGATGTTTGGTCCAGAGCGGATGGGTATCATTCAGCGGCTTCGGCGCCTCCGGCTCCTTCTCCTGCGCATTCTCCTCCTCCGGCACACTGCTGTCTTCCTTCCCGAGGGTGTCGGTATTTACGAGAAAAATCTCTTCCGGCATGAACGAGCAGTACTTATTGATGATCTCCCGGATCCTGTATTCATTGGAGAATTCATAACTGTCCTCATTCAGATACAGGGTGATCTCGGTTCCGACGGTCTCCTTGTCGGATTCTTTCATCTCGTATTCCGTTCCGCCGTCGCACTCCCAGTAAACAGCCTTTGCCCCTTCTTTATAGGAGAGGGTCTCAATCGTCACTTTGTCCGCCACCATAAAAGCGGAATAAAATCCCAGTCCGAAATGACCGATGATCTGATCTTCGGTTGCCTTATCCTTGTACTGTTCCATGAAAGCCGCAGCGCCGGAGAAGGCAATCTGGTTAATGTACTCCTTCACTTCCTCTTCGGTCATTCCGATTCCGTTATCAAGGAACTTCAGGGTCTTCTTTGTCGGATTGGCGATCACCTGAATCGAGAACTCCTGCCCCTCCGGGAACTGATATTCTCCCATAATCTCAAGCTTTCTCAGCTTCGTGATGGCATCGCATCCGTTGGAGATCATTTCTCTTACAAAAATATCATGGTCCGAATACAGCCATTTCTTTATAATCGGAAAAATATTCTCACTGTTGATTGATAAATTTCCTTTTTCCAGACTCATTTCACATCACTCCTTTATAGATTCTCTTACGATGGATCATAACTTTTCCTGATTCTATTATATTGCATTCTTTCATAAAGTCAACAAAAATTTAGCACTCAACAATGTCGAGTGCTAACACATTGGCTGTAATTTATTCTTCTCAGCGGTATTCCTTCAGCTGTGCTTCCATATAATCATCCCACAGGTGATCCAGACTTTTATCCATGCTGAATGTCTGCAGGGCACTTCCGGTCGTACAGTACATCTGATTGTCCCGGAAATGAAGATTCAGAAACAGCCCGCTGATCTGCTCTGCACTGAAGGCGCATCCGGTCTCCTTCAGAAAGGAACGGACCATATCCAGAGGCATTTTGAAGACGATCTTGAACTGCTGCGGCACCTTTTTCCCTTTGATGATCTCAAAGCAGATGGGGCGCAGTTTTTTCCAGCGTATCATTCCTTCCCTGTTTTCCGGAAGCTGCATTTCTTCTTCACCCAGAAACACATCATTGAGATAACCGTTTATGGAAAAGGTCGCCGCGGTACTGATCTGCACCTCTGCAGTCAGAAGCCGGTCAAACCTCTCCCCGGCGAACAGCTCTGCCGTGAACTTTTTAATATTGCTGATTTCAATCGATCTCATAATCAAAAGACAGTCTACTTGATTTTTTGTGTATTATTTAAAGTACAATGAAACAAGGCAGAGTCAAAACAGCGATAAGGGGCTCTTTGCACGAAAAAAGCCACTGGCCGGACTCGGACCGGCTACCTCATCATTACGAGTGATGCGCTCTACCGGGTGAGCTACAGTGGCTTATCATGAATGCAGCTGTTTCTGCGTGCTGTAACAAGGTATCATATTTTATCCCGGTTTTCAATCATTATTTTGAAGAATCCCTTCCCGCAGAGCAGCTTCACAAAATGAAAAGCAGGAATCCCGCTGATCGACTCCTGGAAGCGACGGGGCTTGAATCCGTGACGAACATATAAAAAACATTAAAAGGATTATGGTTTTCTCACTCCGCCACTCCGAAAAGTGTAATCACAGAGCCAAAGTGTAATCACTTTTTACAGTATAAAATGGCTACAATGATCAGTCTCTTTCCTGGTTTACCAGCATAACCAGATTCTTTTTAATCGTACGGGATCGATTTGCTTGTGTTCTCCCACTGCGGCCCCAGCCGTCCGATGACAATTGAAGAAATCCATCACGTTGAGAAAAAGTTCATCGCCGCTGCGAAATTTGCGAAGCATGCTCATTTGGACGGCGTACAGATTCATGCGGCGCATACGTATCTAATCCTCCCCACAAGCAGAACATCAACAAAGCGGTTGCCTGGTATGGGCGTATGCTTGAAAAGAACGGTGGAACGTCGTTCTGAACAAAGAAGCCACGGTAGAAGACGTGATGGCTTACCAGCCTGATGTCGTGTTTGAAGTCACCGGGTCGCTCCCGTTCATTGCCCCGATTAAGGGAATTGAGAATGCAGTTGAGTCTTGGGATATCCTGTCCGGAAAAGTGGATGTTCCCCAGAACAAGACCATCGTGGTCATCGGCGGTGGCATTGTGGGCTGTGAAACTGCGGAGTATCTTGCGGAAAAAGAAAACAAGGTCCATGTTCTGGAAATGCTTCCTTCCATAGCAAACGGACTTGAGTATGTGAACCGTCTCGTCCTGGACGTTACCTTGCAGCAAATGAAGATCGATGTCGTTGTCAACGCCTCTGTTACTGACGTTGATAGCAGCAAAGTCACCTACACTGTGGACGGCGCTGAGCACGCAATCGACTGTGATCTGATTGTTGTGTCTACCGGCCAGAAGCCCTATGTACCGGCAGTCGTAAAGGAACTGCAGGACAGAAATATCCGTGTTCTCAAACTTGGAGACGCAGAGAAGGTAGGTAAGATCTTCAATGCAACTGCGGAAGGTTTCCACAAAGCACACGATCTGTTCTGATATAATAAGTGTTTAAAAAAGAGAAGGCGGTCACTTCAATGAAGGTGGCCGCTTTTCTTCCATTGACCGTGAAGAGGATGAGAAACGGAACGAAAAGTTCGAGTAAGCAAATATTGCGATGATCATTCTTTGCTAACAAAGGCTAAATCCAGTTCTTTTCCTGCGGACAGAATATTCATCAGTCTGTATGCAGGACCGGTTGGATGTGTTCTCCCGTTTTCCCATGCTTCCACTGTTTTCTTGGATACTCCCATATAGCTGGCGAAAACACTTTGCGTCATTCCTGCTTTGTTTCTGATATCGCGGATTTCTTTATTGCTATATTCTTTGACCGGCTCAATCACATAAGTAGTGACACGCGCTTTGCCGGTGCCTTTTTCAAACTCAATTGCTTCATTTAAGCCCTGCTTGAGATCATCAAATAATTTACTCATTAAAAACACCTCTTCTGTTTTTGGCAGCTTCATCTTTGAGTGCCTTCACAAGTTTCTTTAAAACATTCTTTTCTTCAGTAGTAAGATTTTCCTGTTCGCTTTTTGTAAATGCGGTAATAAGATAGGTAACTTCATATTCTGCGAAATCTGTAAATGTTCTTATCATCAGTACTCTTTTCCCTTCTAAATATTATACCCTACAATATAGGGTGTCAAGTTTCATCGTTACTTAATTCGTTAATAATAACTTTTTGCTGCTTATGATTTCCTTCCCCTGTTGCTCCTGCAGCTTTTTAGCTTCTTCGATTTCTTCAATACCTCGATCAGCATCTTCGTCTGTTGCGAAGATCGTATTTCATCAAAATTCGAAAAAGTCTTAAAAATCAATAAAAAAACAGAGTTCCGATTATGAAAATCGAAACTCCATCTTCCTTCTGGGCACTAAGGGACTCGAACCCCTGACCCCTTCCACGTCAAGGAAGTGCTCTCCCAGCTGAGCCAAGTGCCCTCAAAACGACTCCAATAGAATACCTACTTTTGCGAAAAAAATCAATATCTTATTTTAAATATTCTTAACTTTTTGCAGAAAACAGTCTTCCATTTGCCCAAAGCATAAAATATCCGGCGAATTTCATTTTCTGCTTGACCTTATGGGGTAAAAAGTGCTACCATTCTTTTCAGACAAGGAAGCGTAGCTCAGCTGGGATGAGCGTTCGCCTCACACGCGAGAGGTCACGGGTTCGAGCCCCGTCGCTTCCATCAGAGCCTGACCGGGAATGGTCAGGCTCTTTTTATTGTTTTTACAGAGTTTGTCGGCATGGAACCCCTGCATATTCTGTTTCTGAGTCTTCTGCGCCTTAGGCGGACGCGGAAGGTCGGGTATGGAGTTTACAGGCTTTTTTGGAATTTACCTTCCGGATTTTCGATGATTTGCCCGAAAAGTGGAAGGTCGTATGTGGAGTTTACAGGCTTTTTCCGGATTTACCTTCCGAATATTTTTCAGAGAAAAATACCTGAATACCTTCCAGTAACCCTTCCGCGTAACGGTCAATCACTTCATCATTCAGAACTGTACTCTGGTTCCCCAGTTCAATATCAACAGATGGTATTGTGCTGTACGATGTCTGTGTCAGATCAATCGGCACATAGCCGTCTTCATAAAGGAAAAAGCCCTGATCAACAAGGCCGTCAACAAGCAAACGTCCCAAACTGTCGCAGGGCTTCCAGTTAAAAGAAACAGGCCTCATGCTCTTCAACCCATCCGGGACGGATATGAAAAAGCAGCCTTTATCATAATCAAGGCCGTCACTGTCAAAATGAATTGCGATATGGCAATCAGCCACATTATTACAGATGACGGTTCTGGCTACATTGTCCAGCTGTACATTGGCGTCATCCCGGATCATGAGGACATCAAAACCTGCATCTAACAGTTTTTCTTTCAGTTTCCCGGCAACTAAAAGGTTTGCATCCGCCTCTGTCTCCCCGTTATGGAAGATCATCCCGTCCGAGACTGCATAAGACTGGATTGCGCCTTCTTCTGTAGTGCCGCCGGTACATTTTGGCGACTTATCCGGATGACAATAAGTGTATACCAGGGCTCCGCCTTCTGTTCCATGTCCGGCATTCAGCCCGATCACGACATCCTTCCGGTTCTCTTCTGCACGATACAGAACGGCGTTTCCCGTGTTGATCTCTGAGAATTCCGCATATAACCACTCCGGGTTCAGAAAGACTTCTTCAGACGTATCATTCACTGCCGCTTCTGCATTCTGCACCATAACCTGGCAAATGAAAGCGATTATGAAAACACAGATCAAAATACGAAAGCCGGTCCCGTAATGCTGAAAATGCTGCACTTTTTCAACCATCCATTGTCTCCTGCAGATCAGACCGGGACTTCGCCATCTTTGAACCGCTTCATCATTTCATTGGTGAGGCTGAAGGAGTCCGGCTGCAGTTCGATCTCCTCTCTTCGTTTCCACAAAGCAAGCCGGAGTTCCTGCTCATCCATCCGAATGGTATCATCCCCGTCCGCTTCACAGTAGAAACCTGCCAGAAGATCCTGGGCGATTCCCCAGGGCTGTGATTTGTAATACCGGATATTCTTTACTTTCAGGCCGGTCTCCTCCATCACTTCCCGGCGGACCGTTTCCTCAAAGGTCTCCCCAATCTCCGCAAATCCCGCCACCAGGGCATAATACTGATACCCTTCCCGGTACTGTGTCACCAGCAGACGGTCCTTGCTCGTCACGCCGACAATCACTGCCGGCTGCAGCCTGGGATAAATCTTATGGCCACAGGAAGGACAATCCATGGCCCGCTCCGCCGGATCATGCCGGGTGAGCTGGCCGCAGCATCCGCAGAACCGGCTCTGGCGATACCACTGAAACAGATGAATTCCGGTGAACACGATCATGCCATCGGCATTATCGCAAAGCCTCCTGAGCTTCCGGATCTCCCGGTACTCAAATCCGGGGATCTGGCAGCGCCGTCCGCTGAGGTCCAGAAAATAGGCGGTCTCATCCATCCGGAAGGCGAACACCAGGTCCTGCCGTTCTCCGCCCGGAAGCATGTTCGGAAACACATCCGGAAACACCTCCTGCGCTGTGGGAAACCGGATCTTTGTTCCCTCCGGCGTCCGGATCTCCCGGACCAGGATCCCGCCCGCATCAAAGCAAAGGACGGGACTGTCCGCTTCTGCCGAAGCGCCCGGATCATATTCATTATGAAATCTGTGGGATCCGATATCCTGTATCATAACAGCCCGCTTTCCGCAACACTTGCCGGGGTCCCCGCCAGGACAGAGCTCTTGACTGGGCGGTCAAATACCAGCGTATTCCCGCCAAAGGCTGTACACCGGCCTCCCGCTTCTTCCACAATCAGAGCTCCTGCCGCGTAGTCCCACACGGAGAGAATAGACTCAAAAAACAAAGCTGCCCTGCCCGCCGCCACATAGCACAGATCCAGCGCTGCGGATCCGCTTTGGCGGACATCCTGGCATTTACCGAACAGGGACCGAAGATTCCGGAACGTCTCCTCCGTCAGCTCCGGATTGTAAGGCGCCGATCCGAACAGCACCAGCCCCTCGGAAAGAGGCAGATCCTCCATCCGGAGACGTCTGTCGTTCAGGTACGCTCCCTGTCCCTTTTCCGCCCGGAACATTTCATCCAGAAAAGGATCATAAACGACCGCTGCCAGGGGCTTTCCGTCCCGGATGCATCCGATGGACGTACAGCTGTGCTGATAGTGATGCACAAAATTAGCCGTCCCGTCGATGGGATCGATGACAAAGGTCAGTGCACTCTCCGCCTGTTCGTATTCGCCGCTCTCCTCACCGATAAACCCGGCTCCGGGAAACCGCTCCGACAGCTGCCCGATCGCATAGTTCTGAACCTGTACGTCGTATTTTGTCACCAGATCCCGGAAGCTGCTCTTTATATCCGCACCGATCCGCTCTTCAGAAGCCTTCCGGATGATCTGCCCGCAGCCCCGGGCAACCTCCATCATCTGACTGATCATCTCTGATTTCATTTATTTCTCCGCCGGATTACCGGCCTTTCTCCTTCCCCTCGTGATATCATACCGGAACAGATCAAACTTTGAAAATCCCATCTGTCTCAGCTGTTCCTGACTTCTCCTCCGGTCCTCTTCCGTATTAAACCCTTCGATCAGGGGAATCCGGACCCTGATCTTCTCCGGATCTGTCTTCTCCAGGAGAAGCCGAAGCCCGGCAAGGGTCTTTTCATTACTGCAGCCGGTATAGGCTCTGTAGATTCCCGGATCCATATCCTTGATATCCACCAGAAACAGATCGATATCAGGGATCACTTTGGCAAGCTCCTTTGGATCTACAGCCAGAGAAGATTCCAGACCGATCTTCCAGCCGGACGGAGCCTCCTTGCGGAAGGCATGGATAAAATCCGCCTGCAGCAGCGGTTCTCCGCCGCCGAACATCACGCCTCCTCCGGTGGCGAGAAAATACAGATCATCGACAGCAACCGTTTCGATCAGCTGCTGCACTGTATATTCCTTTGCAGGTTCCGGTGCTTCAAAGCACTGGGGATTCAGACAGTATCTGCAGCGTAACGGGCAGCCGTATCCTGCTGCCAGAGTCGTTACCCCTTCCCCGTCAGTTACGATCCGGAGTCTTGAGACCCCGATCGACCGGAATACCAGAGACATGATCTCACCTGCCTTCTGACCGGGCATCATACATGTCGTCATAGGAAATATATCCCGACAGCTCATCCTCCGGAATGAATACGCTGTCATCCTCACCATTATCGATCCAGGCTTCATAAGCAACTTCTCCGTCCAGCTCGATAATCTCCGGCTCCGTTTCCTGTTTCTTCTCATGCAGCACGATCAGATCCCGGATTCCCTGAACCGCCTGCTCTCCGAACTCCGCCACGTCCTCCAGGGTACATCCGGTCAGTCCGGCGATGCATGCAGCAGAAACTCCGGTGAGTGCCACCGCCTTTCCCAGCCGGCGTCTCAGGGACAGTTCCCGCTCCAGCTGACGCACTTCACTTTCGCATTTCGGACAGGTCCCCTTACAGTTGCCCTTATGGGTACATTCACTGACGACCCATTCGATGTCATTCTGCTCTGCAATTGACTTTCTGATATCTTTCAAAATCCTGCATTTGTCTTTTCCGTTCATTTTTGTCTCCTTTTACGTGTGCAATCTGATGAAATGATATGTTTCTGCCAATAAAGTACCCGGGACCCGTAGGATTCCTACGAAAAAAATCCGTTTTCCGGAATTATTTCCGGAGCCCTGCATACCGGTCCACCATGTCCTTCGCATCATAGTAGATCTGATGCTCCTTTACAAACCGGAACTCTCCGTTCCGGACTTCGAGAATATTCACTTCGCAGTTTAACGGCACATGCTGCTGCCAGAAATCCGAGGGATCTTCATAGAGAAAATTCAGCATTGCCCGCATGGCGAATCCATGAAGGGAGATGAGATAGGTCTTATCATCCCCTGCGGCGGCCAGTTCCCGCAGAAACTCCTGGGTCCTCTGGCAGACCATCCCTGCAGTCTCTCCGTTGGGAAACCCGGGAAAATCCAGGGGCGAATTGAAAAAGGCCCGGGCCTCCGGAAAAACGATCGTCCCGTTTTCCGTGCGGATCGTTCTTCCTTCCCAGTCCCCCATATTGATCTCTTTGATCCGCTCATCCGTCCGGATCGGAACCTCCGGATTGCCGCTTTCCGTAAGAACATACTGCGCTGTCTGGACCGCCCGGATCAGCGGACTGCTGTAACATCCGTCAAATCGGACTCCCCGCAGGCCTTTTCCGGTTTCCCTGGCCAGCTCGACCCCCTTCTCATTCAGAGGATTATCGGTCCATCCCTGAAATCTTCCTTCTTTGTTCGCCTGTGTTTCTCCATGTCGTATGACGTATAACAGCATACCCGTTCCTTCCTTCTGTACAAAACGTAACAACTTTATAGGAATTTTACAATCCGGCTGTCAGATATTCAATATTAAAAGCAATTTATCTTTTCATGGAAATCCTGTACAATAATAAGAACGATCAACTATTTATCCCGACGAAGGAGACTCTGATCATGATGAAGTTTTTTCAGAAGATGAGTAAAGACGCTTTTAAGCTGCAGTTCGCTGCTTTTTTATGGATCCTGATCTGCAATATCCTGGTTCAGATCCTTCATGAGCCTCTGGAAAGCATCGGCGTCCCGGGCTGGACGATTTTCCTGGCCAACGTGCTTTTCTTTATCAAGAACAACCCGAATCATAAAGAAGGATTGCTGGAGAACGCCTGCGGCGGCATTTTCGGACTGATCTGCGCCGTCGGCCTGGTCTATATGGACGGATGGCTGGTGGGACTCGGACTGTCCCCTGTCATGGCCATCATTATCCCCATCGCAATCTTCCTGTTCCTGACTATTGCGATCCACCCCCTGGTTCCCTATGTATTCAATAACATGGCTCTGTGTTTCTTCATGGTGGCCCTGATTGAAATGACGGTTGTGGAAAACCTCTGGGGGCATATCCTGGGCGTGATCCTTGGAAATGTGATCGTAAATGTGGGAACGATCCTGGTGATCGACCTGGTATTAAAATGGTCCGCAAAAAAATGATCTGATCAGTCTTTCTGCTCTTTCGGAAAGACCAGGGTGATCCTGGTTCCTTCCCCTTCCGTACTTTCAAGCTCCACGGAGGCATTGTGAAATCTTGCCCCGTGCTTGACAATGGAAAGCCCGAGACCCGTTCCTTCGATGCCGGAGGAATGGGTTTTGTCTACCCGGAAAAATCGTTCGAACACCCGGCTCTGATATTCTTCCGGAATCCCGATTCCGGTGTCCGCCACACAAAGCCGTACCTGTGTCTCATTTTCTGAGAGTTCCACTGTTACGCTCCCGCCGGCATGATTATATTTGATCGCATTGTCACACAGATTATGCAGCATTTCACTGAGCAGCTGCGAGATTCCTCTGACATGGACTTCTTCCCCCTTCACCTCCAGGGAGACATGGCTCTGCTCCGCTTTGCTTCTTAAGCTGTCCAGCACCTCGTAGGACAGTTTTCTCAGATCAATGTCTTCCTGGGTGGGTCCTACTGCATCCTGGTCCAGATTGGACAAGGCAATGATATCATCGATCAGGGAGATCAGCCGCTGGGACTCTTTGTGGATCTCCCCGGAATACTCCTTTGTCTTTTCGGGAGAAACGATTCCCTCAGACATGAGCTGCGCAAACCCGGAGATTGCGGTGACCGGTGCCTTCAGCTCATGGGAAATATTGGCGGTAAATTCCCGGCGCATCTGCTCCCGCTGAAAAGTTTCGTCCTGAATCGTCAGCTTCTGTTCCTGGATCTTCTCGATCAGCGGCCGGATCTCCGGATAGGATTCTTCATCCGGATGATCCAGATCGATCTCATTGATGGGTTTTACGATCTTCCGGGCTGCCCGGAATGCCAGGACGGCGGAAATAATCAGAACAATGACCAGCACCCACAGAACCGGGCTGACCCGCAGGAAGGCGTCCCAGATGGAGCGAAGATGCATGCTGAGCCTCAGCACACTGCCATCCGGGCAGGAAAACGCATAGTACAGGATCCGGGCGGAATCCTGGTCAGACCTGCGGATTGCATGTCCTTCTCCCTCATTAAATGCATCCCGGACCTCCGGGTCTTCAGTGGCCTTTTCCTGACCGGTACCATTGGAGAACAGGATCCGGCCGTCCGCTCCGATCCAGACCACCGGATTGTCCGGATCCAGCTGTTCCAGATACTCTGTTCCGTCCAGCAGAAGACCTGCCTGTGCATAGACCGCTTCCTGGCGGAGGGCTTCATAACCGTCATTGCGGGATCCCGTATACTGCAGAGCAAAAAACAGCAGTCCGCAGATGATCAGCACGGATACTCCCACCAGCAGTATATTTCTGAATATTGTTTTGATCATGTTCTGTCTCCGATCGATCCTGAATCAATGGTATATTTTTCCCTGTAGCTTTCATACAGCCGTTCGAAATCCGGCAGTCTCTTGTCTTTGACTCTTTCCAGATACTCATGGCCGGCGATATGCTCCGCATGCATTTCAATGATCGCTACGGCAATATTGGAACAATGGTCTGAGATCCGTTCAAAATTGGTGATCAGGTCATTAAAGACGAAGCCGTTGGCAATGGTGCACTGGCCCCGCTGCAGACGGTCCACATGACGCATCTTCATCTCATCGCTCAGATCATCAATCACCTCTTCCAGGGGTTCCACATGTTTTGCCAGCTCCGCATCCTCCGTGCGGAAGGCCTTCATCGTCGTCTGCAGGATCTCATTGATCGCGCCTTCCATCACCGACAGTTCCTGAAGCGCCGCGTCAGAAAAGGCCAGATGCTTGTCATGAATCTCCGCCGCATTTTCCGCAATATTCCTGGCGTGATCGGAGAT
Organism: Parasporobacterium sp.; assembly: GCA_017459985.1. Classification (GTDB taxonomy): domain Bacteria; phylum Bacillota; class Clostridia; order Lachnospirales; family Lachnospiraceae; genus RGIG5612. The sequence goes on from JAFUBX010000036.1 coordinate 53,189, forward strand.
CCGCTCCAGATCAGACAGGGAATGCAGATACACCGAAGCGTACCGGCTCTGCTGATCCGTCAGCTCCCGGCTGGTCAGCTTCATCAGATAATCCCCCAGTTCATCCTCGAACACATCCCCGTTGGCCTCCAGCTGATAGACTTTGTCAAGTCCCGCCTGCTGAAACTGGGTAATCAGGCTCATGGCGGCGCCGACCGCGGTCTCGGCCTGCTCCGACATCTGACTGATGGCCTGCCGGCTCTGTTCGATGGCCAGAGCCGGATGATTGATGAACCGTTCCTCCAGATTGAGGCCCGGAGTATCAGGTTTCTTTTTATCCGGAATCAGACGGACTACGACGGCTTCGATGACATCGGTGAAGGGCGCCAGGATCAGCAGTATGATCAGACGGAATATGGTATTCACAATCGCGATGGTGACCGGGCTCATCACGGTATTCATAAAATAAAACTCAAATACCGCGTCCAGAATATAGAAAATGGAAGCAAATACCATGACTCCCATAAAATTACAGACCAGGTAGCTGAAGGCCGTCCTTCTTCCGTTCACCTTGGCTCCCAGTGCGGACAGAAGCACCGGAAATGCGGCTCCGATCGAGATCCCCATCAGCAAAGGAAGCGCATTGCTCAGTGCGACAGCCCCCGTTACGGAAAGGGCCTGAATGATACCGACCGCTGCGGAAGCGGACTGCAGCAGAGCGCAGAACAGCAGTCCGATCAGCATTCCCAGAAGCGGGTTGGTCAGGCTGACCAGAAGAGAGGTGAACCAGGGCTGTTCCCCCAGACTACTGACGGAACCGCTCATGGTGCTCATGCCGAACATCAGGATGGCAAACCCCATCATGATGTCGCCGATATGTTTATGCATGGGATTCTTGCTGAACATCCGGAGGATGATCCCCGCGACTGCCACAATCCCTGTCAGGGTCGCTGTGGACAACAGGCTGCTCAGCCCGGAGGTGCCGTTAATGTAGCTGAGGCAGACCACCCAGCCGGTGATGCTGGTGCCCAGGATGGCTCCCAGGATCACATAGATCGCCTGCCGGATCTTCATCATTTCCGAATTTACAAAACCCACAACCATCACGGAGGTTGCGGAAGAGGATTGGATCACTGCGGTAACTCCCGTTCCCAGCAGGATCCCTTTGAGAGGGGTACTGGATAACTTAAAAAGGATCGGCTCCAGCTTATTTCCTGATACATGCTTGAGACCGTCTCCCATCAACGACATGCCGAATAAGAAAAGCGCTACGCCCGAAAGTAAACTGATCACATCGGTAATACTCATAGCTCCTCCACATATGATTCCTGTTCTGTATGACTGCTATTCCCGGGACTGCCGAATAAATTCTTCCATTCTCCGCAGGGCTTCTTTGCTGTCAATGCAGTTCTGCGCAATCTCAATCCCGTCTTTTATGGAATCTGCCTTTCCGGCTGCATAGATGGCCGCGCCGGAATTCAGCAGAACGGTTCTTCTCTGGGGGCCCTTCTCACTTCCGTCCAGGACAGCCCTCGTAATCGCTGCATTGACTTCCGGAGTTCCTCCTACCAGCTGCTCTTTGCTGCATCTGCGGAATCCGAAATCCTCCGGCCGGATCACATAGGACCGGTAATAGCCGTCCCTGATCTCACAGACTGCGGTTGCAGCACTCAGAGAGATCTCGTCCAGCTTATCCCGGCCATAAACGACCAGTCCCTTTTTCACCCCCAGCCTGATCAGGACCTTTGCCATAGGTTCCACCAGATATTCATCATAGACGCCCAGCAGATAATGGGTCGGGTTCGCAGGATTGGCCAGCGTACTGATCAGCCTCAGAGCGTTGCGGACCCCCAGCTCTTTCCGGATCTCCTCCAGCGCTTCGATCTGCTGGTGGTATTTCTGCGCAAAGAAGAAACAAAATCCGGTATCTTCCAGAAGTTCGATACATTTTTCCGGATCCAGGGAGATCTGTGCTCCCAGTGCCTCCAGACAGTCTGCAGTTCCGGATTTGGAGGACGCAGCCCGGTCTCCGTGCTTGGCAACATTGATCCCGGCGGCCGCAGCCACGAAGGCTGAAGTTGTGGAAATATTAAAACTGGAGGATCCGTCTCCTCCGGTCCCCACGATCTCCAGCACATCCAGATCATGTTCCACTGTCAGGCTGTGCCTTCTCATGGCGGATACACATCCGCTGATCTCTTCCACGCTTCCGTCGCCGGCCTTTTTGGTGGAAATTGCCGCCAGCAGTGCTGCCGACTGGATCTGGGAAGCCCTCTGGCCGAGAACCTCATCCATCACGTTGTATGCTTCATCAAATGTAAGATCCTTCTTGTCAACGATTTTTTCAATTGCCTTCCCGATCATTTTTCTTCTCCTTTGTCCGGATGGATGTATCCCCCATGATACACTCCACCATCCTCTGTATCTATATTAAATGAATCACGGGATTTGTCAAATACAAGATGAAAAACATTATTTCAGTATCTGGGCAAGTCCGCAGATGACCCGGACAACCTCATCCGCCTCCTTCGCCAGCAGGCACAGGATCCGGCCGACACGCTCCCGGTAGTCCCGGTCTTCCCGGCTCAGGGGAATGATGCCGTTTCCGACTTCATCGCTGATCAGGATCAGTTCCTGATGGTTCTGTTCACATTTCCGGATCAGATGCCGGATCTGCTGCCAGGCTGTTTCTTGCTCTTCAAAACTGCGGATAATCAGATGCAGATGGTTTACGATGATCACTTTCTGATTTCCGCCGGGGATCAGTTCCTGCAGTTCTTTGTCCTGGACCGTCTGTTCATCCAGGATCAGACATTCGTCTTCACACTGCCGGTTTATGTCCTCCGTCTCCGGATGCTCCTTTTCCAGTTCCTTCGCCACCTGTTCCAGAACGTATTCCAGTTTTCCCTGCGCAAATCCGCCAATGATTAATTTCATACTGTTTTCCACTTCTCCGCTTTTTACCGGCGGATTCTGTCTTTTTCTGCCGGTACCCTTGATTTTCGGCTCTGTCTGTCTTTCCCTGGAGCCGCTATCTGATCTGCTGCGGGATCCCGGCCGTCACTTCAAATACCCTGTCCGAGTCTGCGGCCAGCTGCCAGTTTACCATTCCCAATGCTTTCGCGTAAGCGACTGTGAGATGATCATATTCCATCCCGTCGTCAAAAATGTTGTTTGACACCAGCACCGCGTCTCTGACCTGCTGAGTCAGACCTTCGATCCCGGAGATCACTTTTTTCACGACCTGGGGGATCTTCCCGTCCGGCGATCCCCCGGCCGGATCGCTGTCAAACATCTCGTTTGCCACAAGGTTGGAAACGCATTCGATTAATAAAACCGCTTCCTCCGGTCGGGGAATTCTCCGGAGCGCTTCTTCAATGTTCCTGGGACATTCAATGGTCTGAAATCCCTTGCCGCTGCGCAGTTTTACATGCCGTTCCACCCGTCTTCGTCCTTCTTCGCCGGCGGCAATCATAGTGGCGATATAATACCGATGACCGGGTTCTGCCCCGGACATCACAAGATCCTCTGCAAACTCCGATTTTCCGCTTCCGCTTCCCCCGTAAACCAATGTTACCATCTGTCTGTTCTCTGTTTTATTTCTTTCGCGTCTGTTCCTATTTCAAATCCGCTTCTATGATTGATTCCGCTCATATTGCTCCACGCCGATCTCCGCAAAGGAACCGCTCTCCCGGTAGACGGCATTCGCCATATCCAGCAGCGGAAACAGCATAACTGCGCCGGTACCCTCTCCCAGGGCCAGACGGGCATGGATGATCTCCGAAAGTCCCAGATGGCTGAGGATATCGCGCATCCCGGGTTCCGCCCCCGCATGGGACGCCAGCATAAAATTGCGGGTTCCCGGAACCAGATGCTCCGCGCACAGGGCAGCCGCCGCGCTGATCAGTCCGTCAATGATCACCGGAACCCGGAAGATGGCTCCTCCGATAAATACTCCGCACAGTCCGGCAATATCCAGACCCCCGACGCAGCGAAGGATCCGGAAGGTCCGTTCCTTTTCATTCAGAACATCCTCCGGAAAATCCCCGGCGGACTTTGACTTACGGCCTGACAGAATGGCCGGCGGATCCGCCGCTTCTCCCTCCTTCAGAAATCCATATTTTTTCAAACCCTCCCGGATCACCTGTTTTTTTCTGCGGATCCCGGCAGAACTCAGTCCGGCGCCTTTTCCCGTAATCTCATCCACATTCAGTCCAAGGATCCCCGCGGCTACTGCTGTGCTGGTGGTGGTATTGCCGATCCCCATCTCACCCGTGGCAATCAGACGGATCCCGGTCTTTCGCAGTTCGCCGGCCAGTTCGATTCCGGTCCGGACCGCCTGCAGCAGCTCTTCCTCCGTCATCGCAGGCTCCTGAAGGAAATCCCTTGTTCCGCGGCGCACCTTCCGGTTTCTCACCCCGGGAATCTCCTCCCCGGAATTGATTCCGATATCCACCGTGATGACCCGGGCCTTCGCGATCTCCGCCATCTTACAGACGGAACTCCGAAGATTTCCCATATTGCGGGCCACCGCCAGGGTCACATCCTGTCCGGACTGGCTGACGCCTTCCTGCACCACGCCATTGTCGGCACACAGGATCACCAGCGCCCTCGGATCCAGCTGCGGATGGGTTGTCTCCTGGACCGCCCCTATGGTACACAGCATTTCCTCCAGAACACCCAGTCCGTCCAGCGGCTTTGCCACATGATTCCAGTTGTCTTTGACCGCGGCATACACAGATTCCGGAAACGGAGCCGGCTGCAGCGCAAATAAGTCTTCTTTATTCATCTTTTAATCCCATGATCCGGTAAATGTAATCCATATCCAGATTGGCGCGGACCATATCCGCCAGCAGGTCATACTGCTGCTCCTTGTACTGCTTCTGGTCAAATGTTCCCAGAGACTCAAATGGGATACCCTTCTGAGCGCAGATCGCTTTCAGAATAGTATCCGTAATGCCCGGAGCGTCAAAGATGCCATGAATATAGCTTCCGTAGATATTTCCCTTCGTTCTGACCGGCAGCTCCCGATCCCTGCGGTTCCGTCCCATATGGATCTCATATCCCTGATAGGCCAGACCGTTCAGTCCGGAAAGGACCCCTTCGATCCCGGAGAACACCCCGGAGGTCTGAACCTGTACTTTTTCTCCTTCAAAGACAGTTTCCATATCCAGCAGGTTCATTCCCGCCACTGACGTGACGGATGCCGCTTCGACCCCCTCCGGATCAGAAATCCGGCTTCCCAGCATCTGATAACCCCCGCAGATCCCGAAGATCAGAGTTCCGGCAGATGCTGCGTGCAAAACAGCCGCTTCCAGCCCGTTCTGCCGCATCCAAAGAAGATCCGCGATGGTACTCTTGGTCCCCGGAAGAAGGATCAGATCCGGCTGATGCAGCTGACCCGGATGTTCCACATAACGAAGAGAAACATTCTCATATCGTTCCAGGGGACTGAAATCGGAAAAATTGGAAATCCGGGGAAGACGGATCACCGCGATATCCACGGCTTTCCTGGAGCTGTCCCTTCCGAACCGTTCTGTCAGGCTGTCCTCATCATCGATATCCACATGAAGATAAGGAACCACGCCCACCACCGGAACCTTGCACAGATCCTCCAGGATCTTCAGTCCCGGTTCCAGAATCTTGCGGTCTCCCCGGAACTTGTTGACTACAGTTCCTCTGACCAGCGCCCGTTCTTCCTCTTCCAGAAGAGCCACCGTTCCGTACAGCTGGGCAAATACTCCGCCCCGGTCGATATCCCCCACCAGAAGGACTGGGGCATGAACCATTTTTGCAAGTCCCATGTTCACGATATCTTCCTGCTTCAGATTGATCTCTGCCGGACTTCCGGCGCCTTCGATCACAATGATATCAAACTCCCGGTCCAGACTCTGATACGCTTCCATTACTGCTGGGATATACTCCCGTTTCCGCCGGTAATACTCCATGGCGTTCATATTGCCCTGAACCTGGCCGTTCACGATCACCTGGCTGCCCACATCCGTGGTCGGTTTCAACAGCACCGGATTCATCCGCACATCCGGATCGATTCCGGCGGCTTCCGCCTGCACGACCTGAGCTCTTCCCATTTCGCCTCCATCCCTGGTGATAAAGGAATTCAGCGCCATATTCTGACTCTTAAAGGGAGCGGTCTGATATCCATCCTGATGAAAGATCCGGCACAATCCTGCTGCCAGCAGACTTTTTCCGGCATTTGACATCGTTCCCTGGATCATGATATTTTTTGCCATCTGTTCTCCTTTGTTTTATCTGTCGCTGACCTCAATTCCGCCCGCGGAAATTTCAGGGCTCTTTTTGCAGGGTCCGGACCGCTTCCTTCAGTGCCCCGGCAAGCCGCCGGTTCTCTTCGGGAAGCCTGACGGCGATCCGGTACCAGCCCGGACCAAGCCCCGGATAATTGCTGCAGTCCCGGATCGCGATTCCTCTCTTTCTTAATTCCGCATCCAGCCCCGTCGGTCCGTAAAACAGAAGATAATTTGCCTGGGACGGACAGACCTCGAATCCCAGATCCTTTAAGCATCTGCTCAGATACTCCCTCTGGGAAGGGATCAGCGCTCTGGCCCGTTCCGGAAATTCCGGATCCGACATCGCCGCGATCCCCGCTTTCTGGGCGATCACGGACACATTCCAGGGTTGAACCGTCTCCGCCATTCTCTTAAGCAGCTCCGGATCCGAGCACAGGCCATAGCCCAGCCGGATCCCCGCCATTGCGTAATTCTTCGTAAAGGCTTTCAGGATGAACAGTTCCGGATACTCCGCAAGACATTCTTTCATACTGACACCCTGATCCGACAGATCAATAAAACATTCATCCAGAAAGATCCGGAACTGTTGTTCCTTTCCCAGAGTCAGAAGTTTCCGCAGCAATTCCCGTGGGATCAGTTGTCCGTCCGGATTGTTGGGATTGCACAAAAATACCGCAGCCGGTCGGTGCCTTAGGATAAATTCCAGAATTCCTTCGTCAGGGAGAAATCCCTGCCTGCGGTCCAGAAAATACCGGCAGACGCCAAAGCCTGCATTCTTCAGTCCCAGTTCATATTCTGCAAAGGTCGGCGCGGGAATCACCGCCTTCCGGGTACCGGACAGGGTTCCGGACGAAGAATCCGGGCCGGTGCGGGAAGCTGCTGCAGTCCCTACGCTGCCCCGGGACCGTTCCAGCCGGTTCAGGGCACTGCAGAAGGAGTAGATCAGTTCCGCCGCTCCGTTTCCGCAGAGGATCTGTGTTTCCGGAACCTGCTCCCGGGCGGCGATCGCCGCCACCAGATCTCTGCAGAAGGGATCCGGATACGCGCAGGCCGACTCAAGCGCCTCTGCCGCCGCTTTCCGGACGGCCGGCGAAAGTCCGTAGGGATTCAGGTTGACCGAATAATCCAGATCAATGAATTCCTGATAACTGTCTCCGCCGTGTAGATTGTTTTTCTGATATAACATTGATTCTTCCTGTATGAAAATCCTGTCCTGTCACAGCAAAAGGGTAACCGCCCTGACTGCAGTAAAAATCACCAGAGCCAGAACTGCGGTCAAATACATCAGCCGGCAGCTTAAGGGAATATCCTCCGCCCGGATCCGGCGGAGGGGTTCTCCGATAAAGGGCTTTCGGTGAAGGTTTCCGTGATACCAGGCGTCTCCCGCCAGACGTACTCCTAAAAGCCCCGCGCAGACCGATTCCGTCTGGGCGGAATTCGGGCTCGCATGCTTATACCGGTCCCGGCAGAAAATCCTCCATCCGTTTTTCACATCCAGCTTCAAAAGCGCTCCGGAAAGGAGCATCAGAAGCGCAGATAATCGGGCGGGAATGAAATTCATCACATCATCCGCCCGGGCGGGAAATGTTCCGAAAAAGGTATAGGGCGGATCCGTATAGCCCAGCATGGAATCCATGGTATTCACCGCTTTATAAAGGAATCCGAAGGGAGCTCCCAGTATCACCAGATAAAAAAGCGGCGCGATCACTCCATCCGATGTATTTTCCGCAACGGTCTCCACCGCGGCCCGAGTCACTCCCGCCTCATCCAGCCGCGCCGTATCCCTTCCCACGATCATGGAAACCGCATATCTGGCGCCTTCCAGATCCTGTTTTCTCAGGGCGTCGAACACCTTCATGCTTTCCTGCTTCAGCGATTTCGCCGCAAGGATCTGCCAGCACATGAGACTCTCCGCGAAAACCCTCAGCCAGGGTGTCACCTTCTGACAGAGAAACAGGATCACCCCCGGAACCAGCAAAGATACCAGCGCCACGATCAGCCACAGAAGAAATCCCCCCAGCCGCTCGCCCTTCGGAGTTTTGGGAAACCGCTTCCGGATCGGCCGTTCCAGAAGAGAAATCAGTTTCCCGATTCCCACCACCGGATGCGGAAGATTCCGGGGATCCCCAAAGATGCAATCGATCAGAAATCCGATCAGGATCGCCAGCAAAGACCATTTCATCCTTTTCGCCTCCGGATCGTAAAGAGGAATACCGGGTTCTGGGCCGTCATCAGATGATAGGACCCCGCCGGCCGGTCCCCTGCAATATTTACAGACAGAATCTCTGTTTCCAGCGATCCCTCCGGTTCCCGTTTTTTCATCTTATGGATCAATTCATTCATCTGCCCGATCGTTTCCAGGGTAATGGCTGTGACAACTACAGTCGCCCCGGGATTTTTGGAATAGATCAGATCCAGGATCTGCTCCAGATCCCCGGAACTCCCCCCGATAAACACATGGGTCGGCGCAGGAAGGCTGCGAAGGGCCTCCGGCGCGGTTCCTTCCACCACCGTCAGATTCGGAAGGGCAAATGCCGCCTGATTGAACCGGATCAGTTCCGCCGCTTCCGGTTTTTTCTCCACCGCATACACAAAGCCTCCGGGGATCTGCCGTGCGATCTCGATCGCGACGGATCCGGTTCCGGCTCCCACATCCCAGCACAGAGCATCTCCGGTCAGCTGAAGTTTGGAAATACTGATGGTCCGCACTTCACTCTTCGTCATCGGTACGATCCCCTTTTCAGAGGTCCCCCGCAGAAATGCCGTGTCCGGAAGGCCGTGGGTCACAACAAAGCCATAGGGCGTTTCCCGGCATTCCTTCAAAGGTGCCTTTCCCGGCTGAGACAGCTCTTCATTTTGCGGTGCTTTCTCGATCAGGGCCGCGCTCAGGGAAGCAAAGGATTCCTTCTCCAGTTCCCGGGCGGTGCCTTCTGTGATCTTCTCATTCTCATAGCTCAGATGCTCTCCCACATGAAGCCGTACATCCCCATAACCGGCGTCTATGAGGGACCGGCACAGCCGGTTGATTCCATCCGATCCTCCCACCAGAACAAACAGCCTGTCATGCTGTTTCAGTTCTCCGGCAATGTCTCCTTCCCTTCCGTGAAGGCTCACCGGCTGTACTTCCTCATACGGGACCTGCAGACGGGCACACAGATAGGACAGGGAGCTGATCCCGGGAAGAACCGTGGTATGACAGTCCATACCGGACTGCTGCAGACAGGTGATCAGCTTTCTGGTTCCGCTGAAAAATCCGGTATCTCCGGACATCAGCACCGTGAACCGGCGGTATTGGGTCAGCGTGCGGATATAGTCCGTGATCGCATCCGGCGCAATAGCCTCGAAAGCGGGCTGTCCTTCTCTTCCCGCACTTTTCAGCATCCGGCCGGCGCCGATCAGGCACTGGGCGGTTTCAATGGCTTCCCGGACTTCTCCGGTCAGCAGTGCCTCGCTGCCGGGACCGATGCCGGCAATCACCACCTCCGGTACCCGGCGGCAGTCATATTCCCGGCATAACAGATCAATGACCTCCTGGTAAGAGGATCCGGTCTCTTTGAGCGGCCGCCCGATCACCACCAGCCGGACTGCGGATTTCCGGGCAGCCTCTGCCTTCTCCGGAAACCCTCCTGCACTGCCCCCATCCTTGGTTACCAGAAAGGAGATCCGGAACTGCCGGAGCATAGCCGTATTCAATTCCTCCGAAAACGGTCCCTGCATGGCAATGATATGAGCGCCCTGCAGACCGGCTTCTTCACAGCTTCTCAGAGAAGATTCCAGGGGAAGCACCCGGGCGTAGACCCGGTCCGCAAATCCGGTAATTTCCTGAAATTCCCGGAGCTCCTTGCTTCCTGTGGTAAGGAGGATATTTCCCCGGGTACGATTCAGAAAGGAAACCGCTTCCTTCACGTCCCGGACGAAGACCGCCTCCTGGCCGGCGCCGGATTCTTCCCGGAGGAGCCTTAACCGGCGGATTTTCCGGGAATCACATACCTCGCAGATACTCCGGGTAATGGAGCTGGCATACGGATGTGTTGCATCGATCACCAGGTCAAACGCTTCCCTGTCAAACAACTCCTTCATCCGGTCTACAGGGAGCCGTCCGCTGAGGACCGTGAGATTGCCTCCACTTTTCACCAGTTCTCCGCCATATTCCGTGGCAACGCAGATCACAGCGCTGACCGGCTGTCCCCGCAGGAATTCCGCCAGCATCCGTCCTTCCGTTGTTCCGGCGAATATGCATATCTTCTTCATATCTGATAGCCTCTGGGAGTTACCATTTCATCCCCGATTTTCCTGCTCATACTGTTTCCGATGAAGACTGTACAGAACATATCCACTTCCGCCTTCCCCAGCTCTTTCAGGGATAAGATCCGGCTGCTCTGTCCCTCCCTGCCGATATTCCGGACGATCCCGCAGATACGGTCCCAGGGAAGATACTCCAGCAGAATATCACAGGCATTTCTCAGATGCTCCGGCCGCCCTTTGCTGGCCGGATTATAAAGCACAATCGAAAGATCGGACAATGCGGCAGCTTCCAGTCTGCACCGGATCGTTTCCCAGTCGGTAAGGCGGTCGCTCAGGCTGATCACGGCAAAATCATGGGTCAGCGGAGCTCCCAGCACCGCCGCACCGCTGCAGGCTGCCGTCAGGCCGGGAATCACTTCGATCTGAGGTTCCGTCCGGTCTCCCCGGATCTCATAAACCAGGGCGGCCATGCCGTAGATACCGCTGTCGCCGGAACAGATCAGGGCCACATTCTTCCCTTTATCTGCTTCTTCGATTGCCATCCGGCAGCGGTCCGCTTCCTTTGTCATCGGCGTGGTCAGAAATTCCTTGTCCGGATAAAGATCCTTCACGAGATCCACATACACATGATAGCCGACGATCACTTCGCAGGCCTTCAGGGCACGGTCTGCCCGGATAGTCATATTTTCATAATTGCCGGGTCCGATCCCCGTAACAACCACTTTTCCCATTTCTTTTTCTCCCTTATGAAATCAGATCTTTTCCCGGAATCCGGGGTCCGGATCAAAACTAACGGGATCCAGACGGACAGCTGCCGCCACCGTCACCTGATCCGCCGCGGTTTTTCTGACAATCAGACGGTCCGCATCAATCAGGGCTGCCCGTTCGCAGACATTGTCCACGCCGGTAACGCTTTGAACAAATTCTGAAGCCGAAAAATCCCCCGGCACCTGTTTCAGCTCTTCCGCAGAGCATACCCGCAGCGGCCAGTTGCGGGTCCGGCACAACTCCTTCAGTCCTTCTTCTTCCGCCTTCAGATCGATAGTCCAGACGCCCTTCACGGCCCGGGGGTCGATGGCATGTTCCGCCAGCACCTTGCTGACGCTTTGTTCGATTCTATCGGCACTGACCCCTTTCCTGCATCCGATCCCCAGATGCACTACCTTCGGGATCAGCCGCAGGGTCGGAGAGAAGGGCTCTTCGACTTTCCAGCTGATCAGGATCCCGGCCTCCGGCCTTGTTAAGCTGCAGGGAATGGTCCCCTGCGGATATCCGGAATCCACCGGAAGATCGCACCGGATCGGAAGATCCCTTTCCAGGATCGCTGCGGAGATCTCCTTTGCGATTTTCATATCATCGATATGCATTCCCCGGGAAACGGCCCAGGCATCCACGGAGAACCGGTGATTGATATCCGTCGCCGTGGTGATCACCGCCTTTCCTCCGAGCTTTTCGGCAATCTGCTGCGCGTACCGGTTTGCCCCGCCAATATGGCCGGAAAGAACCGCGATGGCAAATTCCCCCCGCTCATCCATGCTGACCACTGCCGGATCCGTACGTTTATCCTTCACCCAGGGAGCGATCTTTCTGACTGTGATCCCCAGGGCGCAGACAAAGATCATCAGATCCGCCCACTCAAACTGCTCCCGGTAGAACTCTCCCGCCGGATCCGGAATCCCGGCAAACTCCGGAAACTCCTGCACAAACCGGCGGATCGTAAAACACCGGACCTGGCTGGCCGCAAAGCACCCGGCCGCTTTTTGTGCTGTCCGGATCCCCTGCCTGCTGAAGGCAATGATTGCGATTTTCAAAGGTTCTTCTCTCATTGGTTGGAGCTGCCTTCTCTGAATTCCGTCGTAAATGCGGGGTGGTACAGTAAAGAACGATCATAGTCTGCTCCGAGACATCCTCCGACAATGATCAGGGATGTTTTGGTCAGATGATTTACCGTTACCGTCTCATGCAGCGTCCCTACACTGCAGCGAAAGATCTTCTCCTCCGGCCAGGTGGCCTTGTAAACAACGGCAGCGGGCGTCTCCGGGGGATATCCCCCCTCCAGCAGATCTTCCTGCAGTTTCTTTGTCAAAGACGTGCTGAGAAATAAGATCATGGTGGATTGATGGGCCGCCAGCGACCGGATGGATTCTTTTTCCGGCACCGGTGTCTTTCCGGCCTCCCGGGTAATAATCACGGTCTGGCTCACATCCGGCAGGGTATATTCCGCCCGCAGGGAAGCTGCGGCTCCGCAGAAGGAGCTGACTCCGGGACATACGTCATATTCGATTCCCAGCTGTTCCAGCTGATCGAACTGCTCCCGTACCGCGCCGTAGATGCTGGAATCTCCGGTATGAAGACGGACCGTCATAAGATCTTCCTCCTCCGCCTGCCTGATGGTTTCCACCACCTGCTCCAGGGTCATTTCCGCGCTGTTATAGATCCGGCAGTTTTCCTTTGTGTAGGACAAAAGCTGCGGATTCACCAGCGATCCCGCATAAATGACCACATCGGCCTCTCCCAGCAGCCGGGCGCCCCGGACTGTGATCAGATCGGCGCTTCCGCTTCCGGCTCCGACAAAATGTACCATACTTTCTCTCCTTTTTCCCGGACTACCGGATCTTCTCAAGAAGCGCAGCTGCATTCTCCGTTTCACACAGCCATCCGTACACTCTTGAGAACATCACGATTCCCGTCTCCATTTCCTGATGCACCTTCTGATCCATGATAAACCGGATCCGTTCCTGAATACTTCTGAGGGTCTGTTTCTGCAGATCCTGTCCGGCAGTTCCTTCTTCCTGAAGGATCCGGAGGGCGTCATCACAGGTTGCACAGTCCAGCATCTCCCTCACCCGTGAAGGTGTAAGTCCGTGCGAAGCCGCATGGGCTGCCAGAATCTCCAGTCTGCAGTCTCCGTACCGGGAGTGGGTGTTGAGGATCCCGCCCGCGATCTTGACCAGTTTACCGATATGTCCCACCAGGAGCGCCCCTTTAAACCCCAGTTCCGTGCACATCTGAAGGCTGTCCCCGATAAAGTTCGAGGTCATGACCGCCCGGGAGGGATCTACCGGTATATGTTCCCGGATATATTCTTCCCCGTAATTGCCCGGCGTCAGCAGCACATATTCCGCACCTTCCGCCCTGCGCTGCCGCAGCTCCACATGGATCGTCTCCACCAGAGACTGTTCGCTCATCGGTTCCACGATCCCGGTCGTCCCCAGGATCGAGATTCCCCCTTCGATTCCCAGCCTGGGATTGAAGGTTTTCTTTGCCAGTTCCGGTCCTTCCGGAGCCGAGATGATCACCGTCAGGGATCCCTGATAGTCAAAGATCCGGCAGACCTCCTCCACATTTTCCCGGATCATCCTCCGGGGAACGGAGTTGATGGCAGCCGCTCCTACCGGCTGATCCAGTCCCTTTTTTGTAACCCTTCCGATTCCATATCCTCCGTCGATCCGGATCTTTGACTCCGGATCAATCGCCGGCATTCCCGTTTCTCCGGTTCTGCGGAAAACCCGGGCAAATATATGGGTTCCTTTCGTAATATCCGGGTCATCGCCGCTGTCCTTTTCGACAGAACAGCTGACCTGGTCCTGACCCAGTTCGATATTGCAGACCGCCAGATCGAGTTCGATCCCCGCCGGCGTCATGAGACGAACATGGTCCTTACGGATCCCGGAAAACAGCATCCAGGCCGCCGCTTTCGCCGCAGCTGCCGCGCAGGAACCGGTGGTATATCCCAGTTTCAGTGTTTTCCCGTCCTTGACTACGTATTTTTCCATAAGACCTTCCGACCCTTTTCCTACCGCCGGATCTGGTAAAGCATGGCATTGCAGATCGCTGCCGCCACATTGCTTCCGCCCTTTCTTCCCCGGGCTACGATATAAGGAACCTCCGTTTCCATGATCAGTTCCTTGCTCTCCACCACATTCACAAATCCCACCGGCACACCGATGATCAGTGCCGGACATATCTTTTCCCTGTCGATCATCTCTTTCAGAGAAATCAGAGCCGTCGGCGCGTTGCCAATGGCAAAGATACAGGGCTTTGGAAGCAGCGCCGCCTTTTCCATTGATACGATCGCCCGGGTGATTCCCCGTTCCTTCGCTTCCGCAGCCACGTCGGGATCCGACATAAAACAGTGGACCTCACCGCCCAGGGATCCCAGAATCTGTTTATTGATCCCCGCTTTTGCCATCTGGGTATCCGTGACGATATCGCAGCCTTCCTTCAGTGCCCGGATCCCCTTTGAAACCGCGTGCTCTGAAAACACCAGATTATCCGCGTAATCAAAATCCGCCGTGGTATGAATGGCCCGTTTGATCACCGCTTCATTTTCCGGATCCAGCTGCCGCTCTCCCAGGATCTGGGTAATGATCTCAAAGCTGCGTTTTTCGATCTCCATTGGTTTGATCTTTTCTATCATGACTGTTCCCTTTTCTCTTCGTTCTGTTCCGCTTTGTACCGGCAGCAGGCCTTAAGAAAACGCTGCGCGAAGGAAGGATTGGCATAAAAATGGAAATGCGGAAATCCCGCATACAGCCGATCCGCTGCATGGACGCACTTCCAGCTCCGTCCCGATGGCTTGACTGCTTCAAATCCATCTCCGGCATCTTCACAGTCCCAGTAATGGAATTCGTGGGCTCTGATCTCTTCCCCCTTCCGGCAGAGCAGATTGTCTTTCCGGGCTTTCAGGGTCACATAGCCGAACCTCTGCAGTTTCTGTGTATTATAGCATGTTCCCGGAACGGCTCCAACCATCCGCGCGGATTCCTGCCCGGATGAAATCGCCTGGGTCAGATACATGAAGCCCCCGCATTCCGCTATGCAGGGAAGTCCCCTTTCCAGAGCCTTCTTTACCGAATCTCTCATGGATTCATTTGCCGAAAGCTCCCCGGCGTATAATTCCGGATATCCTCCTCCCAGGTACAGACCGTGAATCTCCTCCGGCAGAGCCGGATCCTTCAGGGGACTGAAGGGTATGATCCGGACTCCCATCGAGGCAAGAAGTTCCAGATTGTCTTCATAATAAAAGCAGAACGCCCGGTCCCGGGCAACGGCGATCCGCAGAGGTTCCTCACATCCGGGAAGGACCGGCGGCTCTATGGACAGTTCCTCCGCCCGGGAGGCGATCTGCATCAGACGGTCCATATCCAGTGACTTTTCCGCCTGGGCAGATAACAGCCGGAGCTTTTCTTTCAGATCCTGTACTTCCTGCGCGGTAACCAGTCCCAGGTGCCGGCTCTCTAAGGAGCAGTCCTTCATCACCGGCAGATAGCCCAGGGGTTCGATCCTGCCCTGAAAATATTCCAGGATCTGTGCCTTCAGCATCCGGTATGTCATTTCCGTGCATTGGTTCAGAATCACCCCTGTGATCCGGTTGTCCGGGCAGAAGGTCAGAAATCCGTGGATCACTGCCAGAACGGAGGCGGAGGCGCCTCTGGCATTAACTGCCAGGATCACCGGGCTCCTGGTAAGCTGCGAGATCTCATAGGTGCTGGCGGCAAATCCTTCTGCCGCGATGCCGTCATAAAATCCCATCACTCCTTCGATCACATTGATATCCTGCGCCTCCCCATGTAAGGCCAGGAGGTAATTCAGTGTTTCTGTTCCGAAGAAGAAAGAATCCAGATTGCAGCTTTCCGCTCCAATGATCCGGCTGTGAAACATGGGATCGATATAATCCGGGCCGCATTTGAAGGCTCCGGTCTTAAGTCCCCGGTCCGCAAACGCCTGCAGCAGGGCGCAGACAAGCGTTGTCTTGCCGCAGCCGCTGTTCGTACCCGCGATCACAATTCTCGGTATCTGCTTTTTCTCCCCCATCATATCTCCTTTTTCTGCCCTTTCCGAAGGTCCGCCTTCCCGGTCCTTACCGGGGTACAAATTCCAGGGTATCAAAACAAGGATCATACCGCCCCGGCTCCATATGATACAGCCGGGCAATATAATCGCTGGTGAAGATTTCTTCCGGAGGCCCCACTTTATCGATCCGGTCGCCGTTCACACAGACCACGAGATCCGAAACTCTTTCGGCAAGATCCAGTTCATGCAGAGACATAATGACCGCCAGATTCTTCTCCCGCACCATTTTTTTCAGGATCGACAGCAGCTCCAGCTTATACCGGATATCCAGAAAGGAGGTGGGCTCGTCCAGGATAATGATCTCCGGCTGCTGGCTCAGGGCTCTGGCCAGCAATATTCTCTGCCGCTGGCCGTCGCTGATGGCCGTGAAGGGACGTTCCGCGATCTCAAGTCCGTCCACCTGCCGGAGGGCATCCTCCACGATCTTTTTATCTTCTTCGCTTAACAGTCCCAGATGTCCGGTATAAGGGTAACGGCCGGTACTGACCATATCCCGGCAGGTCATGAGCTCCGGCTGCAGCCGTTCCGTCATCAGGATCGCCATCTTTTTCGCGATCTCGTTGCGGGTCCGTTCCCGGATATCTCCGCCCTCCAGAAGCACCACGCCGGCGATCCGCTTCAGCTGTCCGACAATCGTCTTCAGGATCGTGGATTTTCCGGATCCGTTGGGGCCGATGAGTGTCAGCACTTCCCCCCGCTTTACACTGAAGTTCACCTCTTCGATCAGGGCTTTTCCGTCATATCCCACAGACAGATTCTGTGTCTTAATATAATATTCGTCTTCCTTTCCCGTCCTGGTCATCACTGGGCACCTCCCGTTCTTCTCCGGATCATCATATAGATGACAATCGGAGCTCCGAACACCGCGGTCACGGAGCTGATACTGACCTCCGTCGGAGCAAATGCCGTCCGGGCGATCAGGTCGCAGAACAGGCAGAAGACTCCGCCTCCCAGAAAACAGGCCGGGATCAGAACGATCGGTTTAGCGGTTCCGAACAGAGTCTTCATCAGATGGGGGACTGCGATTCCCACAAAGGAAACGGGCCCGGCAAAGGCTGTCACACAGGCGGACAGAATGCTGGAAAGCAGGATCAGAACGGTACGGAACAGCCGGATATTCACCCCCATATTCTGGGCGTAGACCTCACCTAACTGGTAGGCGCTGATGGGTTTGGAAAGGAAGAAGCTCAGGATCAGAGCTCCCCCGCAGAAGATGGCCATGGTGGCAACATTTTCCCAGCTGATCCCGGAGAAGGATCCCATTGACCAGTTGTGAAGATTTACGATGTTGGAATCATCCGCAAAGGTCACGATAAAGTCCGTCAGTGCGGAACAGATATAACCGATCATGACGCCGCAGACCACCAGCAGACTCATTCTCTTCACTTTCTGGGAGATCAGGAGCACAAATCCCATGGAGATCATGGCTCCCACAAAAGCAGCTGCAATCAGGGTACCGGAAGAAGAGACCATTCCTCGGCTGAGCAGGAAGATCATGCACAGGGAGACCGTCAGTTTTGCTCCGGAGGAAATCCCCAGAACAAAGGGTCCCGCAATCGGGTTATGGAAAAAGGTCTGCAGTAAAAACCCGGATACGGACAGGGATCCGCCGAGGATCAGCGCGGAGATGATCCGGGGAAGCCGTATGGACCAGATCACTCTGTTGGCGGTATCATCCGCCCCGCCTCCGAACAGAATCCGGAAGATCTCTCCTACAGACAGCTGCACCGAACCCGCATTGATATTCCAGATCAGAAGGCCGATCAGTAAAACAAGAAGCAGTATAAACCCGCCTCCGATCCTTATTCCTGTTTTCTGTTTCAATGTAATTCTCCCCCGCTTCGTTTGCTTTGCATCCGCAACTTTGGTTCCTGATTATTTCAGCTTATGAAGAAAATGCAGAGACGCTTCCTCTGTATCCTGATCTGTCAGGATCCGGTTTATATCCAGGATCATGTTGCCCAGCTCCAGGGATTCCTGATAAAAGTTCTTCTCGATGCACCAGACATTTCCCGCCTGTACGGCCTTAAAATCCGCCAGCAGAGAGCTTTTCTGCAGCAGCTGATCCATGGTCTGCAGTTCCCCGTCAATGGTGCTGTTATAGATCAGGATGTCCGCATCCCGGGCTCCCGAATAGAAGGTTTCCATCTGGATCGTCATGGTGGAAAGGGCATTTTCTTCTTCCGACTCATCAAAGGAAACATACTGCCCGCCGGCCAGTTCTATGGATTTTGCGACATAGTCCCCGGATTTCCGGACATTCACAGCCCCCTGGGAATTGATGTAGAAGAACGCGACCTTCAGGTCCGTCGGTTCCTGATCGATCACCGTCTGAAGTTCCCGGGTAAGCTCGTCAAAATAAGTCTCCGCCGTCTCTTCCTGGTCCAGCAGCGCCGCGTAGAACTTCAGCCATTCCATTCTCCCCAGCGGGTTGGTTTCATAACTGGACTTTTCCACCATTGCAGGGATCCCCAGCTTATCCAGCTGTTCCAGCACTTCCGGGGTGTGGTAGATCATGGTATTCTCAATGGCCAGATCACAGCCTTCCGAAACAATCAGCTCGTAATCCGGGGTTGAGTATTTCCCCGCATACAGCATCTGTCCGGATTCCATGGCTTCTCTGGCGGGATCCAGGTACCAGCCGCTTTCTTTCTGGCTGCTGAGCGTGATCCTGTCGACGCTCTGAAGCTGTACGAAATAGTCCATGGCGGCGGTCGCCACCAGATAAATCTGATTCAGCGGCTGCTGCAGGCAGACCAGTCCCTCCTCCAGATTGGTCGGGACGGCCGATCCTTCCGGAATCAGAAGGAACCGCTGATCATCCGTGATCGTGATCTTTTTATATCCCCCCGGATAATAATCCACGGAAAACTGGTTTGCGAACTGAAGCTCCATCGTCCGTTCCGGCTCCATCTCCTCCCAGTCCGTGGCTTGCGCAGGGGGTTCAGAGGCCATAGCCTCATTCCCTGGCATGGATTCTTCCCCTGGCGCGGATTCATATTCCGGCACTACTTTTTCCCCAGGCACAGATTCCGTCTGTTCCGTCACGGCTTCCATGGCAGGGGCCTGCGTCGCAGCAGTGTCCGGCCGGGCATTTGGAATGCCGCAGCCGGACACTGCTGTAATTACCAGAAATAGTGAGATACTTAACAGAATTCCCTTTTTCATAATTCTTCCATCGGTATTATTCCATCGGTTCCGGATTGGAAACACTGACTTTGTGGTCATACCATTCTCCCTTGGTTCCAAGGTTGGCCAGGTTGAATTCCTCATCCAGCGCAGGAACCGGAACATCAAATCCATAAACCTCTTCCGTGTAGCCATCGCTGTAGGTCACGGTATCCACGGTAGGCTCAAGAAGCTCTGCTCCTTCCTTCTCCGCATCTGCTGCCAGGCCGGGGTAAAGATTCACGATCTTTTTGGATACCAGACTGACATGGATCGTCATCTCCCCGTCTTTGACAGTCAGGACACCTTTTCCTTCATTGGCTTCATTTACATGGAACATGGAACTGTCCGTGGTAAATTCCGCTGTATAGACTCCATCTTCCAGGACGGCTGCCAGAGGCGTAAGGCTGGCGGGATCAAAGGTGAAGGTATATTCGATTTCATGGGGCTGGCTCATCGCCGTGGTGTCGCCGATCACGGGCAGCGGCTCTTCCAGTCCCGCCACCGGAATCTCAAATGTGGATCCGCCTTCCGTGGTAACCGGATCATACTGCACACCGTCCACGATCATGTAATCGTACTTGTCACTGCTCCATACGATGACAGCACTCATCTGTCCATCCTTTACCAGGATCTTTGCCGGAGACTGGATGGAGGCTTTTCCGGAGCCGCCTTCCATCGTAACTTCCACCGTATAGGTACCATCGTCCGGGGCAGCCTCCAGTACTGCGGCTTCTGCCTGCGTATCAGCAGTTTCCGGTTTCTCCGGTTCTTCGGATGCCCAGGTGCCTGCTGTCAGAAGGCTGGTCAGCATTCCCAGAATCATCATTGTTGTCAATAATTTCTTCATCATGCACGCTCTTTTCTCTTTGTATTTCTGAAGACAAAAAATGCCGCATTGCTGCGGCATACGTCCTGTACAGGTAATTGCATAACAAAAACAGTTATACCGGAAGGTCAATCCGTAGACAGCAGATTCGAGATTCCATATACAGGCAGGTCTCCTGACTTTGATCATTACCGTATCTGCCTTCCCATTTCCAGTGGCTGCAGCCCGGATCGCTCCGGAAACTGCCCAAACACGGCTCCCTTACACAGTGACTGCATCGTTCCGGATTCCCACCGGATTCCCTTTTCACCTGACTTTCACAGATCAGACACCTGTACACTTGTTTTTATTCTGTTTTCAGATATGCGAATTCTATCACCTGCCGGACGAGACTGTCAAGAATGGTGACAGGCGGAATCCGGACTATTCGTACCATCTGCTTCCTCATCCACATTTGCTGCCTCGCCCACATTTGAGGCCATTATGAAAAAGCGCTTGATGTTTGCAATCAAATCATTGGACCATCCAGTAAATAACTGCCATTTACTATCCCTGTCATTTTTACGAAAACAGGGATACAATTTCCACATATTTTCATATGTAGTCCAATTCAAGCCCTCTCAAAGCCTTCATGTTGGACCATATTTCAAGAAACCGTCATTTACTATCCCACTTTTCAAAAATAAAACAGGGATACGGATTTACAGTTATTTCATGCACGGTCCAGTTTGGTCTCTCTCTTACTTCGAAAATTGGACTATATATGGAAAAAGCACTATCTGCTATCCCTGTTTTCTAGATCCGCACAGGGATAGCATGAGGCAATTATTGCGTAGATCACCCAATTATAGATACTTTTCACCATAGTCATAAAGAATCTTGTTTGCAAATGGTATGAAGTTCCTTTAAGAGAGATGGCAATACTTCAAATAAGTCCCCATATATTCCATATTCTGCGGCCCTGAAAATCGGTGCTTCTTTATCTATATTAATTGCAATAATCATATCTGCATTTTTCAGTCCCGCCTGATGTTGAATTGATCCCGAGATTCCTATAGCCAAATATATTTTTGATTCGATTTTTTCTCCGGAAATACCTACAAGATCTCTCATTTCCATGAATCCAGAAGCTATTAATGCCCGGGATGCTCTGATTCTACCACACTGCAGTATTTTTTTTAGATCATTTGCAAGTTCGTAAGCTTTTTCAAAATGTCGTATTGAACCTCTGCCTAATGATATGACAAAATTATTACTATAATCGTAGTTTTTATTCTGAATAATTGTATATATAATTACGGCCAATTCTTTTGCTGTTACAGATTTCATTTAGTGTATTTGTGTAATTGTAATACATCACATTAATCTTCCAACCTGCTGCAAGATTCTTATAGAAATCCTGGCATTCCATATCCTAACCATACTGCTCATTTGAACCAAATCACGCTCACGCGTGATTTGGTTCACGAATAAACATTATGATTCAAATATTTCTATTATCCCTTTTTCTTTTAAAACCTTTATTTCTTTATCAGAATATCCCGCCTTTTTCATAATTTCAACAGTATTCTCTCCAATACGAGGTGCATATTTGATTGTTGTCAGTTCCTGTGAAGTAACCTTAAATGGTGCGGTAGTCATATTAATTGTATTCCCATTTCTGAATGTAAACGGTCTAAGATAATCATTGCTAAGGGCTTGCTCATCTTCATTGATTTCTTCAGAAGTCAACAATCTTTGACTGGCAATATCATTATTATTGAAAATTTTTTCCCATTCATCAATAGTCCTTGTTAACATAACAGCATCGACTATTCTGGTCAATTCTTCACTGTTTTTCTGTGCTGCTTTTAATGTTGAAAACCTTTCATCTTCAAATAAATCTTCTCTTCCAATTGCTGAACAAAAGGGTCTCCAATATCGTTCATGTTCAAGAATAGCGATTGAAATCCATCTGCCATCTTTACACATATAACTATTCAACAACGGGACAGATGGTTTTAATCTGGATTCTCTTCCTCCTGCACCATAATAGGATTTAAGGAGGTTCAAACTATTTAACCAGATAGCGCTCTGATAAAGAGACACCTCAACCTTCTCTCCTATTCCCGTATTTTTCGCACATAATAAAGCAGCACAAATAGCACCTGCCAAAATAACACCTGTAGCTTGATCTCCGCCTGCAGGCACAATCTGCGCTGGATTTCCGCCCAGTTCTCCGGTTGCTTCCATAATTCCACCCCGGGCCCAATATGCAACGTAATCAAATCCAGGAGCCTGTGCTTTCGGACCTTTTGAACCATATCCACTACAGAAACCATAAACAAGTTTAGGAAATTTTTCATGAATAGTTTCATAAGTCAGTCCTAGTCTTTCCAAGGCCTTCAGGCGATAGTTTGAGCAAAAAGCATCTGCCTTTTCAAGAAGTTTATACAAAATTTCCTGTCCCTCAGGAGATTTCATATCTAAGGCAATACCAAGTTTATTGACATTGTCCATTTCAAATGCCGGATTTTCATCAATATCTACAGGCATTTTGTTTGTTCTTCCCCAAACTCTGAATGCCTCACCCTTTATTGGCTCAATTTTAATAACTGTTGCACCCATATCTGCCAAAATTCTGGTTGCAGATGGGCCTGCAGCATATGTGGTCATATCAATTATTGTAATATTCTCAAGTAACTTCATATAACACAATCCTCCCTAAGCATCAGCGAAGAAATGCAGGCAACCATATTAATATACTAAATCTCATTTTGCTTTAAAAACTGGTTTACTCTTGTCCAGAAATGCAGTCATAGCATTTTTGCTGTCTTCGGTTACGGCAAGGGCATTGCTTACCTGTGCACAATAATCCATTAATACTTTTCTCTGCATTGGTGCGTGCATTTTGAATAAATCATTCATTATCTCAATATTTCTTCTTATTGTAAGGGGCGGCTTTTCAAGCAGCTGGTTTGCAAATTCGATTGCAGTTTCCAATACTTTATCTTTTGACACAACACGATTAAACAGTCCTACTTCATATCCTCTCTTTGCATCGATTGGGAACCCGCAGACCATCTCCTTGGCAATCGGTGCTGGGATATCTTCCCAGAAAAGCAATACATTTCCTAATGCAGATTCAGGGAAAAGGATGAAGGCATCTTCTGAACATATACGAAAATCTCCTCTTAATGCTAAATCAGCACCGCCACCTATAGCCGGACCATTTATAGCCATTATAGTCGGTTTATAAACATTTCCTGTCATTAAAGGGTTTTTATTTACAAGACCGAGAAACATATTATTGAACTCTTCACCTTCCAGTGCTCTGGCAAAAAAAGATTTATCCGCTCCTGAACTGAAAACTTTACCTGCACCTGTTAAAATAGCAAGCCATGCATCGTCATCATCACAGAACTTAGTCCATGCCTCTGCTAACTCAATAAGCATAGTTTCTCCCAGTGCATTACGTCTTTCCGGGCAATTCATCGTAATGAAACATAAATGATTTTCTACATAGTAATCTACCATTATTCTACCTCGTATTATTTAAACAGTGGTCCGGTTATAATCATTTTCTGTATTTCGTTAGTTCCTTCATATATCTGTGTAATTTTTGCATCACGCATCATTCTTTCTACATGATACTCTTTCATAAAACCATTTCCGCCCAACAATTGAACAGCATCTGTAGTTACTTTCATAGCAGTATCTGTACATGTGAATTTAGCCATTGCTGCAGGTATGGTATACTTTCTTCCTTCTTGTTTATCTAAGGCAGCTTTATAAAGAATATATCTTGATTTTTCAATTTCCACCTGAAGCTCAGCCATTCTGAATGAAAGATGTTGATTCTTGCATAACGGTTTTCCAAACTGCTGACGTTCCATTAAATATTTACGTGTAATTTCAAAAGCACCTTCGGCAATTCCAAGCCCCTGGGCTCCAACTCCGATTCTTCCACCATCAAGAGTCTTCATAGCAAGTGCGAAACCCTTCCCGGGTTCGGCAATCATATTTTCAATTGGAACTCTGCAGTCATTAAAATATAATTCACTAACCATAGCGCTTCTGAGGCCCATTGTATTATGGCGAGGTCCGATAACAAAGCCAGGGGTACCTTTTTCAACTATAAAGCATGCCATACTTTTCGGTCCCAGTTCAGCATCTGTAAGAGCGTAAACTGCAAAATAATCAGATAAGGGGCCATTAGTGATGAAGCACTTGGATCCATTGATAACATAAGAATCCCCGTCTTTTACTGCAAATGTCTTTGCACCTGCAACATCAGAACCTGCCGTATGCTCTGTAAGTCCAAACGAACCTAATGACTTACCACTGGCTACCGGAGTAAGAAAACGTTTTTTCTGCGCCTCGGTTGCATCCGAATTCATTAAACTTCCGCAATAAAGAGAAGTTGCTACTGAGTAAGAGATACCTAAAGATGCATCAATTTTCGATATTTCTTCTACAGCAAGAATATAAGAAAGATAATCCTTGCCTGATCCTCCAAACTCCACCGGGTAGGGAAGTCCAATAAGTCCCATTTTGCCCATTTCACTATATAACTCACTTGGAAATTCGGATACAGCGTCTCTTTCCAGAATGCCCGGTAACAACTTTTCTTCAGAAAATTTTCTGACGGTTTCTTGAATAGTTTTTTGCTCTTCAAATAATTCAAAATTCATAATTATTTCCTCCTTGTGATGTTTTACATTGTGCGAAAATCAACAATTCATTTTATAATTCAACAAATATGAAAAAGTTATAATAGTATTGTTTGACTGTTATTTTTTTATGAAATATAATAAATAATATATTTGTATTAATAAAAAATATTCCAAAATAGAAAAAACGAATGAAGGAGTATGTCAATCAATGCCAGAAAGAAAACCATCAGGTGATCATAATAATTCTATAAACACACTAAGTTTCGAATCCTGTATTAATTATCTTCTAACAAATGCACAACGAAGAACTCATGCCGTCTTTTCCAAAGGTCTTGAAGAATTTAATGTAACACCTGGTCAGTCTGCTGTTTTGGAAATTTTATGGACCTGTGGTGACCAAACTCCATCGTTTCTTGCCTCACAGCTTAAATTAGAACTTCCTACCCTTTCCGGAGTTTTAGATAAACTGCAGAAAAAGGGCTTTATTAATCGTATTATCAACCAGGAAAACCAGCGAACCATAATTGTTTCGTTAACAGAGGCAGGAAAGCTCCTTGAAGATCCAATAAAAGAACGAGTTGCAATCCTAAACAACAAATTATTAAAAGGCATCAACGATACTGATAGGGAATTGTTATTTAATATTTTAAATTATATTTCTTCCTTTAAAGATGAATAATTTGTCTTTGCTTTGTATCAGGTCAACTTTCCACTTCTTGACGGATTATTGACCTGATACTTTTATGCATAGTCCCCTTAATCAATATTTCCTGCTCATTGACTGGCTCCTGATTAATATCAATCTCGTTCCACTGTACCTTCCCATGTACTTACTGCTGCAGTACGAGAATGTTCATCATACCAATGTTTCGTAACTGTTTTTGCTCGTGTATAAAAGCGAATGCCATCCTTTCCCAAAACATGAAGATCACCAAAGAACGATGCTTTGTTCCCGGAAAATGGGAAATAGGCCGACGGAACAGGTATTCCAACATTAATACCGACCATACCTCCATCTGTTAAAAGTTCAAACTGTCGAGCATAATATCCATTCTGAGTAAAAATAACGGAACCATTTGCAAAAGGATTGTTATTCATGATTGCCAATCCTTCTTCAAAATTATTTACACGTTTAATAAGTGTCACTGGTCCAAAAATCTCGCGGTCTCCAACAGTCATACCTGGTTTTATATGATCCAATATTGTTGGTCCAACAAAAAAACCATTCTCATATCCCGGAACAACAATATCACGGCCATCTAATACCAATTCTGCACCTTCATCGATGCCTCTTTGAATCCAGTCACATACACGTTTTTTATGAGTTGCAGAAACTACCGGGCCTAATTGTGTCTCGGGTGAATAAGCACAACCAACGACTAATTTTTGTGCTTTTTCTTTCAACATATTTACCAGTTTATCTGCAATGCTTTCCTGAACAACGACAACAGGGAGCGCCATACAACGCATACCCGCACAACCATAAGTTGAATTGATAATTGCATTCACAGCACTTTCCAAATCAGCATCTTCTAAAACCAGAGCGTGGTTTTTTGCTTCCGTCTGAGCCTGAACCCGCTTTCCGTTTGCTGCTGCAACAGAATAGATATATTTACCGGTATCAGTAGTACCTACAAAAGTCACTGCTTTAATACGACTATCAGTCAGGAAAATCTCCGATTCTCTCCTGCTGCATGTAACTAAATTAACAATGCCTTTAGGGAACCCTCCTTCTTCGTAAAAGAGTTCCATAATACGCATAGATGTCAATGGTGTCTGGCTTGCAGCTTTTAAGACAACCGTATTACCAGTTGCGATAGCCATCGGAACAATCCAGCCCCAAGGAATCATTGCAGGAAAGTTAAAGGGAACGATACCTGCTACAACACCTAAAGGCATTCTGTAAGTTGCAGTATCAAATCCAGAAGTAACCTGAAGTGCTGCATCTCCTTGAATCAATGTCGGAAGACTGCATGCATGCTCTGTTGGCTCAATTGCCTTAAGAATATCACCTTTAGCCTCATCCAGATTTTTCCCCAGCTCTTTCGAGCATAATAGTGTCAGTTCGTCAAGATGAGCAACTAAAATATTCCGCCAGTTAAACATTAACTGCGTACGTTTACTTAATGATAATTGTGACCACTCCGGGAAAGCTTCCTGTGCTGCGTCAATAGCTGATTCAACTTCTTCCTTTGTGCAGCAAGGAACCTCTGCCATTATTTCACCTGTACTTGAATTAGTCACCTCCATCCATTTATCTGTTTTGGACTCCAGCCATTCTCCATTAACACAATATTTTTTTCTGATTACTGTTCCCATAACAAGCATACTCCTTTTTATTCAACAATAACTGTACCATCTTCTTCGATTGTAATTTTATCACCATCTTGAACCATACTTAAAAATTCATCTCCTAATTCATCAACAGTAATGATTTTCTTATCATTCCACACATCTGAAATAATTATACCCGCTACAGAAACAGAATCTACATGCTCGGAATATAACATTGCAAGCGGAGCAATTCCGTTATCTGCCGCACATTGCAGGAACATTCCGCCTGTTGTTGATCCAATTCCTTTAGGGAGGCAAAGTATTTTATCATTAAGTGTTTTCTGGTAAAGATCTTTGTTATTTTGGTCCCAACAAAGAGGGCTCTTCACAGTAATACCGCGAAAGTATGTGGCACAAATATTAAAACCCTGATGTGTAACGAGAGCATTTCCTGTTAACTTCCCATTTATAATAACTCTTCCCTTAAAACTCTTACTCATTTTTCCCTCCCTTTATTTTCCCGCTTACTATAATATCTAATAATTCTGAGTCTTCAAAAAACCTGGATGTAGAATAAGTTCTTGCTTTATTAGAGTTTGTTATAACTGGGCGAGAAGCGCATAAAGGATTGTTCATATACATAATTGGGCATGTATTCGACAACGTAACCCCAAAAGCGGAAAGTTTTTCGAAATCATCAGGATTCTTTTTAAATTCACTTATAACTGGCTTTGCTGTGAGTAAAACCGTCTGCACAGCAAGGCTTTTCATATTACGATTATTTAATTCTTTTTCAATCTGATGATACCAGTAATTAACCTGATTCAATGATAAATGCGGACATCCGATCAAACATAAAACAGGCGTATCGTCTTTGTTGTTCCATAATACAGGATAAGAAACGACGGTGTCTTCAATGACCTGATCAGTAACAACAAATGTTTGATAATCATCTAAAAGAAGTTTTCTACCATAACGAAGTGCTTCGGGAGTAACATTTTCTACATGGAATAGACCTACTGCGCCATTGGATGCAGCAGCTGCACCTAAGTCTTTCAGATAATCCTGTGTATCAAAATCCGAAATATCAGTCAGGAAACGATCAAGACCAATAATATAAGGTACATCTTCAACTACTTTACGCCCGATTACGCTACCCAGTACCTGACCGTTTGGTTTTTTTGATGTCTGAATATCAACCAACCAGGGAGCTTTACGGTTTTCGTCCTTCAACAAGCCGAATTCAGGGGCTTTACCTAAGATATTACAGAACAACTCGATATAAGCGGAATTTCGATTCGTGCGGGCTCCTAAAACAGAATTAACATAAACCACAGCTGATGATTCGGCCCATGCTAATCTTTGTCCTTCTTTTGGTATATTTCCAATCTGAGGTAAATAACACGCGCAAGAAAAAGCCTCTTCGTTAATCAAACCCAATGCCAATAATTGCTTCAAATATCTTTCCTGAGGTTCATAAATCCTAAGGAATTCAGCGCGTTCCTCATCTGTCGTTTTGATATTTACCATATCCATAGGCCATGGATCTGTAGTAAATGGCTGTTTCGTTTTAAATCCGGCTTCGATTAGTTGATCAAGAATGTCGTAGATGGAATCCAGTCCTGCCATTGCGGTAGTATTAACTAAATGCATCGGCCCGTCTAAGTTCACCAGCTTTTTTGCTCCAAAGCAATCTCCAAACCTTACAATGGTCTGCATTAATTTTTGCATTACCGGTCCTTTTTCGCCATTGAATATTTCCAGTTCTTCTTGTGTAAGTTGCATAGAAACTCCTAACATATCATAAAAATGATTATCTATTTTCGCAGCAATGATAACGTCATACCCTTCAATCACCTTATAAAAAGAGGCAGGCTAGAAAATTAGCCAGCCTCTTTTTCAAGTTATACAGTATTTTTTACTCGCCAATCAATTCTGAAATGCTGGCTGTAGGATAAACAACTTCCCAACCTGTTCCTGATGGATCATCCATATTGCACTTTGATAATAACATTGAGTCAACACCAAGACGGCGACCATTCGAATAGTCTATAGTAGCACTAAACGGGACATCAATCGGTTCTGATTCCATAGCCTCAATAAAAGAATCCCAAGTTAATTCCTGGCCTACAAGACGATTAAGGCCAGTGCATACCATGTAGCCGCCCATCCATCCAGACTCTGCATCAGCATTGCCAAGGTATTCCTGTGGAATATACTCTTTGAATAATGCACTTTGCTCTGGATATAATTCCTCATCAACACGTTTCCATGTTGAAATATAAACATCAAACTGACCTTCAATTACATCAGCAATCTGTTCTGCAATGGTGATTGCACTGTTAACACAAGATCCAATAACAATATTGGTATTTCCCTGAGTAGCCAATTCTTTAACAATAGTGGGGAATGTTGGCTGCATTGCAGCAGCGATTACAACGTCAACATTTTGGCCTAAAATAGAAATTATCGCCGGAGATGCATCTGCCGCCCCAACAGCAACCTGTTCAGCAACAAGTTCTATACCAATAGCATCCGCCTGTTTCTGCGCACCTTCAAGGATATTCTTACCAGCATCATCATTAGTGTAAATAATACCAACTTTAGAAGCGCCAAAAGTTCCCGCTGCACGAGCTATCATAAGCTGGCCTTCTACATTATAAAGAGGCTGAACAGGAAATACATTACGTCCTTCTTCATTTGTTGTTGCCGCCTCAGAATAAAGCTGGCTAATACCAGTAGCAGGAAACACCAATGGGATTCCATATTCTTTTACATCTGGAAGGATAGCGCCAACAATAGGTGTGCTAAAAGGTGATACCAATGCAAAGATATGTTGATCTTCTACTAATTTTTCAACTGCAGATTTTGCCTTAACCGGATCATATTCATTATCAATCGTAAGGAATTCAATCTGACGTCCATCAATTCCACCCTGAGCATTTACATAATCAAAGTATGCCTGAATACCAGCTGTGAAAGGAACACCTACACTTGCCATCTGTCCTGAAAGGGGCATGGTTGTTCCGATGATAATTTTATCATCAAATACCCCCTGCGCCTTTTCGGCTGCCGTTACGCTACTAGCCAAACTGAATATCATGACTAATGCGAATAACAAAGTTAACACTTTTTTCATCATTTCCTCCTCCTTTTAATGTTTTTTATTCAAGACATATGTCTTAAAATCTTATTTTCCACCGCCCAGATAAGCATCAACTAGATTAGAATCAGTGATCAGTTCCTGAGAAGGTCCTTTTATGGACACTTTTCCATTCTCTAACACATATCCATAATCAGCTATTTTCAATGTTTGAAATGCATTTTGCTCCACAATCAGAACGGTTGTCCCTTCCTCCCGAAGTTCTTTTATAATTTCAAATATATCGCGAACCATCAGAGGCGCTAAACCCAAAGAAGGTTCGTCCAACAAGAGTAATTTGGGATTGGACATAAGCGCCCTTGCAATCGCCAACATCTGAAGTTCACCTCCAGATAAGGTATTTGCCATTTGGTTCCTTCTTTCCTGCAAACGCGGAAAATGCCTAAAACAACGTTCATAGCATTTTTTGATAATTTTTTTATCTTTAACAGTATACGCACCCGCCTTGAGGTTTTCGTCCACAGTCAAATCTGTAAAAATCTGACGTCCTTCTGGAGCTTGCGCCAAACCCAACTTTGCTATTTTTTCCGCAGCGATGTTGGTAATATCTTTTCCGTAATATATAATCTTTCCGGAAGATGCCGGTGTTAATCCTGAAATCGTGCGCAACATAGAAGTTTTTCCGGCACCATTAGCTCCCAACAAAGCAACTACACTTTGTTCTTTAACTATTAAATTTACTTTTCTTACAGCTTCAATTGGCCCATAGCAAACCTGTAAGTCCTCAATTTGGAGAGCGATTTGTTTTTCTTCCATATTACTCTCCTCCTTTAAATTCTTTTTCGCCTAAATATGCTTCCTGAACTAATGCATTAGCCTGAATCTCTTCAGGAGTACCACATGCCAGAAACTCACCAAAGGATATTGCACATATCCTTTCACAAACATTCATAACTAAATGCATATCATGCTCCACAAGCAGGATCGTACAATCATAAGCATCTCGGATGTTACGGATTATCTCAGTCAATTCTGCAGTCTCCGAATCATTTAGACCCGCAGCAGGTTCGTCCAAGATAATCAAGCTAGGTTCACACATTAAGGTTCGCGCAGTCTCTACTTTTTTCAGCACACCATATGGCTGCCCTCCAGCCTTTGCATCTTTAAGAGCTTCTATTCCCATAAATCGTAATCCTTCTGCTGCTTTTTCTCTCAATTCTCGTTCTTCGCGCCGAGCACGTGGAAGACATAATGCCTGTTCAAAAATAGTGGCTTTAAAGTCAATATGTGCACCTAATAATACATTTTCCAATAAGGATAATTCTTTTATAACTTCTACATTTTGAAATGTTCGTACTAAACCAAGTTTAATGATATCATGCGTATTTCGTCCTACGAGATTTACTACATTCCCTTGTTTTGTACGGAACAATACTTCACCTCGATCCGGATGATAAAATTGAGTAATACAGTTGAAAGCTGTCGTTTTTCCTGCACCATTTGGCCCAATCAAGCCAAAAATTTCATTCTTCTTTACATCTATAGAGAGTCCGTCTACAGCCTTCAGACCGCCAAAATTGATAGATAAATCCGTTATTTTTAATGAAAGGCTTTCATCCATCGTATACTTCTCAGAATTATTCTTAGGCATTACTGGATTTCCCCCTTTCCTTTTCTTTCATTTATTTTTTTCTTAAGAAAACGGCACAGCCGAAAGAAATCTTCGCGCATGTTTTTTACTCCTGCCGGGTAAAATAAGATAACCAGAATAACTACCAGACCACTAAACACATACTGCAATCCATTCACATCGCCAAACAATGGTTTTAATACAATATCCGGAATCGCAAAAATCACAAAACATCCGATAACCGTGCCATAAATTGACCGTAATCCACCGATAACAACTGCACCTAAAATGTTTAGAGAAAGTGCCATAGTCCAAGTCCCAGGAATAGAAAACCTGATAAAGAATATATATAAAGCTCCGCCAATTGCTGCATAAGCAGTTGCAATGGCAAATACGACTAATCTGTATTTTAATAGATTAACGCCCATTGCTTGTGCTGCCACTTCCGATTCTCTCATTGCATGAAGTGCCCTGCCCATCTGTCCTTTTACAAGATTATGCGTAAGCATCATAACAAGAATCAGTACAACAACAATCAGGAAATACGTAGATTTACGATTCAGCTGTATTCCAAACAGTCTAGGAAAGCTGGCATTTAAACCGGAAAATCCATTTGTAAGCCACTCCAGTTCCTCAAAAGTTTTTCTAAGAATTTCAGAAACACAAAGCGTTGCAATTGCTAAATAAATACCAGCAACACGAAGTGACACAAAACCGACAATAACGCCAATTAATACAACGACGAAAATTGAAACTGCCAGAGCTACGATAAAAGGAGCATTGACATTTACTGAAAGATAACCTGTCACATAGGCAGCAAGTCCCATAAATCCTGCAGTACCAAGTGAAATCAAGCCAGAATAACCTAAAAGCAGATTTAATCCTATTCCAACGATAGAATAAATCATGACACTACCCATAATTGTAATATAGGACGATGGCAAAATATTCATGCCTGAGGCAATAGGTATCAGTGCTAATATTGCTCCAAATATAATGTAACGAAAGTATGGGTTTCGATATATCCGTAACAGTATATTATCTTTTTCTCTTGAAGAGGATTTTAAGCTCGTATTATTATTCATGATATCCAATCTCCTATACTTTCTTGACTACTTTCTTTCCAACAATACCTTGCGGTCGGAAAACAACAAAGATAAGAATACAAAGATAAACGAGCTGATTGCCCCAGACCGAACTCACATAATAGTTAAGCAAGTTAGAACTCAATGCAATAATGTAAGAACCTATAACAGGGCCATAAAAAGTCTGAAAGCCTCCAAGCACGCAAGCAATAAGAGCATTGATCTGGACTGTGTCCAACACACCTGTTGTAACAGAAGTAGACGGAGCCTGCATAATACCTGCCAGGCAACCAAGAACAGCTGCCACTGCCCATGCAAAAAGCGTTACATTTCGAGTCGGGACACCCATCAGTCTGGCTACGGGTTCATTAGAAGCAGTGGTACGAATCGCTATACCCAATTTCGTCTTTAACAAAGTGTAAAACAAAACGAGCATAATGATTATGCCAATGAGAATATTCAGTAATCCATTATAAGAAAGACTTGCACCTGCTACTGAAATATTTCCTGTAGGAATAAATTTAGGAAGCGATAATGGATCAACGCCACATACCATCGGTGCTAAACCCACAAAGATCGTAACCAGTCCCAATGTTAGTATCTGCTTTGTTACAGGAATTGCGTTTTTAGCACGACGAATCACTAAAAAATCCACAAGAAATCCTATAAACACAGCCAAACAAACTGCAACAATTACGCCAATACCAAGTGGTAATCCCATACGATCTACCAATACAGCTGCAACATAGGTATTAAACATACCCATAGCGCCTTGTGCAAAATGGCTAATTCTGCTGGTTCGAAAAATAATAATGATTCCTAATGAAGCTAAAGCATAAATGCCCCCAGTTTCAAGGCTACGTAGGATAATCTGCAATAATATGGCGAAACCATTCACTTCGCATCCCTCCCCCAATAAATATACTCTAGCGTTTATTGATAACCTCAATATAACACTTAGGAATTATTTGTCAACAAAATTATTTCTTATACTAACTAAATAACGACTATCTGGATGCCACATTTTAATTGCAATATTTGTGCAATATTCCGGTATTGACAGCTGTTTAAATATCAGATAGCTTATTTACGAAGAGACGAGTGA
The DNA here is from genome assembly GCA_017459985.1 of Parasporobacterium sp. GTDB lineage: Bacteria > Bacillota > Clostridia > Lachnospirales > Lachnospiraceae > RGIG5612. Next base: position 87,384 of record JAFUBX010000036.1, read on the forward strand.
CGGCTCTGACTCGTCGGTAAAATAAAATTGGCCGAGCGAAGAGACGAGTGACGGCTCTGACTCGTCGGTAAAATAAAATTGGCCGAGTGAAGACAAAGGCAGATGTTTATCATCTGCCTTTTTTAGGAGGTTTTTATGGAATACACATTTGAGATTAGAAAGCTATCGTCACTTTTCTATACAAATTATCCGCAATCTGAATTTCCGGAAATAGAAAGAAAACATACCCGTGGTTATGCGACATTATTAATAGATACACATGATGGATATTTAATATGTATCCCATTTCGTTCTCATATTAGTCATGAATCTGCATATATGTTTAAGAATAGTGTGCGTTCAAGAACTAATGATTCTGGTCTTGATTATACAAAAATATGCATTATTGATAATCTTGATTACATTGATGACGTTCCGGGAATTGTAGACACTGATGAATATATTGAAGTACGGGATAACCTTGATTTAATTGTTGAAGAGGCTTGCAATTATATTGAAGAATATGTGTCGCACAAAAAAGGCATTGCTCTATTAAGTAATCGTCAATTCCGAAAAAAATACTGGTTTACAACGCTTAAATACTTTCATAAAGAATTAAATATCTAAAACTTATTATTCCAGAATATTATACGCAAACTTAGAAGCATCGCAATGTTGCTTTTTATTTTTGCCTTTAATCAATCATAATCACCTTCTTATCTCCGACTCTTGCATGGTGCCGCGGAAGGTCGGGTATGGAGTTTACAGGCTTTTTCTGAATCGACCTTACAGTTTTTCGTCATTTTGTCTGAAAAACGGAAGGTCGGGTATGAAGTTTACAGGCTTTTTCTGAATTTACCTTCCGGATTTCTGCTCTCAGATCCTGAGTAAAAAAACGAAACCATGATAACGGTTTTCGATTGCCGTTATTACAAAAAACGTTTTGTCCGGCAGCACGTATCGGCTGCCGAGGCAAAACGTTTGTCCCTGACCAACCTATTAGTAAGGAAGCGGCAGTTACACTGCCCTTTTCATGGCGTCGCCCTCCCGGATCTCGGCCAGGATGGAGCGGGTATCAAAATCTCTCATGGCATATTTCAGGAGCCGCACCACATCCTGGTTTTTCTCGACCTTCAGTTCGATCTCCCGGAATCCTTCTTCCGGAGCCACCTGGTCCAGTACCTCCAGGAGCTCATCCGCGTTGTTCAGGTTTATATCTTTGGAAGGGAGTACCATATCAACGCGGCCTTCACAATCATTGACTGTTTCAATAAATCCTTTGACGTTCTTTACATTGTAAAGCTTCATTTCGTGTTCCTCCTTTAGAATTTTTTATTTTTGAAACGCCCCTATTATGCGCTTGTGAAGTCTGAAAAAATATATTATTATGGACCAAAAATAGTATTATCCGGACATGAAATCCCGATTTATTATAACTTTAGCGACAAAGATACGGAAAATGGAACAAAAAAAGGAGCGGAAAATGACGGAACGAATGACAGAACTGACCCTTAACTATAATCAGCTGGAGAAGATCGCAGGAATGACGACGGAATATCCCTATGTCATGCATGTATCGGATCTGTCCAAATTCATCGATCATACGATTCCCTGGCACTGGCATGAGGAGCTGGAGCTTACTTATATTAAGAAGGGATCCCTGAAGCTGTTCACAAACACTTCCAAATACGACTTCCGGGAGGGGGAAGGATTCTTCATCAACACCAATGTGATGAACATGAAGATCAGCACCTCCCGGAGAGGACGGACGACAGAAGTGTCCCATATCTTTCATCCCATCTTCCTGAGCGGGAATTTTCACAGCCTTTTTGAAACGAAATATCTGAATCCGATTATCAAAAATCCGCATATCGAACTGATCCGGTTTTCTGATAATGAAGAGATCGGCAAGGCGCTGCTGAGTATTTTAAAGCGGCTGGAGGAGCTGCAGCATGAGAAAAACACGGAATTTGCCACCCGGAATCTGCTTTCCGAAGCCTGGCTTTTACTGATCCGGGAGATCATGGAACATCCGGAGGGCCGGGAGCGCTCCAGTCTCAAATCCCAGGACCGGCTTCAGTATATGATCGCCTTTATTCACCGGCACTTCCGGGAGAAGATCACCCTGGAGGACATCGCCGCCAGCGCCAATATTTCCGAGCGGGAAGCTTCCCGTACCTTCCGGCGGATCCGGGATAAATCCCCGGTGGATTACCTGATTGAATACCGGCTGAGTATGGCGGGAAATGACCTTCTGTCCACCACAGACAGTATTACGGATATCGCCTATCGGAACGGCTTTGAGAACAGCGCCTACTTCGGAAAAATGTTCCGGAAGCATTTTAATATGACTCCGACCCAGTTCCGGAAATCGGCAGGTGCGGCGGGGGAACCGGATGAGCCGGAACTGGACGAGATCATGGAGGCGGTGGGATTTGTCTCGGAAGAAAATGAAAAAATCGAAGCCGCCAGAAAAAACGATCCGGTTCTGTGAGTAATTCATAACGATTGACGATCTTTTCAGTTAGCCTTTGCATACTTTACACAAAAATCTCAATTTTCGCAAAATTCTTCTGTCAATATCAGTATATTATGTGATACAATCAAGGCCGGAAATCATCAAGAGTTACCCATGGCTTCTCCCAGTGTCAGGAAGAGGCCCCGGGTCTCGGACAGGAGATCGATATGACACTCAATGATCTGGCAATCGGAAAAACAGCAAAAATCCTGAAGGTCAATGGATCCGGCGCGCTGCGCCAGCACATTCTGGATATGGGAGTGATCCCCGGCGCGGACGTGGAAACCGTAAGATTTGCCCCTATGGGAGACCCCATGGAGATCCGGATCCACGGATACGAGCTGACGCTCCGGCTGGAAGAAGCCAGAAATATCCTGATCGAAGAGGTCGCGGAGCAGAATGCTCCCGAAGAATCCGGACCAGCGGCCGGGCACACCATCCGCAAAAAGAAAAATCATCCAGGGTTTGGAGAAGAAGGGATCTTTCATGAGAAAGGCAGCGGCGAGCCATTGCCCGAAGGAACCACTCTGACCTTTGCTTTAGTCGGAAATCAGAACAGCGGGAAGACCACACTGTTCAATCAGCTGACCGGTTCCAACCAGCATGTGGGAAACTTCCCCGGCGTGACCGTTGACCGGAAGGACGGTTCGATCCGCAGACATCCGGAGACTCTGATCACAGATCTGCCCGGGATCTATTCCATGTCCCCCTACTCCAGTGAGGAACTGGTTTCCAGGGATTTCGTCATGCAGGGAAAGCCCCGGGCGATCATCAATATCGTAGACGCCAACAACATCGAGCGGAACCTCTATCTGACTATGCAACTGCTGGAGATGGACATTCCGGTGGTGGTTGCATTGAACATGATGGATGAAGTAACCGGAAACGGCGGTTCCGTGGATGTCAATGCCATGGAGGAACTGCTGGGAACACCGGTCGTTCCGATCTCCGCCGCCAAAAATCAAGGAATCGATGAACTGGTAAAACACGCGATTCATATTGCCCGTTATCAGGAACGTCCCCTGAAGCAGGATTTCTGTGATCAGGACGATCACGGCGGGGCAGTCCACAGAAGTCTCCACGCAGTCCGCCATCTGATTGAGGATCATGCCAAAGCAGCCTCCATACCTGTCCGTTTTGCCGCCAGCAAGCTGATCGAAGGGGATGATCAGATCCTCAGCCAGCTGCAGCTGGATCCCAATGAGAAGGAAATGCTGGACCATATCGTTCTTCAGATGGAAACGGAGCGGGGACTGGATCGCAGCGCGGCCATTGCGGATATGCGGTTCTCCTATATTCAGAAGGTCTGCAGTCAGTGTGTGAGCAAGCCCAGGCAGAGTAAAGAGCATCTGCGCAGTCAGCGGATCGACCGGATCCTGACCGGCAAATACACGGCGATCCCGATCTTTATCCTGATCATGGCCGCCATTTTCTTCCTGACCTTCAATGTGATCGGCGCATGGCTGCAGTCTGTGTTTGAACTGGGGATCGGCGCCCTCACCGATCTGGTTGACAGCGCCATGACCGCCGCCAATGTGAACGAAGTGATCCATGGGCTGGTGATTGACGGAATTTTCGAAGGAGTCGGAAGTGTGCTCAGTTTTCTTCCGATCATTGTGACGATGTTTTTCTTCCTTTCCCTGCTGGAAGACAGCGGATATATTGCCCGGGTTGCCTTCGTCATGGATAAACTTCTCAGAAAGCTCGGTCTGTCCGGCCGGAGTATCGTACCGATGCTGATCGGATTCGGCTGCACCGTGCCGGCTGTCATGTCCACAAGAACGCTGCCCAGCGAGAGAGACCGCAAAATGACGATCCTTCTGACGCCGTTCATGTCCTGTACAGCCAAGCTCCCGATCTACGGATTCTTTGTGGATGCGTTCTTCGTCCGGTATAAAGCGCTGATCATGATCGGTGTCTACGTACTGGGGATCCTGATCAGCATTCTGATCGCTCTGCTCTTCAAGAAGACCCTGTTCCGGGGCGAAGCGGTCCCCTTTGTCATGGAACTGCCCAATTACCGTCTGCCCAGTGCCAGAAATGTCCTGCAGCTTCTCTGGGAAAAGGCCCGGGATTTCCTGCAGCGGGCGTTCTCCGTGATCCTGATCGCGACCATTGTTGTATGGTTCCTGAAGAGCTTTGATTTCCACTTTAATCTGGTGACGGACTCCCACAGCAGTATTCTGGCTTCCATCGCCAGTATCCTCGTTCCGGTATTCCGCCCGGCAGGACTGGGAGACTGGCGGATCATCACATCTCTGATCAGCGGATTTATGGCGAAAGAAAGCGTGGTCTCTGTAATGGAAGTCCTGTTCCAGACCAGCGGCGGAGTCAGCGCAGTGATCAGCTCCCTGACAGCCATGACCATGATCGTATTCAGTCTTCTGTATACTCCCTGTGTGGCGGCGATCGCTTCCGTGAAGCGGGAACTGGGACGCAAATGGGCCATCGGCGTGGTGATCTGGCAGTGTGTCGTCGCCTATGCCGCTGCTCTGATCGTCCGGCTGATCGAAATGCTCTGCGGGATGATGTGAAAGGAGGCAGTATGAATTTCTGGGATATCTTTATTCTCTGTATTCTTGCGGCAATCGTGATCCTTGCGGTATTTCTGGTGAAACGGCGCAAAAAAACAGGATGCTGTTCCGGCGGATGTTCCTCCGGCTGCAGCTCCTGTTCACAAAATGATTCCTGCCCTTCCTGCCCTCATTGTACAGACCATACGGCAGACCGGTCGTAAAGCAGAACAGGCTCCTTCTTTAAACCAGTTCCGGCAGCTGCGACGGTCTGGATATGATTACCGATGCACCGGCATCCAGGAGCTGCTGCCTGGTCCTGAATCCCCATTCCACGCTGATGCAGTCAACTCCGGTATTCGCCGCTGTCAGGATATCCACCTCGGAATCTCCCACATAAACCGTCTCTTCCGGCTGAAGTCCGAAATATCCGATCGCCCTAAGCACCGGTTCCGGATCCGGCTTTCTCCGGATCCCTTCCTGATCCCCGATACAGATCTCAAAAAGATCTCCGAAATAATGTCTGCACAGTTCCTGTACTGCATAATCGGCTTTACTGGATACCACGGCCAGGTGATATCCCTTTTGCTTCAGTTCCTCTAAAAGCTCCATGACCCCGTCATAGACTTTTGTGTGATCGGAACTATGCAGTTTGTAATACCGGTGAAATTCCTGAAACACCAGATCCACTACTCCGGGATCCGTTCCTTCCGGAACGCTCCGCTCAATCAGTCTTCGCATTCCATTTCCGACGAAACTCTGTACCTCGGCCAGTGTCCTTTCCGGCAGTCCGTATTCCTGTAATGCATGATTGGTGCTGCTGCACAGATCTCCGATCGTATCCAGCAGGGTTCCATCCAGATCAAAGATAACCAGTCTGTATTTCATATCTGCCCCCATAGATGTCAGCAATTGATCCGGATCCTCCGCTTTTTATGTTTTTCATATAGGAAGTTCCGGTCATTTGCATTATAATACATTTCAGCAAATAATACAGTATCGTCCTGATCCGGTCAGGCAGAAGATGGGAGTAAAACCATGACGGAAAAAGAAAAACAGCTTCGCTGTGAAGAATTCTGGAACAATGACAGCGAAATCCGAAAAGCCAAGGTCCATGCCAGGGAGATGTGCCGGAAACTGAACGCGATCCCTGCGGAAGATAATGCTGCCATCCTGCAGCTCGCGCAGGAGCTCTTCTCTTCCTGCGGAGAGGGGCTCACCCTGAAACCTCCGTTTCACTGTGATTTCGGATATACGATCTCGATCGGGAAAAATGTATTGATCAACTTCCAGTGTGTCTTTCTGGATGCGGCGCCTATTACCATTGCAGACAACTGTTTCATCGGGCCCAATACCGGGTTCTACACAGTCAATCATCCGCTGAATCCGGACCGCCGCAACGAAGGTTATGTTTACGGCCGTCCCATAGTACTAAAGGAAAATGTCTGGATCGGAGGCAGCAGCACCATACTCTCCGGAGTTACTATAGGGAAGAATGTTGTCGTCGGCGCCGGATCTGTCGTTACCAGGGACATCCCGGATAATGTGATCGTTGCCGGTAATCCTGCCCGGATCCTCCGCTCCATCGAAGATCTGGTTTGATCTCCCATGGCAGGAGCCTTGTGGCAGATTAAAAAAGGCCTGCAGGTTTTTATCTAAGGAGAAAACCTGCAGGCTCTTAGGTAGCAGCAATCTGATACGATTATTCAGCCAGTGTAATGCGGCCCCACTCACTGGGATTGGTCAGGATATTGGCAGTCCCTGTCCATGCAATCTGCGGAATATACTCGGTTCCCGGGCACGGATAATCAATGTCGGTAACCAGTACGTCGAAGTTCAGTGTATCGCCTGTCTGCGGAGTGTAGACTTCGATCTTGTTGTTGCTGAAGCAGGCCCACGGGATCCGGCATTCATAAGTGAATCCGGTGGTTGTCTGCTGAGCGGCGCACTCATATCCTTCAAACACATTCTCGCCGCCGTCCATACCCTGGGAGATGAAACGCATCCGGTTGTCCTTCGGGACCATGCTGCGGTCTACTGCGGTATCCCAGTACTCGCCATCCATGATCAGATAAAACATGAAGTCGTTGGTCGCATATTCGGTTCTTGCGGGATCATCTGCCGGATTGGTGGAAAGGAATACCTCGATATTATCCTCTCCGTCAAGCGGAAGCATCTCAATGGCTCCGAAGGGAGTATCCTCTGTAATTTCAGCTGCAAGATAGAAATACTCTTCATCCCAGCCCACATAGAAAACCGCGCTGAGGTCATCCACGCCTTTCCATAATACGGCATCTCTCACGACCTGGGAAATATCATTCAGTTCCAGCGGAGAGCCGGTGTTCCATTCATCCAGCTTTCCATCCAGAGTAAAGTCTGTCATCTTATATGCCTGTGCCTACTTACAGAAGTGTTCCGGGAACAGCCTCACCGGCTTCCCTGTATAAAGTAACAGTTTCCCGCCATATAAAAAATGCAATCGCCGATCCTGTTTGTTGTAATATTCTGCACAGTAACTTCTCACTGTTGACTGTCGGTGATCCGCCTTCGGCCAGACTGTCCGGTCATGGAAATTCAGTTTTGCTATATCCGAAACTCCATATTTGGTTATTTGGATATAATTTGGTTGACGCAACAATCTTATATGGCTATAATCAGACAAGATTCTTTCTTGAATCATGAAATAACGGAGGTGACGAAATGCTTACATCGGATGAGATCCGCAGATTAACAGACGATTCAAAACAGGTTTCCTACGATCCGGAACCGGCAGATACTCTGAGCGTAAAAGAACCGGAACCGGCCTATGCACAGGCCCCTCCTCTGATTGTTGTGCCGGAGAACACGCATGATTATCCGAACCAGGGGTTCTATACGATCGATGACTATCTGGCTCTGCCGGATGATCAGCGTGTGGAATTGATTGACGGGGTGATTTATGACATGGGTGCGCCGACGATTCCCCACCAGCTGATCGGCGGGGACATTTATGCACAGCTCCTTCAGTATGTGAAACAGAAAGGCGGCAAATGTATGCCTTTTATCGCCCCTACGGATGTCCAGCTGGACTGCGACAACCGCACAATGGTCCAGCCGGATGTGCTGATCGTATGCGACCGTTCCCGGATCAACCGCAAGAGGATCTTCGGAGCCCCGGATTTTGTCGCAGAAGTTCTTTCTCCCTCTACCAAGCGGAAGGACATCCTGATCAAAGGCCGCAAATATGCCGATGCCGGAGTGAAGGAGTACTGGCTGATTGATCCTATGGAAGAAACCGTCATGGTGTTTGATTTCCGTGAAGATTTCCAGATCAGTACCTATACCTTCGAGGATAAAGTACCTGTTCTCCTTTATGGCGGAGACTGCGTGATCGATTTCAGGGAGATCAAATCCTACTATGCTTTTCTGGATGAAGAGAAATAAAAGAGAACCTTTTATTCGCGGAATTTGGCCTGCTCCTCCTCTGTCAGGCGGACGATTACCTTCACGTAGGGATTATCCGGCTCTTTCCGGTACAGCAGGCCTTTATTATAAGATCCTTCTGTGTCCAGGACCTTCGCCAGACGAATCTCCGGATCGATCTGAAACAGATTGGATTTATTGCACAAGGATACGCCCAGCTGAGAAGAGACCTGTACCGGCAGGGAGATCGCGCGGCCGGTCTGAATGACCTTTACATGGATCTTATCCGGATCGATCCCCTTCATCTGGATCCCGATGATCCGGCGAGCCTGCTCGTTATCCACAGCCTCTTTGATCACGGGAAGGATCAGATCATGTTCCGCAAATACTTCCGTCAGTTCCTGTTTGGTGATCTCATCTCCCAGCCGGAGAAGCTTCCGGGAATAGGCAAGATAAGCCGGCTCATTGTCCAGACTGACAAACTGAAACCGCTCGTCCTCCGCAGCTGTCGGATAGGACATGACATTTACAAGATCATATTTTCCGTTGGCCAGACCTTCCCTCAGTTCCTCCGATCCGGCCCGGTGGATCACCACCTTGATATCCGGATAGATGCTGCGCAGCTGATTGATCGCCAGCATCAGACTGTTGCTTACCAGCTGTTCTTCCTGAATCCCGATGATCAGGTTATCCCGGTCCTCTTCATAACTCTGGGCGTCCCGGATCGCATCCATGAGATTCAGGAAAATGGGCTTCATCCGGTCGTAGAATTTCTGACCTGCCCTGGTCAGCCTCACCGCATTATGATCCCGGTCAAACAGGGTGATCTTCAGCTCATTCTCCAGATTCACAATCTGCTTAGACAGGGTGGGCTGCGTAATAAAAAACGCCTGAGCTACCTTGGTGTAATTCAGCTCCTCCGCCAGTTTCAGGAAATAACCGATCTGTTGTGTTGTCATGATACCTCACCTCCGACCGGTGGTATTGTACCATGCCTTCACAAAATCACAAAGAGAATCCGCCGGAAAGACATGGGGTAAGACGTCATGGAAAGACGCCGGACAATAATCATGGATAATAACCGCAGAAAGGGCTCTGCACTTTGCATGCAAGAGCCCTTTGTTTGACCCGGCACGGCATCATGCCGCCCTCCGGTTCTGATTTTGTGTTGATTTATCCTGGTATTTCCGGAATCTTCTTCACAGTTTCCGCAGATTATTCCGGAAGTTCCATTCCCAACATTGCTGCAACTTCCTGCAGAACGACTTCCATGGCATCACCGGTGCCTGCAGCCCCTGCAAAGATCCGTGCATCTGCAACGCCGGTCTCGAAGAATGCCTTCTGCACCAGAGCAGCATCTTCTTCACCCAGCATGTTCAGCGCGCCGCCTGCTGTCTCAACTGCTTCCTTTACGCCATCATCCATGGTACCGGCGGTTTCGCAGGCAAATTCCTGGGTAGCTTTGACTGCTTCTTCGAAGACAGCCTTTGTGGCGTCATCAAAGCTGTTCCACTTGTCCAGATTGATGGTAATGAAGTTTCCCGCGGTGTAAGTGCCGTCCTTCAGGAAATAAGGCATGACTTCCTGCAGACTCATGGAGACCAGGGCTGCGGATGACATATAACCAACCTCTGCAACACCTCTGGAGAGCTGATCATAGTAATCCCAGGGCATCATGGCCACAACGTTGAATCCCAGTGCTTCCATGGCAGTCTGGTTCATGCCGATCCCCAGCTTCAGACCTTTCATATCCGCCAGAGAAGTGTATTCCCTCTTGGTAATAAAGGAATTGGAGCCGCCCGGCATGCTGCCCAGCATATGGATATTGCTTTTTTCGATCTCTTCCTGAACCAGAGGAGCAGTCTTTTCATTCCGGAAAGCGATGGTATCCATCAGATTGATGGAATCTTCAAATCCGGTAAGTACCTGTGACGGGAAGTTCAGAAGAGATAATTTGTCTGTATACATGGACTGACCGATCACAGACATGTCTGCTCCGCCTGCTCCGACGAATGCCAGTTCTTCTCCCATTGCTGCATAGGTGCCGCCCCAGTAGATCTCCACAGAGATGGCTCCGTCTGACAGTTCTGCCAGTTTATCCTTCAGGAAAGAAATAAACTGTCCGGCGAACTCATTCTCGGAATATGTGGTGGTGAGCACCAGACTCTGGGGTGCGATTGCTTCCTGTGCGCTGACTGCAAATGCCATGGAGCATACCATGACCAGAGTCAGCACGATTGCCAGTAAACGTTTCTTCATTGTTTTTTCCTCCATTTTTATCTGTTAATAATTGTATCCGTTATTAATATCCCATAAGTTTCGGGAGAAACTCCACGATCTGGGGGACTGCCCCCATAATGAAGATGGCCACCAGGTCCAGGACAAAGAAGGGTATGACTCCTTTAAAGATCTCTGAAGTCCCGATCCGCAGCGCATTGGAAACGGCAAAGACATTCATTCCGATTGGCGGTGTCATGCCGGCAGCGTCACACAGCATCACCAGTACCACGCAGAGAACGAAGGGATTGTAACCCAGCCCTGTCAGCAGCGGAAATACGATCGGCACCGTGATGATGATAATCGATGCAATATCCATGACACATCCGCAGATCACATAGAAGATCACGACCAGGGTAAAGACCAGGATCGGCGCCATATGAGCGCTGGCAATGGCATTGGCCAGTCCATCCGCCAGCCGGGTCATGGAAATAAACCGGCTGAAGATGGAGCCTGCAATAATGATCGGGAAGATGCCCGCATTCATGACCGAGGCTTCCCAGATGCAGTGCAGGATCCGTTTGGGTTTGATCCCTTTGATCAGAGCATAGATGATCAGGGCAACGGATGCGACAGCACCGGCCACGGTGGACGGGAACAATCCGGTCAGGGTTCCGCCTACGATCAGGGCAAATACCAGGATGAAGGGAATCAGGTACCTGAGAGACTTGACTTTCTCCTTCATCGGAACCTTTTCCAGCACATCCTTTCCGGGCACCTTCTTCGGGAAGATCAGGATGTAAACCCGGATGCACAGACAAAGCAGAATGATCATGATAATTCCCAGGGACAGTCCGTACATCAAAGTGGTTCCGATGGACAGGTCGGTCATCAGACAGAACAGAATGATCGGAACACTGGGCGGGATCAGGGAAGACAGAGATCCTGCTCCTACAATGGCTCCCAGAGAGAGCCTGCGGTCATAATGGTTCTTTTCCAGCTCCGGCATGGCGATCTTGCCGAACACCACATTGCCTGCCACCGAGATTCCCGAGCAGGCGCCGAAAACAGCATTGGCTCCTACGATCGCATACAGAAGTCCTCCTCTGGACCTTCCAAACCATTTGTTCATGGAATCGAAGGCCCCCTGGGCAATTCCCGTTTCCCCTGCCAGTGTTCCCACCAGCATAAACAACGGCAATACCGCATAGGTATAGTTCGCTCCCAGGGTAAAGGGTGCCTGTGTAAACTGCAGTGTTAATATTTTGGTGCCTCCCAGGATCAGAAAGCCCAGGAAGGAGCATCCCATCATGGAAACCCAGATCGGGACCCCGATGAATACAAGAACCATCAAGAGGGCAAAGATTCCGATGCCGACCCATGCTGCTGTTGCCATATCACTCTTCCTCCTTTCCATTCTTTGCAGCTTCTGCCACCTGCGGCGGCAATGCTGCCTCCTGAACCGGCAATGCGCCCATCCGGCGCTCCGGCGCGATCCAGATCTCCCGGAATACGGACCACAGAAATGCAACGGCCACGGTCAGATATCCGATGGCGATGATGGCTGCAAAGGGCCATACCAGAAATGCATTTCCCGCAGATGAGGACCTGGTCGCCGAGTTCAGCTTGTCCATCATCAGACTGAATTCGCATTTACATAAGAACGCGCAAAGGAATGCGCCTAAGGCGTAGCCGAAGATCTTGATGCCCTTCTGTACGGCTTTCGGAAACTTGTTGCTTAACAGATCCACCACGGTATTTCCCCGCTCCACCTGAATAAATCCCATCGACAGAAATACGACCGGAATATTCAGATACGTGACCCAGTCTGTCCCATTTGGAACACTCTGGGAAAAAATCGCAGTTCCGAGGGAATCCACGGTGGCCAGCACCGCGATCAGGATCAGGGCAACGGCTGCTGCCAGAGAAAAACCATACATGATCTTAAATACGATCCGGTCGATCTTTTCGGCCCATGCATGTACCTTCATGTTTTTCCTCCCTTTTTATTGTTCGATCAATGTTCCGCCTGCGCAGCTTCAGAAGCTGCTTTTTCAGGCTTTCTGCGGCAGAGAGACCTCTGCACTCCCCTCGATCCAGGCTCTCTGATTGATGTCCTGGATCCACCAGATCAGCCGGGCGATCGCCTTGCCGTTCTTGTAATATCTCTCCACGACCTGGGAATGCACTTCCGCGATATCCCTGGTCAGACCATGGGTACTGATCATCATCCCCTCTGCTGCCGGAGCGGACTGGATAAACGCATGATAGTACGGGCTTTTCGGCACCGGTTTTCCATAAACAGCGTGGGTTCCTGCCGGCATGATGCTCCAGTTGATGCTTTCGATCCTTCCGGCGTCTCCCATCCAGTTATTAAGATGATGGATCGCCAGATCCCGGCCGACATAATTGATGATGGCGGCTCGTTCATCCCCGGCAGCTGCGTGGATATCCGCGGTATCCAGATCTTCGTCCGGGGTCTCCTTCGTCTCTTTGGCATCTTCGGAATCCAGCTTCTCATCCAGAGCCTCTCCTCTTCCGTCATCCACCATAAATGCTGTCCGGACGCCGTCGGGGATCGCCGGCGTATAATCCTCCGGGTTCGGAAGACGGTAGATTCCGTGGGAGTCCTGCGTCATAGTCCGGAATATTTCCGAATCCAGGATCTCCTTTTTCATCGTCCGGGTTCCACCGATTCCCTGTCCATAGGGAGCAGACGGAAGCGCACAGTCAATGATCGGCCCCTCCAGCGTCAGAGCCGGCTGATCTCCCACCCTGACATCTTCAAAGTATCTCGGTTCACTTCCGCGGATCTCTTCCTTCTCCCAGATACTCTTCATATACTCATAATCCGTATCGGTATAATAGTGATCTTCCTTGGAGCACCAGTCCGGATCCTCCCAGAATCCCGCAAAGCCCATGGCCTCAAAATTCTCTGGTTTCCTGCCGGGCTTATAAGTCTTAACACTTTCCATATAGTGGAAATAAACGTGATTTACGATTTCCCCTTTCTGGTTGTACACGGTGCCCTCATTATAAAGAGCACAGCTCCTGTAGATGGAACCCTTTTCCGGAGTCAGATCCATCATTTCCCGTTTGTCGATCACCATATACAGGGTATCTCCTGCATAGACATCGTTCACATGTTCCACATGATGGCTGGCCTGAGAAACCAGCAAAGTATCCCGGGCTGCCGGCGGAAACGGAGAGGTATAGGAATCATCGTGGGCACCGAAGGTAAAATAAGCGGGAATATCTGCATAACCTGCTTTTTTTGCATATTCCCTGTCGTTGAACAGCGGATTTTCCTGCTCGTATTTCTGATGATTGTAACGGATCATGTTTTCCGTCACGGGAACCACCGGTCCCAGACCCGGCGTATTCTCCGGCAGGGTCCCGCTGATCAGAGCCTGTACATCAACAGGTCCCCGGTTGTTGATCCGTTCCAGTTCCCGGAAGAAAGCGTCCACATAGGGCTTTTCCTGCTCATCGTATTTGCCCGGATAACGGATGATAAAATCGTCTTTGTTAAAATCTCTCATGGTTCTGAACTCCTTATACTGAATCCCTGTTACTTCTGTTTCGGCTGATTATGGTTCCAGAAGGACCCTTGCCACATCCAGCTTGCCCTGGATCTGATCTATGATCATCTGCTCCGCCTGTTCCAGCGGCGCTTTGTAGGTTGTGAACACCTCCGTCCGGAATTTGCCTGCCCGGATCATTTCAAAGAGCTGATGAATCTCTTCCTTCGTATAAGTAAAGGAGAATTTCAGATCATACTCCATCGGTCCCATCTGCGCGGTACGGATCTGCGCCGGATTGGCGTCGCTGCCGATGCTCATGATCTGACCATTCGGCATACACAGGTCGATACAGCCGTATAATGCATGGATATTGCCTGCTGCTTCGAAGCAGACATGAGCGCCATTCTGATGCGCCAGCAGCTCTTTTGCCCTGTTCAGGTTTTCCTCCGTCGGATCAAAGGCGTAATCCGCCCCTGCCTCAAGGGCCCGCTCCCGGCAGGAGGGCTTTTTATCAAACGCGATCACGATTCTGGCTCCTGCCAGCTTCGCGCTTTCCACTACGGACAATCCAACCGATCCGCAGCCGAATACCACTGCAGTATCTCCCAGCCGGAGTTCTGATCTGCGGACCGCATGGAATCCCACCCCTACCAGGTCAAACAAAACCGCCTGCTCGAGGGGCATGCCCTCCGGGATCCGGAACAGTTCATTCTGCGGAAAATGAGACAGTACATACTCTGCATAAGCGCCCTGAGTCCCCGGTCCAATGCCCAGTGTATTCGGAAATGCATGGACACAGGTATTCGGATGACCGGTATTGCAGGAATAGCATTGTCCGCAGTCTCCGGGAGGGCCGACTGCCACCAGATCTCCCACCGCAACACAGGTCACGCCTTCTCCTGTCTCTTCCACGATTCCTACCGATTCATGTCCCGGGATGGTTCCCGGGTGCAGAATCCCTTCATTTCCGTAGGCATGGATATCCGTTCCGCAGATCCCGCACAGAAGCACCTTCACCAGTACCTGTCCGGGCCCGGGAACCGGCTTTTCCATTTCTATCAGCTCCATATTCCGGACACCGTTATATCGAATGGCTTTCATTTTCATTTCCTTAACCTTTACGAATTTTTTGTTATTCCTATTTTCCCATGCACAAAAACAAAAATCCAATTGTCAACTTGAATGGGGTCATTCAATTTCGGAATTGCCAAACAGCGCCGGGAATATATGATACAGATAGGTATTCATGGCGGACATGCTGTGCTTGCCGCCGTTCATCATGGAACAGCTGGTGTTTTTTCCGGTGATGAAGACATCATCATATTCCAGGAGAGACTTCATCTGCTCGGTGGCGACTTCGAAGGCAACATCCTCCGTGCCGGTGGCGACAAACAGATAAAAATCATCAGCGGTATATCCCTGTTCCTTCACCGCGTCATACAGTACCTTTGCGGAAAGGTCACTGTCCCAGATTCCGAAGAGGCCGCTTTCCCCGTCATCCCAGGAAGCCTCACTGATCGGCAGGAACCAGCAGAAATAATCCATCTTCTGGATAAATGCATACCAGGCGGCGGTTCCTCCCAGGGAAAATCCGGCAATGGCACGATGCTCCCGGGAGTCCGGAAGAATCCTGCATTTCTCCTTCTCCGGATTCTCCTGCGCTGTCATCCTGCAGTTCTCCGGATAATCCGGAGAGTTCACTTTCCGGCTCTGCTTCTTCTCCTGCAGGGACAATCCCTGCCATCATAACCATCCATATACCAAACAGCAGAATCCCTGCTGTGATTTTTCTCATCTTCATATCTTATTCAGGCCCTTCTTATGGTAAACAAACAGCAGAGAGACGGGACCCCATCTCTCTGTTGTTTCATTATTTCAATATACAGTTACACAGGATCCTGTGATCCGGATTAGTACAGGAATTCATCCACTCTGTACTGCTCAGCGGTATCTACATCGCCCAGCTTCCACAGAAGTTCGAATCCGTATACGTTCCATGCTGTGATATCATCATAGTACGGAGTATTGTAATCCCACTCATAGTTCTCGCTGCCGCAGACACCCAGAAGGATTGCTGCCAGCTTGCCGCCGGTTGCGGAATAGGTCAGGTCATTGGCATATTTGTCTACTTCGTGGAATGCTGCATCCTGCTCCTCGGTACCAACACCGCCGAAGGAAGCATAGCCTTTGATGGCATTTGCAGAATGATCTTCCGCAACTTCACCGACCATCTCCATGAAGGTATCATCCTGGGAATAGCACGGAATGACACAGAAATCTGCCATATCGATGCCGTTGATCTCGCCGTACTCCTGGCAGGCAGCTGCGATACCCATTGCGTTGTCCGGCTCATAGCAGATGAATACACGGCAGTTCGGGTTTGCAGACAGGGTTGCCTGAGCATTGCTGTATGCGGTATCGAAGGAAGAGTTTCCATAGGACTGGGTTGCGGATACAGCAACCAGATTGTCAGACTCTTCAATGGTTCCGAAGATGGCGTTGGAACGATAGATACCATCGATGATGCCGGTGTAGTAGTCGACTGCTACTTCGTATTTTCCATCTTCATTGGTCGGGATCTCGCCGCCTTCTGCGGTTCTCTTCTCGATCCAGTCCTGAGCAGTGTAGACAGCATACTGACCGGTCAGGTCATAAGCAGTTGCAATAAATCCTGCGACCGGATAAGCCGGAGCAACACCCAGCATGGTCACTGCGATACCTGCTTCTCTTGCCTCAGCGCATGCACCTTCCAGAAGGTCAATGTCCATAGCTGCGATCATCAGAGCGCCGACGTTGCCGGCTGCGATGGCCTGCTCAACAAATTCCACCTGAGATGCGGGCTGTCCCTGTGCATCCTTGGTTGCGTAGATCCAGCCTTCTTTTTCCATTTCATAACCCATGGAATCTGCATGAACCAGAAGTCCGGGAACTCCCGTGGTGGGAAGGATTGCCCATACTTCCTTGTTGCCGTTCCAGGTGAACTCCACGGCATCCCCGTCCTGTGCCGGAGCTTCCTCCGCCATGACTGCACCTGCCAGTGCCAGCACCATAACTGCTGCCAGCATGATTGCTAAAAACTTCTTCATTAAATATTACCTCCTATTTTTTTATTCCTGAGGAGCTTCGGCCGGAGCCTCTGCTGCCTCGGATTCACCATTTTCAGACTCCGGTGATTCCCCATCGGATTCCCCTGCTTCAGACTCTGCTGCTTCGCCTTCCGACTCGCCTGCTTCGGATTCTGCTGCTTCTGCTTCCTCATTCTCGGATTCTCCGCTGGAGGAACCATCATCTGCGCCTGCCACATAGACGAACTTCTCGCCATAGGTTCCCGGAGCTGCTTCTTCGTCAGCCGGAACAACCAGGAAGGATCCGTCTCCCAGATCTGTAACTTCTGCAAATACATGGGCTCCTTCTGCGATATCCAGATAGGTCACCAGGGAAGCGGCTGCCGGTTTCCATGTACCATTCACAGTCACATCCAGATGTGCGGCTCCATTGTAATAGATCTGGTTGATCACATGGCATACCAGATAATATTCCATAGTGGAGAATTTCGTGAACTGCAGAGCAACTGCTTCATCCTTGTTCTCGGTTACTTCCCCGTTTGCATCCAGGAATACATACTCCACATCATCCAGGCCGGCATAGAAACCAGTCTGTTCTGCATGGGCGGCATTGGCTTCATCGATGGCTGCGATCACGTCATCCACATTTCTTCCGTTCAGGAACATACCATGTACATGGCTGGTCAGAGCAATGTCGCCATTCAGGACAGCGTCTTCTGCGATGGTAACATCCAGAGCGTCCGGAGCCTGCTCATAATATCCGGATCCGTTATAGACATCACCGGTGTACTCGCCGTTGGAGAAGGTCACAGTACCATAGGTACCCGGAGTGGTCTTCTCATAGTAAGCAACGGTGCCGGCATCGGTCGGATTCTCTACTTCACGGTATCCGCCGTCCGGAGCGTCTTCATAATAGGTCTTGGACGGATCCACTGCGGAGTCTTCGGTAAATACATAAGAAGCTTCTGCTTCAAATGCTTCGGTCGGAAATCCGGGTGCTTCTTCCAGATAAATACCAAAGGGATCAAATCCGCCGATGGTGGTATTATCATTATCCATCAGCTGTACCAGAACGCCGTTGCCCGGATTCAGTTCTGCGCCATCAAAATACCAGTCCACGTTTGCGTCTCTGTAGATGGCAATTGCATCTGCCGTATTAAATACAGAACCTTCTCTCAGAGTGACAGTACCTGCAGTCTGTCCCAGGAAACCAAATACGGTATTAACGACAGAGTCTTTGTCTTCTTCTGCTGTATAAGTATAGATCACATCGCCGGTTGCGCTGTCTGTTGCTTCATAGGTTTCCCCTGCCTTCAGGCCCTGGAAATAAGCATCTCCGCCGTAATCCACAACCGCCCAGGTAGCGCCATTGATGTCAACGCCGTAGAAGTTCTCTACGGAGCTTCCGATCATGAATGCTGCGTATGCGGAACCATAAGCATCCTCATCATAGCCCAGGATCTTCCAGCCGCTGTTCATGCCGCCGGCAGATTCCGGAAGTACATTCAGAGAGGTATTGTACAGCCAGTAATAAGGTGCGGTGCAACCGTCAGTGGACAGAACTGCCCAGCCGCCGGAGGTAACTTCGGAATCCGCAATGACCAGATTCGGATTTACGCCGAGAACATTGATCGTACGGACGGCACCTTGAAGGCTCAGTACCCACGGAGGAGAAATCATGACGTCGGTCTGAGCTGTATTGTGATAGTCTTCATAAAAATCCTTGAACGGATTGGCTCCGACTGCTGTCAGGACGGAGTCCTCCACAAACAGATTGGAACCGGTAACATTGGCGAAGGATCTCACGATTCCTTCACTGAGGAAATTCACATCCTTAACATAAACATTGCTGCCGTCTACTTCTGTAATTGCAGCACCCATTCCGGTGAAGTCGGAATCATAGGTTCCGTCGCCATCATCATGGACATAGAGATCACCGGTAACATTGACTGTGCCTTCTCCGAAGACACGGACTGCGGTGAATCCTTCTCCCTCCACCTCATCCTGAAGTGTCAGGGAATACGTTCCGCCTTCCTCTGTGACACGGTCTGCCCAGTTGGAATTGGCTTCATCGATTTCGCCGTCTGTAACAGCTACGCCGACATAGATATGTCCCATATCATGTTCTTCACGATTGACCGTGGTATTGTTCGTGCCGAACTCAGACACAGTCATATCTTCGATGCTGGACACATTCAGTCCTGCCTGTGCGCCGGGTGCCGGTTCGGCTGCAAACGCTGTGAAAGAGCTGGTCACAACCAAAGCCGCTGCAGTGCAGGCTGCGAAGATCATTTTGTTTCTTTTCTGCATAGTTTTACTCCTTCCGTTTCTTTTTTGTAACGATTCAAACACCGGGAGGCAGATCGCTCTATCTGCCTCCTTCGGGTGTATTGACTCCATCAATTATTCTGTTACAACCAGTTTTCCGCCGCTGAACAGATCATATTCCCCGGCCGGTCCTCCGGCTGCACGGATCGTCACGCCCTTCGGTGCATCGATCTGGTTCAGGAAGAGCTCTCCGCTGAGGGTGACTTCGGAATCCCCGGTTGCATACCAGTAGCTGCGCACATCCATCTGAAGATTTGCCCCATGGATCGCACCGGTCATGTGCACCTTCCGGAAGTCCAGATACATCTCTCTCTGGGTATCCTCATGCAGGAAATCCCCTTCCAGCTTCATTTCCTCGAAGGCCGCACGGATGCCGAAGGGATGATCATTGGGAATGGTGCGGGCGGGATCGTCATTCACTTCGGAGCGGAGAATGATCCCCAGATCGGACTGCAGTTCGGTACGGTAGAAATGCAGATCAGTGTTCTCGCTTCTGCATAACATCACTTCCCTGCAGGAATGGATTCTGCTGTTCTTCACTTCCATCTCCCCGACTTCTTCCGGTGTGCCGTTCACATTATGAATCAGGGCAAAATAAGCGCCGTTTTCGCAGACACATTCGTCAAAGTGGGCATCGGATTTGCCGGCCAGAAGTATGGACATATCCGCCACATCAAAGTTGCAGCGGTTGAAAAAGACATGGCAGTCCGGATCCGCATAGGTTCCATATCCCCTCTTGGTGACGATAATGTCGCAGTCGTTGGCTTCCAGATATAAGAACCCCTCTGCGCCTTCCGTGGACAGCGCTCCCCATCCGTCACAGATGATCTTGCTGTCATAGAAATAGCTGTAGGAGTTGGTCATGGTGCAGTGAGCGCGGCTGTTGCCTTCGATCAGAAGGCTCTTCGGCGGGGTTGCCATCGGCTCTGTGATGGGCTCATATCCGTCTCCCCAGGGTTCCCCATGGGACCAGAGAACCGAATCGTAGACATACAGTCTGGAACCTGTTTCCGCCGTAGTGCAGAAGCGGCTCTTGCCGTATCCGTTGATGACCGCGTTGCGGACCGTTACGGTTGCTCCGTTTCTGGCGGAAACGCCGGTATCGGGGCCTCCCAGCCCTTTGCCGATCCCTTCCAGGGTGATATAGGCGTTTTCAACAATGGCATTTGTTTCGGGACCATCGCAGTACACGCCGCCGTCTTTGCCGTCATAACCCACAACCTTCAGATTGTAAATATGCTGGCCGTCGATCTGTCCGCCCATCAGAATCTCCGGATTGGCCACCTGGGCTATCCCATCCCGGACTTCCACTGCGGCCTTTGCGTCTTCATATCCAGCGAACCAGTCAAATACTTCTCCGCCGGGATTCATGATCTGGTTGACGGTTGTTACCAGATCGGCCACCTTTAATGTGATCTGGCCGTGCTCCTGTTCATTGACGGCCGGTTTCTTAAACTCCAGTTTCTTCATTTTCCTCTATTCCATTCTTTCTCTGTCTTAAAACTATCCGCGCTGCCCTCAGATGCCGTGAGACATAAAGCATCAGATGAAGGGAGTCGATCTGATGCTTTATGTTCGGCACATTTATAGGAAGGTAACGATAATTTGCATCATAAAATTACAGGGTCGGATCGATCAGGATCTTGATCTGGCCGGTACGGTCTTTCCGGTCAACGCCCTTTTCCACGCAGTCATCCAGGGCGATCACATCGGTCACCATTCCCGGGAACTCGATTTTCTTCTTTGCCAGCATCTCAAGATACATTTCGATCTCTTCCGGTGTATAGGTGAAGCTGCAGATCAGCTCGATCTCTCTCGGGATCACCGGTGCCAGTGACAGCTGGTTCAGAGGCTCTCCGATAATACCTACCAGAAGCACCTGGCTTCCGGCCTTTGCCACCTGCATGACACAGTTCAGCAGGCTGGCCTGATTACCGGCACATTCCAGTGTCACATCTGCGCCGTCATTGTTGCCCAGGGCTTCCCGGACTGCCTTGCCCAGATCCGGACAGGTCTTTGCATTAATATAGGCATCTGCTCCGTACTGCCGGCAGATGGCTTCCTTCGGATCGCTGGTTCCGATGGCAACGACGGTTCTTGCGCCGGCTGCCTTGGCAATCTGGATTGCTGCCAGTCCGATGGGGCCGGTTCCTGAGATAGCCACAGTATCTCCGAATTTGAAATTGGATTTCCGGAGAGCATGAAGGGAAACACAGATCACGTCGAATAAAACCGCATCCTTCTCATCCACACCTTCCGGAACCGGAATAATCATGGTGTGGGCCGGATCATCGATCAGCATATATTCTGCATAACCGCCATCCGGGCCGCCGATGCCGTTGGTTCTCGGAAAACCGTGCTCACAGATGTTTGGTCTTCCCTGGGAGCAGGGAGTGCAGTGTTCTTTACAGTAGGATGGAGGTCCACATAATACTTTATCCCCTACCTGGAATCCTTCCACTCCTTCTCCCAGCTCATAAACCGTGGCTACATTTTCATGGCCCAGTACGATTACCGGCTTTACGATCTCATATTTATAGGCTTCCATATCTGTTCCGCAAACACCGCAGTAATCGATCTTAACGACCATCTGGCCAGGGCCTGCCTTCGGGATATCCCGCTCTTCGATTCTGATGTCTCCTGCCCCGTAAAAAACGGCAACTTTCATTTTGTTTTCCATATTGTCTCCTTCGCCTGATGCATAGTATAGATAAATTTCTCAGTCTGTGATAAATTTCTTCGTATTAGTTTTATCAGCCTGAACTTCAATTGAAAATCACTTTGATTGTTTGGAAATTACAACCCTCAGAACCTGCTTTCCGGGGAATCTCCCTCTGCTTTTCCTTTTCCTTCAAGCTTTTCTTTCCCGACAGCTCTGCCGGTTCTGAAATTTACAACTGATTGGTTCGGAATTCCCATGTTGCAGCCGGAAAAGCGGAGATATAATGCGGATTGTAAGATCACAACCATTTCTGTGATGCAGCAATTTTCCTGTAACCGGAAAAGAAAAGGAGATCCGATGAACAGACTGGATATTTTCTGTTTTACGTCGATTGCCAGGACAAAAAGTTTTTCCGCTACCGCCCGGGAACTTCGGATTTCCCAGCAGGCAGTCAGCAAACATATCCGCAACCTGGAAACGGAGCTGGGGTATCCCCTGTTTTTCCGGGACCGTACGTTTCTGGAGCTGACAAAAGCCGGGGTATATCTTCTGGATTACCTGTCGGAACGTGCGCAGATCCTGAAGGGGATTCAGACCGAATTCCTCTCCGGGGATACTTCCGGAACGCTCAATATCGGCTGTTCCCAATGGGTCGGAAGTCCCGGCTGGTTTCATGATGCAGTCCGTAGATTTCATGGGGAGCGAAAGGATCTGGAGATCCATATGCAGGATCTGGATGCCCCGGAAGCAGTGCAGGCAATCCGGGAGAACCGGATCGATGTATTTCTGGCTTCCCGGTATATGGCCCGGCACATTCCCTCCCAATGGGACAGTCTGGTTGTCCGGAAACAGCCTCTTTACCTCATCGGCGACCGGCACTTCTCCTTGAAGGATGAACAGCGTGAATTCTTTCCGTTTTATGTTTCCTCCGCCGGCGAGGAAAATGAGAATGCCATCCGGCTGCAGGTTCTTAAGACCTGCGGAAAACTGGGATTTGTACCCCGGGACATCATCTGCTGTCCGGATATGGGAACGGTCATGCTGAACATTATTCTGAACGGCGGGATCACTCTGGGTTCCTATCCTCCGGAGCGGGGGAATATCCGGGATTTTTCCTGCTGGGATACAGGGCTTCAGGCCGAGATCCTGATTTGTCTGCCTTATATCAGCCGGAACCCTTACGCCCGTCAGTTTGCCGGATATCTGCAGAAAAAGGAGGGAAATGCATATGAATAAGGTTCAGATCGACTGTTTTCTGGCCGCTGCCCATACCGGCTCCATCACTTCTGCGGCGAATGATCTGTTTCTTTCTCCCCAGGTGGTCAGCCAACATATCCTGAACCTGGAAAAGCAGCTGGATAAGGCTTTATTTATCCGAAGCAGGAACGGCGTGTCACTCACGCCGGAGGGACAGCATTTTTATTCTTATGCCGTCCAATGGAGCGGTCTTTATGAAAACACGCTTCGCAGGATCGAGGAATATTATGCCAGCATCTCCGCTTCTTTCCGGATCGGGATCTCCGAATATATTGATGTGATGGGACAGATCTCCGGAGACATTGCTTCTTTCCGGGAGAAGTATCCCCAGATATCCATGACCGGAAGTCAGGATAAAAACCGGGTCCTGCTGGAGAAGATCCGGAGCGGAAGCCTGGACGCAGCGATCATCAATGAAATGCAGATCCTCTCAGGCGATGAATTTGACTACAGACCCTTCGCGAAGGAGGATCTGCGGCTTTATATTTCAGGAGAACTTTCCCGGGATCTGAAACACAAAAAGACAGAAATCACTATGGAAGAACTGCAGGAACTCTGCAGGGATCTTCCCCATATCAGTACCAGCTACGGGGCCTGGGAAAGCTCGGACTGGGAAGAGATCTCGCATCGGATGACAAACTTCCTGGGGTATGATTTTTCCAGACATTATGAAGCGACAAATTTCCGTTCCTGTGTTCTGAATCTGAATACGGTTCCCTGCTCCGTAGTATGTGATGCGCGGTTCGGATATCTCCCGCCGGAGAACCCATTCTTCAGCCTGCCTCTGAAGGCGGAAACCTATCTTTGCATCCTGTGGCACAGAAAAAACGAGAATCCCCTGATCCAGGATTTCATCCGGCACATGACAGATTACTATTCTGAGCCAACGGTCCTACCGCCAGGGCCCCGGAACATGATTGCAAGCTCTTCTGAAATGGATTAGTATTATCAGAAAAGGAAAAGGAGTTAAGCCATGAGGGAAGAAGAGAAATTATTATCCGGCATCTTATTCAGTCCTTTCGACCCCGAGCTGCGGGCATTGAAACTGAAAACCCATAAACTGAACGTGGATTATAATCAGACATATGAAGATGAAGAAGAGAAACGTTCGAAGATTCTGACAGAGATCCTTGGTGAATTCGGGGATGGCGGATTTATCCAGGGGCCGATCGCATTCCATTACGGAAAACACACCCGGATCGGGAAAAACTTTTTCGGCAATTTCAATCTGACCGTGCAGGATGACGCAGAGGTCGTAATTGGTGATGACTGCAATTTCGGCCCGAATGTTACCATTGTGACCCCGGTACATCCGCTCCTTCCGGACGAGCGAAAGGAAATGATGAATGCGCAGGGGGAACGAAAGCATCTGTGCTACGCCCGCCCTGTTCATATCGGACACGACTGCTGGTTTGGCGCATCTGTGACTGTCTGCCCCGGAGTCACGATCGGAGATAATTGTGTGATCGGAGCCGGAAGTGTCGTCACCCGGGATATTCCTTCAGACAGCTTTGCTGCCGGTGTCCCTTGCCGGGTGATCCGCAGGATTACAGAGAAAGACAGTATGATCTATCACCCGGAGGTCCTTGCCGACAACCAGGTGATCCCCCGATGACAGCAAAACTCCGGGCTGCACGAATGTGACAGCCCGGAATTCTCAATAACTGCGTTTGTCTTAAAAAACCACGTTTGTCTTAAACTGCGTTTGTCTCAAGCGGCCAAATGATCCGGCATTCTTTTACGCTTTGTGGCGTACGATCCGTTTCGGAACGTCCTTTTCCTCTTCCACCACAGTGCCTACCCGGAAGGTGTCACGGCCTGCATAGGTTGTATGCAGAAGTTCGTGTGCAATGTGGGAGTTCGGCTCCTTCAGGAACTTGTCATACAGTTCCTTGATCTGCGGATTGTTGTGGGACTGACGGATCGCCTGCCGCTCATCTTCACTGTACAGAGCATTGGCACGTTTCTGACGATAGTTGTCAATGATATCCAGATCCTCATTCGGCAGGAAGCAGTGTCTGATGTACGGCATACCGCCGCCATTGACACAGCCGCCCGGACAGCACATAATCTCAATGAAATGATACTTGCTGGTGCCTTCCTTGATCTGATCCAGAAGCACTTTGGCATTTCTCATGCCGCTGGTGATCGCCACATTCACGGTCATGCCGCCCATTTCCAGAGAAGCTTCCCGGATATCTTCGAATCCACGGACCTCCTTGAACTCAATCGGATCGTGCTCCTTGCCCTCCAGTACATAATAAGCAGTACGAAGAGCCGCCTCCATAACACCTCCGGTCACGCCGAAGATAACGCCGGCGCCGGAGTAATCGCCCATGATGTCCTGATCATATTCTTCATCCGGAAGTTTATGGAACAGGATCCCGGCGCGTTTGATCATGTCGCTCAATTCTCTGGTGGTAACGACCGCATCCACATCCTTGATTCCGTCCTTGATCATCTGCGGACGTTCCTTCTCAAACTTCTTGGCCGTACAGGGCATGATGGAAACAACGAAGATGTCCTTCGGATCAATTCCCTTCTGCTGCGCATAATAGCTCTTCAGGATGGCACCTTGCATCATATGCGGAGATTTGCAGGATGATACATGGGGAAGAAGATCGTCATAGTAGGTCTCTGCATAATTGATCCATCCCGGTGAGCAGGATGTGATCATCGGAAGAACACCTCCGTTTTTCACTCTGTCAAGAAGCTCGGTTGCTTCTTCCATAATGGTAAGGTCTGCGCCGAAATCGGTATCATAGACCTTCTCAAATCCCAGACGTTTCAATGCTGCAACCATCTTGCCGGTCACCGGAGTTCCGATCGGAAGTCCGAATTCCTCGCCAAGGGCTGCTCTGACAGCCGGCGCGGTCTGGACGATCACATGTTTTCCGGATGCCATGGCATGATAGATCTTGTCATCTTCGGGCTTGCTCATCAAAGCTCCGGTCGGACAGACAGATACGCACTGTCCGCACATCAGACACGGTGATTCTGCCAGGGAAATATTGTTGACCGGGCCGACGATGGTGTCAAATCCGCGGTTAATAAATCCGAGAACACCTTTGCCATGGGCCTGCTCGCAGCGGACAATACATCTGCCGCACAGGATACACTTGCTGGTATCACGGATAATGGAAGGACTTAATTCATCATAGGTGGTTTCGGTTTTCTCGCCCTTGAACATATCCTCCCGGGCACCGACCAGCTTTGCCACATGAAGCAGCTCGCAGCGGCCGTTCTTATCGCAGGCCTGACAGTTGGATGCATGGTTGCTCAGAATGACCTCCACACTATAGCGTCTGGCTTCCAAGGCCTTCGGAGAGGAAATCTTGACTTCCATACCCTCACTGACGGGATAGACACAGGATGCAACCAGCCCTCTGGCTCCTGTTGCTTCCACAAGACAGACACGGCAGGAGCCGCGGCTGCATTCTCCATCATGGAAGGAACACAGGGTAGGGATCTCATAACCGCACTGACGGGCAGCCTGAAGGATGGTAATGCCTTCTTCCACCTGATAGGATACGCCTTCAATTTTGATGTTAACTTTGCTCATGATTCTCCCTCCTTTCCTATTCTACTCTGATTGCATTGAACTTACAGGTATGCACACAGGTACCGCACTTCACGCACTTCTCCTGATCGACCACGAACGGAGTCTTGCCGGGCACGCCGCTGATGGCCTCCACCGGACATGCTCTGGAACATGCGGAGCATTTCTTACAGATATCCGGATCGATCACGAAGCGGATCATTCCCTTACATACCTTGGAAGGACATTTCTTATCAACTACATGAGCAATATATTCTTCCCTGAAGTTGCGCATGGTGGACTGGATCGGGTTGGCCGCCGTCTGTCCCAGCGCGCACAGAGAATTGGACTTGCAGACTGCACTTAACACTTCCAGGTCATCGAAATCCTGCAGCGAGCCTCTGCCGTCGGTGATCCGTTCCAGGATCTCCAGCATACGCTTGGTTCCGATCCGGCAGGGAGAACATTTGCCGCAGCTCTCGTCCCGGATAAATCCCATATAGAATTTGGCCACGTCAACCATACAGTTGTCTTCGTCCATGACAATGGCGCCGCCGGATCCCATCATGGAGCCTGCTGCCACCATATTGTCAAAATCGATCGGAGTATCCAGCATATCGGCCGGAAGAGATCCGCCGGAAGGTCCGCCGGTCTGGATCGCCTTGAACTCTTTTCCGTTCTGAATGCCGCCGCCGATCTCATAGATCAGTTCTCTTAAGGTGATTCCCATCGGGATCTCCACCAGTCCGACATTATTGACCTTGCCTCCGAGGCAGAACACCTTGGTTCCGGGGCTCTTCTCAGTTCCGTACTGACGGAAATTCTCGACGCCCTCTCTCAGAATATAAGGAACGGTGGCCAGAGTCTCCACGTTATTTACGATGGTCGGTTTGCCCCACAGACCGGAAACAGCCGGGAACGGCGGTCTCGGACGCGGCATACCTCTCTGTCCCATGATGGAATTCAGAAGGGCGGTCTCCTCGCCGCAGACGAAGGCGCCGGCGCCAAGTCTGACATGGGCGTGGAAACTGAATCCGCTGCCCAGAATGTTGTCACCCAGAAGTCCTGATTCTTCTGCCTGTTTGATAGCAGACCGTACTCTGCGGACGGCCACCGGATACTCAGCACGGATATAAAAATACCCTTCACTTGCACCGATCGCATAACCGGCTATTGCCATACCTTCAATGACGGCCAGCGGGTTGTCCTCCAGGATGCTTCTGTCCATGAACGCACCCGGGTCGCCTTCATCACCGTTGCAGACCACGTATTTCTCAGTGTCATTGGAAGCTGCCGCGAATTTCCATTTCATTCCGGTGGGGAATCCGCCGCCGCCGCGGCCTCTGAGGCCAGAATCCAGAACGGTCTGCCAGACCTCCTCCGGTTTCATGGACAACGCATTCATCAGTCCCTGATAACCGTCAACCGCCAGTGCTTCTTCGATCTTATTGGGATCGATGACACCGCAGCCATGCAGAGCGATCCGTTTCTGTTTTCTGTAGAACGGATAGTCCTCCAGCTTCCGGATCTTCTCTTTGGTCTGAGGATCTTCATAGACCAGATGATCCACGATCATGTTGTCCCGGATATCCTTGACAACGATCTCCTCCACATTATAGGCAGAAACCAGACGATAGGTCACATCCTCCGGATAGATCCGGACGAAGGGGCCTTCGGAACAGAGGCCGAAGCATCCGACGACACGGATCTCCGCCTTATCCTGCAGCTTGAAATTTTCGAGACATTCCTCGAATCGTTTCTTAATCTCCATGGTTCCGCCGGACATACATCCGGTTCCGCCGCAGAGGCAGATATACTTCTTTCCGTCTTTTCCGCTGAATTTCGCTTTCAGTTCGGCTGCATAACGGGCTGCATCTTTTCTGAGTTCTTCACAGCTTGTATACATTATGCCTCCCCTCCTTTCTGGCGGTACTCAGCAATAATTCCTGCCACTTCATTCACCTGAACACGGGAATAAATCTTTCCATTGATCGTAACGGCAGGCGCTGCGGCACAGGCGCCGAGGCAGCGCAGCGCGTCAATGGAGAACAGCCCGTCTTCAGTGGTCTCTCCCGGCCGGATCCCCAGGATCTCCGAAAACTGGTCAATGATCTGCTGTGCTCCCTTTACATAGCAGGCAGTTCCCAGACAGCAGCCGATCACGTATTTGCCCTTCGGTTCCTGGGAAAACAGCGAGTAAAAGGTTACGACGCCGTGGATCTCCGGAACGGAAATGCCGGTAAAGTCCGAAACGGCTTCCTGCACATCCATCGGAATATATCCGAATTCATTCTGGATATCACTCAGGATCATGATCAGAGGTGTCTTCTCCTGCTCATAGCTGCTGCAGATCTCGCGGATCCTTGCAACAGCAGTGTCACTTAAGTGTGCCATAGTTCACTTCCTCCCCTTTTTATTACAAACAAAAACTATTGTATGGAATTCCATACAATAGTTTCATAGTACTCTATCTGATGCTGTGTGTCAATTCAAGTTATGTTTTTGTCATCATAGTTATCATTTTGTCAGCCCGGTTATTCCTTTGACAATGCTGCCTCAGGACCGCCGGTACTCGACCTTCCGCAGGATCTCGTCGATCTTTTTCGGAAGATCCGGGATCGGAGTGAAGAAAATTGCTCCGGCCAGATTGCTGGCGGCGTTGTTCTCCACTGTGGCAAGAACTTCGTCAAAGGCGCCCGGAACCGCCTCAGTCAGAGCCCGGACCGCATTCTCGTCCGCCACGATATCCTGGATATAGGTCTCTCCGCTGTAGGGGTGCAGAAAATCCACCGTCGGAACATAGGTATACTCGTAGGTCCCGGTCTTAAGTTCCGGCTCTTCGGATTCCGGATGATACGGAAGCACAAGATGCGCGCAAGCTCCCTCCGGCACCGTCACACGGACCTTCAGTTTTCCGTCCTCAAGGATCTTCCAACCGCTCTCCCAGGTACCCGCCGGAGAATCAAAGGCAAGACCGATTTCCTGCAGCCGGTAATTCGGATGCGGGCAGATCCGGGCCTTCTTCCATCCCGGGGCGGCGCTTTGCAGACCCGCAATGCAGGAGTACACCGCGCTGGCCACCGCTCCGTAGGAATAGTGGTTCAGGGAGTTCATTCCCGTCGGGCTCAGAGTTCCGTCCGGCATCACGGAGTTCCAGCGTTCCCATATAGTGGTGGCCCCCAGATTGACCGCATACAGCCATCCCGGAAAGTCTTCCGTCAGCAGCATCCGGTAAGCGTCGTCATCCATACCGGCTTCAAACAGGGTCTGCAGCAGGAATCCTGTCCCGACAAATCCGGTCTTGAGCCTCAGCTTGTCCCTGCAAAGACGCTGTCTGAATCCTTCCAGGATCTTGTCCCTGTCCGGATACAGGCCGAAATGGATCGCCAGAATATACCCGGTCTGGGTATCAATGCAGAGTCTTCCGTTGGGGGAGAAGAATTCCTGCCGGATCGCTGATTTGATCTCCTCCGCCAGGGCCTGATAGCGTTTGTGGTCCTCTTCCCGTTCCAGGACAGCGGCAGCCTTTGCGGTCAGCTCTGTGGAATACCAGTAATACACAGTCCTCACATAAACATCATCGGTACCGCCCTTGAAAGCATTGGGACTTGCCCCGTCCAGTGCCAGCCAGTCTCCGAAGCAGTGTCCCTGCTTCAGGATATGGGTGCCTCCCTCCGCCTGGTCCTTTCCGATCAGCACCTCCAGATAGTCCCTCATCAGAGGATAGGCCTCTTCCAGATTTTCCCGGTTCCCATAGTGTTCATACATGGTCCAGGGAATGATGGTGGCGGCATCCGCCCAGGCAGGCCCTCCCGGCGCTCCATCCTTCAGGCATGGGCTGAACATGGCCACATCCCCCTGCAGATAGGTCACCTGATCATACCTCAGATCCCGGAGAAACTTCTTATAAAAATCCTCACAGTTCATATGGAAGCAGGCCGTATCGGCAAATACCTGGGCATCTCCAGTCCAGCCCAGACGCTCGTCCCTCTGGGGGCAGTCCGTCGGCACATCCAGGAAATTTCCCCGCTGGCCCCACAGAGAATTTTCCAGGAGGCGGTTCAGTTTGTCATTGGAGGTATGAACCGTCATGGTCCCGGGAAGATCTGTATACAGCACCACGCCGGTCACATCCTCCGCCCGGATCTCTTCCTCCGATTCCACCAGAGCATAGCGGAACCCGAAATACGTAAACATCGGTTCCACATCCCGTTCGGTGCCGTCCGAAATATAAGTAAATCCGCCGTTGGCACTGCGGTAGTTGGAATTGCAGAAGCACTCGTCGATCAGGATCTCGCCGAAGGTCAGATGAATCTTATTTCCCTTCTTCAGACGGCTGTGGATCCGGACGATCCCGGCCATATTCTGTCCGAAATCCAGGATCTTCTCCCCTTTGGGAGAGATGATCAGCTCAGGCTTCAGTTCCATTTTGGCCCGGACCGGCGGACAGATCTCCGGGATCAGATGAAATGTTTTATCCGTGATTCTGCAGGATACGGCATCGCCTACAGCCGCCGCTCCCTCCACAATAGCCATATCCTCCGGCGCGCCGAAGGTATCATCCCGGACTTCTCCGTCATAGATGGAATTGGAACGGATACAGCTCTTCCGGGCGGTCCAGCTGTCATCCGTACAGATCCGGCATTCTCCGCCGTCCGCCATACAAACCTGCAGTTTTGCAGCCAGGAGATATTCCTCTCCCCAGATCCGATCTCCCGGCATCAGTCCGAAGCGGCCTTTATACCAGCCGTTTCCCAGATATACCTCGATCCGGTTCTCTCCGGATGTCAGCAAAGATGCCACATCCAGTTCCTGATACCTAAGATATCCGTCATAATCATTGAATCCCGGAGTCAGGTAGGCATCGCCGGCTTTCTTTCCGTTAATAAATGCCTGGTAAAGCCCCAGTCCCGTGATCTGCAGCACCGCCGTTTCCGGCTGTTTCTCAAGGGAAAAGATCTTTGTGAATTTCGGTGATTCTTTGATATCTGAAGTGATAAACGGTACCCGCTCCAAAGCCATAACAGTTCCTCCTTGCATTTAAAACCTGGTATCCCATAATCCGCAGAAAGGATCGATCGGTGAAACGCCCTGAAACTCGCTCCGCCCCAGGATCTTTTCCACCACTGCCTCAATCACATGGGGCGAATGGCAGTATCCGTTGATATAAGTATGGATCATCGGAACATCCTGCAGATGATAGGGATTTCCCACACTGATAAACAGGGTCGGCACCTCCTGGGCAAACCACGGGATATTGTTGCCTGCTCCGAACAGCGTATGCCAGTTGATCCTGGCGGTTGTCTTGTTGGAAGCATTTTCAATATTACCAATATAGATTACCAGATCGTAAAGCTTTTTGAAATCCTCAACCGCGCTGTTCTGGAAAATCGTTTCCAGCGTCTCCGGCACATACTCCGTCACTTCAAATCCTTCCTTCGTCAGAAGCTCCGTAAACTGCGCCTTTACCCGGTCATTGGAGTCAAAGTCTCCCAGGATTTCCAGGAGCACTTTCCTGTGTTTCTCCGGGGAAACGGGCAGAAGCTGCACCGTGTCCTTCACAAGGGTCACGCCCTTGTCCGCGCACTCCCGGGCCCAGCGCTGATGCTCTTCGCAGGAGACGACCTTCAGATCCTCCCGGGTCCGGAAAATGCTGCCGTCCGCTTTTTTCTCCGGCAGATGCATGGCCGCCTTAACCGCCAGAATCCGGGTAACGGCTTCATCCAGACGCTTCCGGCTCAGCCGCCCGTTTCGGATTCCTTCCTTCATATACCGGATATCCTCATCCAGGTCCTTGGTAAAGAGAAGTACATCCGCTCCGTTCTCAATGGCATCCGGAACGCTCTCCCTGCGGACCGTATTGGACAGAAGTCCCACCATCGGAGAAGCGTCGGTGGAGATCAGTCCATTGAATCCCAGCTCGCCCCGCAGATACCCGGTCATGATATTTCTGGAATTGGAGGCGGGGATTACCTTCTCACAGGGTTTGCCGTCAAAGAACTCCTCCATGGCCGGCATGGCCACATGGCCCACCATGGCCGTAATGGCGCCTTCCTCTATCATGGTCCGGTAGATCCGTCCGTAGGTGTTCTCCCATTCCTCCAGGTTCATGGTATTGGCACTGGTCATCAGATGCTGATCCCGGTAATCCACGCCATCTCCGGGAAAATGCTTGATGGAATAGATCATTCCGCTTTCGCTAACCCCTTTGATATACTGCCGGCCCATTCGGATGACCCGGTCCGGATCATTGCCATAGGTCCGGACATTGGTGATGGGATTCAGGTAATTCAGGTCCAGATCCAGCACCGGCGCAAAGGCCCAGTTGGCACCGACCGCGCTGCCCTCGTCTCCGCAGATCCTGCCCAGACGATAGGCCTGTTCCTCCTCGTCCGTGGCGGCGATCAGCATCTGCCGGCCCATGTAGGTGCCTTCCTTCATGATACCGTTTCCGCCATCCTCGAAGTTGGCGGCGATCAGAACCGGAACCCGGGATTTTTCCTGCAGATAATTACAGGCGTCCTGGGTCTGCTCCGCCCCGTTGACCCGCATCATCACCGCACCGAACCGGTAGCTGCCCAATGTCTGGTCGATGAACTCTTTGCTTACAAACTGCAGCAGCGGGCAGAACAGCTGCTCTGCTTTCTCATCCTCCGTCATATCCGCCAGGGTCTGTTCCACCCAGGCGATCTGACTGTCATCCAGATAAAACGGTTTTGCTTTCAGATCGATCATATTGTCTCCTTCCGTTTAAACGCCTTCTTGATCATATGGATCCAGTTCATGCCCTGGGCGGACACCACATTCAGCATCAGAATGAAGATACCCGTCACGATGGTGGCGATGGCAGCTCCTGTTTCATTGGAGAAGACTGCTTTCAGGCCATAGTTCAGCAGGCACAGGGTAATGGAACCCATGATGATGCCGATGGTGTCTCCGCAGAAATTCACCAGCATCAGGCCGATAAATACGGGCAGAATGTTGCTGAACAGTTCCCCGACGGTGGTCAGGGAGGAGAAGGAGGCATTGTGGATGCTCTTGGTCAGCCAGATGATGGTGGCCAGGCCAAACAGAAGGCCGCTGAAGATATAGGAGATGATGACGTTTTTATTCTCATTGATTCCGATATTCACCGCCGACTGCTGATTGTTGGACAGCAGCACCGCCTGTTTGCCGGTGGTGGTGAAATAGCTGTAGAACGCATAGATCGCGATGGCGATCACCAGCGGGATCAGCACCATCGGGAAGGTGGCAAATACCCGGAGCGTCATGTTGGGAACCAGGTTGACGCCGGTGCCGTTATACAGAAGACAGGTGATGGACTCATACAGCATGGCCATGCCAATGGTGGCAATGATGATCGGCAGCCGGCCGTAGACATACAGGAAGGATACCAAAAGACTCAGAACCACGCAGATGGCCAGAGCCAGCACCACCATCAAAAGCACATTGTTGCCGGAGTCCCGGGCAATGTTGCCCGCCAGAATCCCGGCGATCAGCATGATGGCACCGCCGGAGAAGTCAAACCGTCCGCATTTGAACTGCAGACCGATCCCCAGGGCGCAGGTGATGGACACCGCGATATCCACCGACAGCGTTTTCCACATGGCCCAGGTGCCGAAGAACATTTTCCCGTTGGCGTAGCAGAGGATCATCATGACGATATACATACCTACTGGAAGCATCAGCGTGCCTCCGATTTTCTTTAAGATCTTCATAATCTGTTCTCCTCCTTTCTACCTTGGCAGAACGCCTCTGCTCTTACGGCAGGTGATCAGTACAACGATAATAAAGATAATGGCTTTGATCAGATTGACGGTATTGACCGGAATGCCGATCATGGGAAGTCCCACATTCAGCAAAGAGAAGGTGAAGGATCCCAGCACTGCGCAGGATACCCGGGACTTCATGCCGCCGGACAGGGGCATGCCGCCCAGAATTAGGGCAACCATGACGTTCATCTCAAATCCGGTTCCTGTGGAGTCGGAGGCGGACCCGGTATACCCCATCTGGAAGATGGCGGCTACCACCACGAAAACGCCCATGATCACATAGGCGATCACTTTATATTTCACCAGATTGATGCCGCTCTGCTCCGCAGCCACCGGGTTGGCGCCGATGGCCCTGGCATTCTTTCCGAATTTCGTATAATTAAACAGGAAGGTCACGATGAGCACTTCCACCACCAGCACGATCACCATAAGCCATACATTTTTAAAGATATGATGATCGAAACTTTTCAGGGCCACATTCCGGGAACCCATGTTATTGTAGATCAGGGTGCTGATGCCTCCCAGAACCATCATGAATACCAGGGAGGATACCACGGAATGGATGTGGAGCAGCTCTCCCGTTGCGCCGTTGACGATGCCGATGAATACTGCGATCACCAGACAGATCAGAATGCCCAGGATCAGGGATCCGGTGCTGTTGGTCACGGCGACGATGATCGTTGCATACAGTCCCACCTGTTTTCCGATACTGATATCCATACTTCCCAGAGAATAAACAAAGACAGCGCCGACGGAAAGGATGGCCAGAACGATCACGTCCGAGATCAGGGTGGAAAGCTTGGAAGCGGACCAGATACTCTCTCCGAACAATGGAGTCGTGATTGAGAAAAAGACGATACAGAACAGCACGCCGCCATACCCCGCCAGGGCAGCGCCGTGGGTCCGGAACCAGTCCTTTGAAAATACTTTTACTGCTGCTGTGTTTTCCATGTTCTTTCCTCCTTTCTCAGATCATGTATTCAATGATGTCTGTCTGTTTCAGATCCTTCGAGCGTTCCAGCTGGGCGGTTACCTCAAAATCCTTCATGATGATCAGGCGGTCGGACATTCCGATCAGTTCCGACAGCTCCTCCGAGATCATCAGGATAGCCTTGCCCTCCTTCTTCATCTCTTCGATGAGGGCGTACATGGCCTGCTTGACGCCGATATCCACGCCCCGGGTCGGGCAGTCCATGACGATGACATCAGATCCCTTGGCTGTCCACTTTGCGAAGGAAACCTTCTGCTTGTTGCCGCCGGACAGGGTGTTGACATACTGTTTGCCGCTGCCGCATTTGATGCGGAAGGCTCCGATCTGGGCATCCGACAGTTTCTTCTCATCCTTCGGCCGGATAAATCCGCCTTTGGTAAGGGCTGTCAGGGAAGGCAGCACGATATTGGTCTGAATGGGGGCATCCAGGATAATGGCCTCCAGATCCCGGTTCTTACTGATGTATCCGATGCCGGATTCGATGGCCTGCAGGCAGGATTTGATGGGTTTGCCATTCCGGAGGACCTGGCCTTTCTCCAGTTTCTCCAGTCCGTAGGCGGCTTTTCCGATCTCGTGCATCCCGCAGCCGGAAAGGCCTCCCATGCCCACGATCTCCCCTTTCCGAAGCTGCAGGGAGAAATCTTTGATGGGACCGAAGGAGATGTTCTGCAGCTCCAGAGCCACTTCCTCCTGATGGGAGGGAGTGAAATCTTCCCGGAAATACTTCTCGCCGATCTCCCGGCCAACCATCATCAGACGGATCTTCTGCACCGCATCCGGGGCATCCATTTCTTCCCGGGTCAGATGGCCGATGATGTCGCCGTCCCGCAGCACCGTCAAATCCGTACACTGCTCCAGGATCTCATCCATGTCATGGGATACGAAGACAACCGCTTTATTGTCCTGTTCAGTCATTTTATGGATCAGCTTATACAGGATCTCACGGCCTTCATGGGAAAGCGCCGTTGTTGTTTCGTCCACCACCAGGATCTCTGTGTCATCCGTCACACAGCGTACAATCTCGATGAGCTTGCGGTCTTCAAAGGTCAGGCGATCGATGGGATCCCTTCCTCTGATATTGGTGATCCCGAATTTCTTCAGCAGTTCATCCGCCCGCTTGTACATCTTGCTCATGTTGATCAGGCCGCCTTTGGAAAAGTCCTGCTCCTGACCGGCGAACAGATTTTGTGCCACGGTAACATGCGGAATGGTGTTGGCCTCCTGCAGGATCATGGAAATACCCTGATGCTGGGAATCCACCATGCTCTTCGGATGCCAGGGCTGTCCCTTGTAAATCATCTCGCCGCTGGTGGCCGGCTGCATGCCTGCCGCAATGGACATGATGGTGGACTTGCCGGAGCCGTTCTCGCCGATCAGTCCCCGGATTTCTCCCCGGCAGATCTGAATGTCCACGTCCTTCAAAGCAATGGTGGGGCCGAAGGCCTTATGCATATGCTTTGCTTCAAATATAACTTCGTGTGCCATAAAAACCTCCCCTATACGATTTCTTCCCTATCATATGAACAGGCCGCCGCTTAAAGGCGGCGGCCCATACATGGAATCCGGTTCTGAATTATTCGGCCAGAGCGTCCGCTCCCAGCAGAGCGTCGCTATGGAAGGTCTCCTGCAGCAGCGCATAGGTGGCGTCCGGATTGTTTCTCCTGCACAGTTCGTTTACAACCATGTCAACCGGGATCTGGGCATCTGCAGCCTGGGTGGTTCCCAGCATTGCCTTGGTCATAACGGCGTCGATGTCCGCATCGCTGTCAATGATATATTCGAATGCGTCAATTCTCTCTACGACGAAATCATCAAACTGATTGCCGGTGATGGCATTGTCCAGCAGAACCAGGGAATAAGCCGGATTCTCAGCCGGAGAAACGGTAATGCTGGCAATGATCTTGCCTTCGCTGTCTCCGATGGAGGAAATAATGCCTGCATCGGTATCAAATCCGGAGGTGACCAGCTTCATGGCCGGGTTGCACATGCCGTTGCCGATGGCGGATACCAGCGGAGGATAGATGAACTGGATGCCTGCGCAGAAGCCCATGATGGCGTCCACATTGCCGTTATCGCCATCCAGGAACCAGGAGTCCTCCAGAGGAGCGAACATTAAAGTGGTGGTATCTCCGACGATCTCGATCTTGTCTTCATCAGCTGCGGTGGCATTGTATTCTTCCACCATGCCTTTGAAAGCGGCAGCAGCCACTTCCAGGTTCGGATATGCAAATCCCGGGAAATTCACCAGAGCTACTTTATGGAACCCTTTTTCAATACATGCGTTGAAGTAGGTCTTTGCGGTGTCAGCGCCGTCGATATGTCCGTCAGCGATGGTTCCGAGGAAATGATCATTTTCCAGAACGCCTGCATTCTCGCCGCCTTCTCCGAATACGGAATTCATATCCGTGTTGTATCCGGCCACATACAGATCCGGATACTCTTCCATGATGGCCAGCAGACCGCCGTCCTGGCTGGTAATCAGGCCAACCACATCATTGGTCATGCCGTTCTTGACAGCCTGCAGATTGCCGGAAGCGTCATTGAAGCTGTCGCCGTAAACAACGCTAAACTTATATCCCAGAGCGCTGCAGAGTTCTCCGAGATAATTCACTGCTGCATCATACTGAGCGCCTGCGGTCAGATTGGACAGCCACATAATGGTGCCGCCTGCCGGTGCTTCTTCTGCCATCGCCGGTGCTGCGCATGCAAACAGGGTGATTGCCGCAACGATAGCCAATACACGTCTTAATGCTTTTTTCATTTTACTACCTCCTGAAAAGATGCTCATTGTTTTACTGCTTATAATTTTATTAGAAAACTGTCCATTTTTTAATGGGAATTTTTTAGAAATTTTGTGGATTATTTTATCTATATTCCGTAAATTCAAAATTATCTCTTGCAGGAAATAATATTTTGCCGAAAACGCATTAATTATTTGATGTTTTACTTTATTTACCGTCTTACAGGGAAAGGTCTATTCAGAGATCACAATGATAAGTTGTCCCTTTTATATAGAATATTTTGGCTGTCTGCCATTTCAGTTGTCTTGTCTTTGCGGTACTCTTTAGGAGTAACCCCATATTCTTTACGAAATGTTTTATGGAAATGGGAACGGTCCTCGTATCCGCATTCAATACTAATGTCTTCAATCGGCATATTGGAAAATTCCAGAAGTTTTGCGGCATAGCGCATACGGGCCGTTTTTACCAGCTGTGAAAAACTTCTGCCGGAATACTGGGAGATAAGTCTGGACAGATAGGTCTCGGAATAATTGAAATATCGGGCAGTTTCTCTTAGAGTGACAGTACGGAAATGTTCCTGGATATAGCGAAGAACCGGCAATATTTTTTTATCCGTTTCTCCCAGAGTGGATCCCGCAATAAAATCATATTCATGTTTTTCCAGGAGGTGAATAAACAATTCTTCCAGTTTATTGATCAGCAGCCGGTTGCGAAACCGCATCTGCGAATCCGAAATGGCAATCATTTCCCGGACAATATCCGTCAGCTCCTGCTCAATCCCGGTACGACAGTAAATATAAGGATAATAGGAATTGCATAAAGACACCCTCGTAAAGAAATCGGAAATAATGTCTTCCTTATTCAGCAGGTTGATAAATACTGACTGAAATGTCTCTCTTTTGATCAGAATGTTTACCACAATGGTTTCATCATCGAAAACAGAGAGTGCATGCACCGTTTCCGGAGCGATAAAACAGATATCTCCCGGACGGAACGTAAGCTCCTGTCCGGATACCTCTTCCTTTAAAATGCCGCGGATCACATACTGAATATTAAAAAACTGATTCTTGTGCCGGAACACCGGCATATAGCGGGCATGAATATTCAGATAAACATCTTCCATTCCGCCAAAGAAGATATCATCGTTAAGATTGGCCGCTGTTTCCAGATGGCTGAGGATCTCTCTGACTGCAGACAAATCATCAGAATAAGCAGAAAGGATTTCTGTCAGCCTGCGGTCCGTTGAAAACGCCTCTATTGCCTGTGCTGGTGACAGCTGATGTTCATATATGTATTTGAAGGCTGTTTCCATAGGGGTAAAGTCCGCCTCTAGCCGGTATACCAGATTCTGAAGAGCCATGTTCGTACAACTCCTTCCCTATCCCTTAAATCTCTTTCCTTTAATCATACTCAAAAATCCCCTGTACGGCATCTGAAACATTCATTAGCTGCGCATAGGAAATATAATCCACCTTTTTGCAATTTCTTTGCGCCGGATCAATGAGTTTTATCTGTTCACATATTGCCGTTCCGGAAGCACCGTGATTTCCATTAACGCTGATGTGCAGCGGGCCTTCCGCAATTCCCGGGATCAAAGGGCATACATGAAAAACGCCGCTTGCTTTAATGAACGCATTTTTACTGATGATAAGAAAAGTGTCCTTGTAATCGGAGATTCTGATCACATCTCCCTGACAATAATACTTGCTCACACTAATTCCTTCCCGACAGGATCCCCCCAGTCAAAATCATATACTTCCATTTTCCCGTCAAACTGTGCCAATCGTTCTTCAAATGACTGATGCCGGAAGATTTTATGAAGGATGATGGCATGTTCCTGTATTTCCACAGATAAATGATCGTCCGTTTCGATCCCTGCCTTCTCCAGAATACTTTTTGATAGTCTTATCCCCTGGCTGTTTCCCCACGGTTTAATGGCGACCCGCTCCATAAATATTTCCTCCTTTCATTTTGCTTATAACGTATCGGTAGTTTAAACGTATATACATATTAACATGTGGGAAAACTGTCTGCAATCCCCTTTTGATTTGCATTCTTATGATTTTCCGATATACTGAAAGAGTCATCCGTTATTATCCGGAAAATACACAAGTTTTACAGTAAGGAGCAGTGAGCATGAGCAGCGCAGAAAAGAAACATCCCGGCAGCCGTAATTTTCTTCCCTTTTCTATTTGTTATCGAAGTGCGGAAACCCC
The DNA here is from genome assembly GCA_017459985.1 of Parasporobacterium sp. Taxonomy (GTDB): domain Bacteria; phylum Bacillota; class Clostridia; order Lachnospirales; family Lachnospiraceae; genus RGIG5612. The sequence continues at coordinate 128,107 of JAFUBX010000036.1, forward strand.
GGTGGATGACTGGCATGCGGAGACGGAACTGTTTTTTATTCTGACGGGCAACGCCCGGGTAATTCTCCGGGACCGTTCGTTTCCGGTGCAAAGCGAGGATGTCTTTCTGATCAATGCCGCCGATATCCGGGAGATCAGCGGAACCTCCTGGGAAGCGGTGATCCTGACATTCCGGCAGGATCTGCTGCCGGATCTGAAATCCTCCTGCACTGCCCGTTTCGACCTGTGTTCCAGCGGCAATACCTATTCTACCCGGTATGACTATGTCCGGTACTGCCTGGCGCAGCTGGTATCTTTTGAGAAAAAGGAAGAACAGGCCTTCAGCGCTCTTGGTATTTTCTACAATCTCTACAGCCATCTCCTGGCCAATTTTCCGGCAGCTCCTGCTCCGGCAATGAATGCCGGGGAACAGAACCGGGATCGGCTCTTGGAAATTATCCATTATGTGAATGAGCACTTCCGGGAAAACCTCACCCTGAATGAAACGGCTGCAAGATTTTCTCTTACAGCTCCCTACTTTTCCGCCTTTTTTAAAAAGCAGTCCGGCAAAACCTTTGGGGAGTATTATAACGATGTACGGCTCAGCCACGCGGTGAAGGAACTGCTGGGCTCTTCTGCCTCCATCGAATCCATTGCCCTGCAGAATGGATTCGGGGATGCCCGGGCATTTACTTCCCTGTTTAAAAAATCCTATGGCACTCTTCCGAACGCCTACCGCAAGCTCCATCGGACGGATTTTGATCCCGCTGCCGTTACTTCCTCTTTGCCATCGGCTCCCGCTGGGGCACCTCTGATGGATCCCCCGCAGCTTTCTGCCTTTCCCAGCCTGATGAAATATACCGGGGTTTTCCGGGAGGAAGCGGACTTTATCACCGCCTCCAGTGAAAACCCCCGCATCTTTGATGCAGGTGACGTAAGCTTTCTGGCCGGGGGAACTACGCTTTCCCACAATTATCACCGTATGATCTGCGTTGGGTCTGCCCGGCAGTTTCTGTATAAGGAAGTGCAGGATATGCTGATCCGGGTGCAGCAGGAGATCCGCTTCCAGTATGTGAAATTCCACGGTCTTCTTTCGGATGAGATGATGGTATATACGGAGGACAAAGACGGGACGCCCCATTATTCCTTCACACTGATCGACAAGGTTCTGGACTTTCTGCAGAGTGTCGGCATGAAGCCTTTATTCCAACTGTCCTTTATGCCGGTTGCGCTGGCGGAGGATCCCCATCGGCTGATGGATTTTTATCACTATAACACCTCGCCTCCGAAGGATCTGAAAAAATGGACTGATCTGGTGGACGCGACGGTCCGTCACTGCGTTGCACGCTACGGGCTGGAGGAAGTCAGGAGCTGGCTGTTCTGTGTCTGGAATGAGCCGGATGAAACCGTCGAACAGTTTTCCTGGAATGACAAGGACCGGTTCTTCCGGTTTTACGAAGCAACCTATAAGACAGTCAAATCCATCTGTCCGGAATTCCGGTTCGGTACTCCTTCCCTGCTGCTGTCGGTACAGAAGGAATATGGCTGGGCCAGGGACTTTTTCCTATTTACAAACTCTCATGCCTGCAATCCGGATTTTCTGAATATCCATTACTATGATAACAGCCTGTTTGAGGGGGATTCCAGCGACCGGGTCCGCAGTGAGAAAGGACTTTCCACAGAGAATATGGAACATTCCTTTCCTCTGACCGCCGACCCCCACGCCATGATGAAATTTATCAACAATGTCAAAGCCCTGACCCGGAAACACAACATGCGTTCCATTCCGATTTATCTGACGGAATGGAATCTGACCATCTCCCATCGGGACCTCATTAATGACACCTGTTTCAAGTCCTGCCATCTGGTCAAGAATCTGCTGGAAAATTACGACCGGTTGGAATCCTTCAGCTATTGGAGTCTGACAGATTTTATCGAAGAAATGCAACTCTCCCCGGATCTGTATCACGGAGGCCTGGGGTTGTTTACCTTTAATGGTATTCCAAAGGCCAATTACAATGCGTTTCTTCTTTTGGGAAAACTAGGGAATGAACTGCTCCGGAAGGGAGAGGGATATTTCATTACCCGCGCGGAAAACAGCATCCGGATCCTGCTGTACAACTACGAACACTACTCCCGGCTGTTCGCCACCGGCCACCGGACAGAATTAAATATTATTGACCGGTATTCTCCGTTTGAAGAAATGAGTACCGCCCAGTTCGCAGTCCGGCTGTCGGATCTTCCGGGAAGCCGCGTTCTGATCAAAGAATATTTCGTGAACCAGTATGCCGGGAGCAGTTATGACACCTGGGCCCGCATGGGCTCCCAGCCGTTAAACTCCCGGGAAGACTATAATCTTCTGATGCAGGAATCCCGGCCGGGCCTTCACCTGCACCGGGAGCCGGTTCTAGACGGCGTCCTCCCTTTACACGTCCGTCTGGCGCCGCTGGAAGTGAGGCTGATCGAAGTTGATCTGCTATGACCATCATGGTTTTCCGGCCGCCATCTGGTTTTGGCTGTCGTATTTTTAATGAATGCCGAATTTTTCTATTGACAGACCCTCTTGTAATACAGTACAGTTTGACTATGAATCATGTGATATTTGCCAATTATTATAAGGCCTGCAGACGTTTCCCGCGCTGCAGGCCTTTTCATTTGAGTAATACAGTATACTCCCTGACCAGCATTTTCATCTTCATCCCCGGGCACCAATCCTACCACAGGGGCTGTTTGTTTCCTTTCCGGAAGCAGACTCTGTGACCGTGACAAAGGCTCTTCCATAGAACATATTTGTCTCAATTTCGATTTTTTATTATTTTGGGGATAGTTTGTCATCTCAAATGAGCATTTTCGAAAAATGAGACAGCTGGCCATATCCGCAGATCCACGTCTTTAAATATTTGAGGATAATTTTTATCCTCAAACGAGACAATTTAACATTTTGAGGATATTCAGCAATGCCTCATTTTTTTGATTTTTCGTATAGAGGATATTTACTATCCTCAAACTAAAGGTTTTATCACTATGAGATATTCTTCCGGAGAACGCAGCAGCAATTTCGGTGGATGCTTCCGAAGAGCACGGCAACCGTTTCGTTATATGATCCCGGAGAGTACCATCAGCAATCCCGGATAATCCCGGCAATACAGGAAGGAGATCATGATGTCAAGTATTATCAATCTATTATCAGAAAGCAAAACACTCGCTGCAAAAATTAATCAGATGGAGCAGCTATTGAAGAATGCTCCGGATGGGAGTCTAGTTGCAAGAGCCACAGGAGATGGAAACTATCGTTATTCCAGAAAAGAAAAGCTTCCAGATGGAAGAATCAGAGAGACTTATCTCAATAAGTCTGAAATGGACGCAGCTGTACTTCTTGCAAATAAAATGCTCGCCACAAGGAGTCTTCCGGAACTACGGCAAGAAAAAGAGCTGATTGACAAGCTGATCCGGATCCGTCAGAGGACCAATGCGGAAGAACAATTCCGTTCAGCCCATCCAGGCATCAGCCGTTTGCTCACGATTGGCAGCAATGTTTATACTGAATCCGCATTGCTGTGGAAACAGCAATCGTACAATAGGAACATGAAGTACCCGGAACAGCTCCGGTATTCCACGGTTATTCCAGGTCTGATGGTCCGCAGCAAATCTGAGGCTGACATCATTGCGCGGCTGGAACATTACGGAGTCCCTTATCATTATGATGAGGTCACTAATATTAATGGCACTGATATCGCGATTGATCTGAAGTGTCTGAACCAATCAGCAAATAAAATCTGGTATTGGGATCACAGAGGGATGATGGACAACACTCATTATATTGAAAAGACCAGATTTTGCGATGAGATTTTTTACAATGCCGGTATCCTCCCCGGAATTAATCTGATCATCACAACAGAAACAAAGACGCAGCCGCTGGATATCCAGTGGGTAGATACTTTGATCCGTTACTATCTGTTATAAAACCTTCCCCGGCGGGTCACCCGATGATCCTCCGCACTTCCTGAAGGGACAGGCCCTGTTCCGATGCGATCCGGTTCAGATCGTCATATTCGTATTTTTCACGGGTTACGCCATAGCCGGAGGAAATCTTGCAGTGCACCGGTCCCAGGGAAGTGTCCCGGGTCTCGATGCGGCGGTCCAAAATGTACCGTCTGGTCGCGGTTTCCCGGACGCCCAGGGTACTCGTGTGCCGGAAAAATGCCGCCAGCACCTCGTCCTTGACGTTCTCCTGACACATAGCGCGAAGAAGCACCCCGGGGCGGGATTTTTTCATACCGATCGGGACCGTATATACTTCTCTGGCGCCTGCCTCGAACAGACGGTCCATGGCAAAACTGATCTCTTCCGCCGTCATATCATCCACATTGCAGGAAAGTTCCAGTACCAGATCCTCGGGAATTTCCTGTTTCCCGAGCATTGCCCGGACACAGTTGGCTGCTTCAAAATCTTTCTTTCCCATGCCGTACCCAATCCCGGATACGCTCATCTGGGGCATCGGACAGAATCTGCTTACAAAATGCTTCAGCAGCGCCGCTCCTGTCGGGGTACACAGCTCTCCCCGGATCCGGCCGGACCAGATGGGAACATCTTTGAGGATCTGAGCCGTGGCCGGCGCGGGGACGGGAAGGATCCCATGGGCGCAATGAACCTGACCGGATCCCACATGGACGGGAGAGGCAAGGATCTGATCCGGTGCCAGGACATCGATCAGCAGGCAGACCGCGGTGACATCCGCAACCGCGTCCATCGTTCCCACCTCATGAAAATGGATCTGCGGCACCGGAACGCCATGAACCTGGCTTTCTGCCTCCGCGATCAGCCGGTATACAGAAAGGATGTCCTTCTTCACTTTGGCGGATAGCTCCAGATGATCCACGATCTGCTCGATTTCGGGGAGGCTGCTGTGGGAGTGCGGATGGGAATGGTCATGTCCGCCATCGTGGTCGTGCAGATGTTCGTGGGAATGCTCGTGCTCGTGCTCATGAGAGTGCTCATGAGAATGCCCGTGCTCGTACGGATGCCCGTGCTCATGCTCATGGATCCCTTCACCTTCTTCGATGCCTTCCACAAGCACTTTCATATGGGTGCCGGTGATCCCGCATTTTACAGAGGGTTCCCTCACAAACCGGACCCCCGGGATCCCCAGACCATTCAGTTTCTCCAAAAATGATTCCGGATCCGGAAGCAGTTCCAGCAGCGCAGCCGTCAGCATATCCCCGGCGGCTCCCATGCTGCAGTCCAAATACAGTATCCTCATGATTTTACCTCCATGTGATTGATCATGCTGGCCAGATATCCTGCGCCGAATCCATTATCGATATTGACTACGCTGACTCCGCTGGCGCAGGAATTCAGCATCGACAGAAGGGCAGACAGTCCGTGGAAGGAAGCGCCGTATCCCACGCTGGTCGGCACCGCGATCACCGGACAGTCCGCAAGTCCTCCGATCACGCTGGCCAGTGCGCCTTCCATTCCCGCAATTGCAATGATCACACTGGCCTGCATGATCTCTTCTTTGTGGGCCAGAAGCCTATGAAGGCCCGCCACCCCCACATCATACAGCCGGGTGACCTGATTTCCAAGGAACTGTGCCGTCAGCGCTGCTTCTTCCGCCACAGGAATATCGCTGGTTCCGCCGGTGGCAACCACAATGGTCCCAATCCCATCCGCTTCCCGGACGGGGCCCAGAAGCGCTACCCGGGCGTCCACATGATAATCCAGCGGATACACGCCGCCAATCTCCCGGGCGGCTTCTTCCGGGAGCCGGGTGATCAGGATCCTGTTCTGTCCATGCTCCTGCATGACCTTGATAATTCCCTTGATCTGCTCTGCTGTCTTGCCGGCGCCGTAGATCACCTCATTGGCCCCCTGCCGGATTCTGCGGTGCAGATCCACCTTCGCATAACCGATATCTTCAAAAGGCTGATTCTTTAACTGAAGGAGAGCCTCGTCCACAGACAGCTCTCCTTTCTTTACCATTTCCAGTAATTGTTTTGTTTCACTTTGCATAGGTTTATGCCCTGAAAAATCCTCTTTAAAACAAAAAGATATCCGTTCTCTCTTCAGAGAAAACGCATACCTTCCTGGTATACAGGTATTATTGTCTGAAAATTCCGAAAAACCGTTCGATGCCCGCTGCTTCTGCACAGGCGGTCCGCTTCCTGCGGACCATGTGAATCTTATACAATGCTTTCCTGCATTTGTCAAGAATCGCCCGGGATTCAGATCGCGGAATCGCCCGGACATCGGATCCTGGTCCCGGACCGGGCAGAATCGCCGGCAGTCCCGGATGCAGTCTTTGCAGTATATCGACGGATCTCCAGGATGGCAGCCTGGATCAGCGCACCGGTCCCGGTGTCGGGAATCCCGGCAATGATATTATCACAATGATTAAAGGGAATCAGAACTCTGACCGCCCTGCTTTGGGCGACCGCCAGCGCCATTTGCGGAGTCACCTCTCCCAGCAGGGAATCCGCAATCACGATCCCAATCGGGCCCACAATCACATCCGCAGTCCGGCAGCCGACAATTACTGCATTTTCTCCCGTTGCTGCCTGATCGGCTCCCGCCTTCAGCATGGCCATAGTGGCTGTCGTATTTGTTCCCACGGCCAGAATGTGTGTATCCGGCAGCTGCTGCTTCAGCGCCGCCACCAGCTGTTTTCCGATTCCGCCGCCCTGGGCATCGATGATCATAATATTCATGCGTTTGCTCTCCCTTGTTCTGATAATATCTGAAAAACGCCGCGGTCTCTGTCGTCCGTTCCTCCCCGTCTGCCAATCGATCCCTGATCGATCCCTTCCGGCCGCAGCAAATATCCTTTCGTTTGACATTTATCCGGGAAGTCACTATAGTTTAAGGAAAAGAATGCCGGGTCCTGATGCTCAGGACTGCGGGTTCTGCGCCAGACGAACCGTCTGAAGGAGTTCCTCCCTTCTGCGGGGACTGAAGGGTACGGTATCCGCATTTTCCATCACCAGATAGCCATCCCCGATCCGTGCGATCTTACGGGATGAGACAATATAGTTCCGGTGGCAGCGGAAGAACCCCAGAGGTGTCAGATATTCCACTGCTTTCGCGAAGGAAACCAGGCTGTCGACCTTCCTGTCTTCGCAGACAAAGGTCGTCCGGTCATGAAAGGACTCTGCATAGAGCAGCTCTTCCAGGCGTATGGTCACGGGGCCCTGCCCGCTTTTTACGGTAAATCTCCGCACGGTATTACCTCCGGCAATTGTTTCTGACGCCACTCTATTATACAATAAGATCCTGCGGCTGTCCGCAGTCTGAACCATAAAATTTCAAAGAAAGGGGCCAAGATGAAAGCAAATAATTTTAATCACAATTGGAAATTCTGGGAGATCACCAATTCCTTTGCCCTGAACTGGGCACCGCCGGCAGATGCCAGGGTGCTGGATCTTCCCCATGACGCCATGATCGAGATTCCTCAGGACCCAGAGGCCCGTTCCGGTGCAAATACCGGATACCGCAAGGGCGGCATTTACAGCTACTCCAAAACTCTTCAGGTCAATGATCCCGGCAGGAACTACATTCTGAAGATCGAAGGCGCCTATATGAATGCCTTTGTCTATGTCAACGGGCAGCTGGCAGGTAAGCGTCCCTTCGGTTATACTGTTTTCTATGTTCCGCTGAACAAATATCTGAACTTCGGGCAGGAGAATGAGATCCGCATCCAGGTCCGCTCCGGCGCGGAACCGAATTCCCGCTGGTATCCCGGAACCGGACTGTACCGGGATGTCTTTCTGCTGGAATCCGGCCCCCAGTTCATAAAGCCCGACAGTCTGCAGATCCGTACACTGAGTATCCCCGGTCAGACAAATCCGCAGATGCCCGGCAGTACAGACGCCCGGATCCGGGTGTCCTCTGTGATCGCTGTTTCCGATCCGGACAGGGAATATACGCTGGAAGCCGTGATTTTTGATGCCGACGGCAATCAGACCGCATCAAGACTGGTTCGTCTGGAGAAATCCCCGACAAAGGATTCTTCTGCCGAAGCATATCTTCCGGATCTGTTTACCCTGTATCCGGCAGAGGTTGAACTGTCCGTGCCTTCCCCCTGCCTGTGGAATGTGGATACTCCGTATCTGTACACCTGCAGATTGGCCCTTAAGGATTCTGCAGGAAAGGAACTGGATTCCCATACCGACAGCTTCGGTCTGCGTACCCTGTCCCTGAGTCCGGAAGAGGGATTGAAGGTAAACGCAAAACCCGTCAAACTGCGCGGCGCCTGCATTCATCACGACAGCGGCATGCTCGGTTCCAGGACCTATGAAGAAGTCCAGATCCGCCAGATTCTGAAATTAAAAGAGGCCGGATTCAATGCAATCCGCTGTTCCCACAACCCGGCGGCGCCGGCTCTTCTCCGGGCCTGTGACAAGGTCGGAATGTATGTCATGGATGAAGCATTTGATATCTGGGTCCGGCATAAATCCGATTATGATTACGGCATGTATTTTGATGAGTGGTGGGAAGCAGACATTGAGTCCATGGTGAAAGACGCCTTCAATCATCCCTCTGTTCTGATGTATTCCATCGGAAATGAAATTCCTGAGATCGGCACCCCGCAGGGAGAGGAAATCACCCAAAAGCTCTGCAGCAAAATAAAATCCATTGACGAGACCCGTTATACTCTGGCGGCTGTCAACGGGATCTTCTCGGTCGGCGACCAGATGGGTCAGATCGTGTCCGATGTGGCTGCTGACCTGAAAGAACAGGGCCGCAGCGACGGCAATGTCAATGATTTTATGGCCTTCATGCATGCCTATATGAATGATATGGTCTGCCATCCGATCGTTGACGCGACGATCTCGGTCCCCTTCCGTCATACGGATATCGCCGGTTATAATTACATGGGACACCGCTATTCTATCGAGCACGATCTGCATCCGGAACGGGTGATCGTCGGCAGCGAAAGCGGAATCGGCGATATCGCCTCTGACTGGCCCATGATCCTGCAGCTGCCCTATGCAATCGGAGATTTCTGCTGGACCGGATGGGAATACCTGGGAGAGGCCGGCATCGGAGCACCGAATTACAACAATGGCAGCAATCCCTTTGGCAATGCCCAGTTCCCTCTGCAGATCTCCGGAACCGGAAGCATTGATATCACCGGATACCGTCTGCCGATGTCCTTCTATCGGGAGATCGTGTTCGGCCTGCGGAAGGATCCCTACATTGCAGTGAAGGATCCCGTCCACTATGGAGAAGGCCTGATCACCAACCCCTGGATCATTTCCGATGCCATCGGAAGCTGGAGTTGGAGCGAATATACCGGCAAACCGGTCGTGATCGAGGTCTATTCTGATTCCGAGGAGGTGGAATTACTGAAAAACGGCGTTTCCCTCGGCAGAAAACCCGCCGGATCCAACTGCCGGTTTATCACACAATTTGAAACCACTTATGAGCCCGGAACACTGACTGCCGTTTCCTATGCAGGCGGTGAAGAAACCGGGCGCTGCGAGATTTCCAGCCCCGGGGAGCAGCTGTTCCTGTCTCTCACGGAAGAGCCGGTATATGCAGACTCCCTGCCTGCATTTGAATATCCCGCTCCTGCCCCGGCGCAGTCTGCACCTTTAGCGGGACAGCCAGTTTCCGGGATTGGGCAGTCCTTTTCCGGTATCGGGCAGTCGACTCCCGGGATAGACAATACGATCAATCAGTATTTTGAAGGAAAGGCCCCCCTGTCCTCCGCCAACTTTGACAGTGCGTCCTTCGCGGAAAAGATGAAAACCGAATATGAAGCATCCAGTATCCGCGCGAAGGAATTTTCCGAGCAGCTCAAGGCTTCTTATCTGAGCGGAAATGTCGGAAAGCCGGAACTGATCCTGGACCTGAAGGATTCCAGCCTTTTGCAGCAGTCAGGAGCAGCTGCCGATGGGACCTCCGCCGGCGGAAATTCCTCTGATGCCGCCGATTTGGCAGGCTCCGGTGATGCAGCAGGTTCCGGTGATGCGGCAGGTTCCGGTGATGCGGCAGGTTCCGGTGAAGCGGCCCCTGCAAACGCCGCGGAAGCTTATGAGCCGATGTTCTTCGAAGGGCAGGACGTCCCTGACCCGCAGATCCGGTTTATTGAGATCGAGATTGTGGACGAGTACGGGATCCTGGCTACTGACCGGGACAGCGTGATCCATCTGAAGATCGACGGCGAAGCCCGGATGCTGGCCTTCGGAAGCGCGGATCCGAAGCCGTCCTATAATTACAATGAAACGACCACCCGTACCTGGCTCGGAAGAGCCCAGCTGATCATCGCGAAGCCTGCTGATGCAGCTGTGTCTGTGATCACAGTTACCACCGAATCCGGGCTGGAAAGAACGATTGAAATCTGATTTCAGCCGCACGAAATGAGAAAAAAGAACCCGGAGTTCCTGTAACCATAAGTGATTCAGCAACTCCGGGTTCTTCATGTTATTCTGCCTTTGCCGGATTCCTCATCCAGAGCTTAATGGATTTGCAGTTTCCGATTCATCTGCAATCACCCTCTGACGGATTACGCCGTAACCGGGATGACACGATCTGCAGCATCAGATCCAGATACGTTCCCAGGAAATGTTTTATTCACATTGACGATCTGAACAAGATTCCGGTATATGTTGCCTGTCCTGAGTATTGTTTTCTGAATGCAGCGACACACCTGTCGTTTCCGGAATTGATTCAATTTGGTTATTCCCTGTGCGCAAAATATGTTCCCGATCCGGATGCAGATTATGGACAGCGGGCACGGGTTCCTCTCACAAATGTCAGTAATATTACCCGTTTTCTGTCCTTTTGTGATCATGCCCACGGAGACAGGAATGCCCGACGGGCTGTGAAGCATATTCTCGATAATTCCAATTCTCCAATGGAAACCAAGCTGGCCATGGCAGCTGTTCTGCCATTCCTGCAGGGAGGATTCGCTTTAAAACATCTGGAAATGAATCGGTATGTAGCGCTGACGCCGCAGGGCCGGGCTTTATTAGGCATTGATTCCTGCTGCTGCGATATGGTCTGGGATCAGGAAAAAATCATTTTAGAATATGACAGCAATCTGACGCACCTGGAAGCCAGGCAGCATGCAATGGATAAGAAACGTGCTTCTGCACTTTCCATGGCCGGATGCAAAGTCATCAGCATCACTGCCGATGTTCTCCACAACTTTACTGCCTTCGAGAAGACATTTCTTTCTCTCCGATGGACTTTAGGAATGAGAACCGACCAACACCGGTTTGCATCCTGTCGAAGGCAGCGATACGACCTCTATCAGTTCCTCCTGAGACATTGAGGCTGAAGTGTAAGCTTTTCCCTTTACTGACACAAAATTGTCGGTTACGTTTGACGGTATCCATCCGGTTGACACAAAATTGTCAGTTACGTTTGATATTTAGGCAATCATCTGCACATTTTTATCATCTACGTTTGATTCTGTCAAACGTAACCGACAAAAACGTGTATGCACTACCAATAGACTCAAACGTAACCGACAAAAACGTGTTCGCACAGCCAATAAATTCAAACGTAACCGACAAAAACGTGCCTGTGCTGCCGATTATCCGATTCTCTCCTCCAGAAATGCCAGAATATCCGCATTTGCCTGATCGGCGTAATCCCCCGCGAATCCGTGGTTGGCGCCTTCATAAACCAGAAGCTCTGCGTTTTCATAGACTTCCAGGGCTTTCTCCGAATAGGAAATATCCACCAGGCGATCGTTGTCCCCGTGCAGAAGAAGAACTTCTCCTGTATAGGCACCAATCACATCATAGATATCCATGGACATGGCATCCAGAGAATAGACCGCTCCCAGTTCCTGTCCCATAAACCGCTCTGTCTCAGGAACATTCTCAATAGATCCGTGTCGTTCCCAGCAGTCATCCTGCAGAGCAAATGCCGGAAATTCCAGCACCATCGCCTTGATATCTTCCGGCCTCTGCGCAGCGGTATATGCGCTCACATATCCGCCCTGACTCTGTCCCACCAGGAACAGGTTCTCCGGTTCTGCCCATTCCTGTCCGGCAATCTGGTCGATCACCTCGGAAAGCTGTGCTGATTCAGTCAGCACGGACATATGGGACATATCTCCGTCAGCCGCCCCGCTTCTGGAAGCTGCACTTCCGCCGATAAAATCAAAGGCATATGCAGCAAAGCCATGTTCTGCCAGATATTTCGCTACCGGGCCAGTCACATCGGCAGTGCTTCCGAATCCATGGGAGATGATCACGGTCGGATAAGTCTCCTGAACCTCCATCGGAAGGTATAATACCCCATAAACAGGTCCTTCCTCTGATTCCAGCCAGAATTCCTCACTTTGGCACAGCTCTTCCTGCACGGTTTTCTCCCCGGCTGCTGCCGGTGCCGGCTGGGCTGCTAGTCCCTGCACTCCCCCAAGAGCGGTTAAACAATAACCTGCTGCCAAAACTCCTGCTATCAGTTTCCTCACATTCATCATAAACCTCTTTTATTCCTGTTTCTTCTGATCTTACAGATTATGATCCGCCAATCACTTCGATCCGCTGATTCCTGAGTTTTACCGGTTATTCCGCGATTCTCAGGCTCTGCATAAAGGCATCTGCCTGTCCTGGCCATTCCTTACAGCCTTCTGCAGCGGTAGATGATGTTCCGGGACCAAATCCGTGCTTGGCGTCCGGGATCATATACAGCTGTGCCGGAACCAGATCCTTCACATAATCATAGACATCCTGGGCATTTTTCGGATCCACCATATCGTCAGCCATGCCGTGGGCAATGTAGAAGGCGGGCAGATTGGGATTGGCATCGGAAAGGAAGCTCGACATGGATCCGTAAATCGGCATTGCCACATCCAGATCGGAATTCACGGCATCCAGTTCATCCGGCGTATAAGTACTGACGCCAAGATCGGCCGGAGTCAATGCGCCATAGCAATTGAAAACGGTTCCCATAATCGTTCCACCGCCGCCGGAAAAACCAGCTGCTGCGATCATATCCTGGCCTCCCCAGCCTTCCTGCCCGGCATTATATCTGACGATCCGGATAGCTCTCTGCAGATCCATAAAAATGTCCATCTGGGAAAACGGAGCCACACGCCGCTGCAGCAGGAAGCAATTGTATCCGAGATCATTGAAAACCGGAATGGCTGCATATCCTTCGGCAGGATTGCTTCTGGCTGAAAATCCGCCGCCGGAGATCAGAATGATGTTCCCCTTGGCCTGAGTCGGATCATCCAGTAAGCATTTAATCAGCACAGGACCTTGTCCAAACCCGTCCATTTCGCTGGCATCCAGCGCTTCCTGGGTCAACTCTGCTTCTTCCCCATCTACCACAGGTCCGACATTCGCGGTGAACCACTCATAACCGTTTGTGTTATCCTCAGCGCTGGTGCCCCACAGGAACCATGCACCGTCTGCAATAGAAACTGTCTGTACGAGGTCAGACTGTGCCTCCACGACCTTCTGCGCATCCTCCAGAGACTTTGTCCTCTTGAACTGACGGCTGTAAACCTTGGAGTATGCATCATAGGATTCCTCGGTAAATAACAGTTCAAATGCCTGAATGATCCGGAAGTTCCGGTTCATCAGCCTGATGTATTCCTCTTCCGGCGCATCTGCCGGGATCTCCCAGAGAAAGTCTGTGATATCCTGTACAACACCATCAACTACTGCATCCCCGGTTGCGGCTTCTTCCGCCTGGATATTGATTCCGGCAAACAGTGTCAAACACAAAGAAGCTGCGAGAATCCACATTATCAGTTTTTTCAACTTCATTTTGTTTCCCTCCATTGTCCATTATTTTTTAACTACGCACTGCAGAACACAGGAGCTCTCACTTCTGTGTTCTGCAGTATAAATTCCTCACCGCAACAACATCGTGACAGAAGAACTGGATTTTGCACTCTTCACTGCAGAATCATCACTCTGCCAACGCCGATGATGGTTTCCATATCAATATTCACGCCATCTTCTCCGAAATAGTATTCATGCCGGGCATCTCCCACATCATACAGAAAATCGCTTTCAAACAGATCGCTGATGGTCCTCAGCTGCAGATGGAAGGCCTGATCTTCGGGAAGATACACATTCATATCACCATCCACGGTTTCCAGATTGTAGGTGTCTGCAATCACACCTATAATGTCGATTTCGCCCGCGGAAGCATAGATGGAAATATTATCCAGAACAACCCCCTCCGGAACCTGCACCAGGATATTTCCGTCCTCTTCTGTCTGCAGGATCTCAGTTCCGCCATAATACTCGACGGTGACGGAACCGGTGTCACTGGTGATGCCGATGATATTGGCCTCCGCTGATAACACACTCTCTGTGTCTTCTTTCATTTCTGCGCCATCGGCTGCTGCCTGATGATAGCCGCGGTTTTCCTGCATAAATACATCCGCCTCTGTTGGCCACTGGGCGCACTCCCCGGTTGCTTTAATAGCGCCTTCCTGCCCGACGCCAAATCCATGCCCCGCACCTTCGTAGACAATCAATTGGGACGGAACGATGTCTTTCGTATAATCATAATAGTTTTCCAGTCTCTGGGTGGCACCGGTGGCATCCTCCGAACCGGCCACCATGAAAAGAGCCGGCCAATGCCCTGTTTCCGTGAGCATCCGGTCATTTCCGGTATAAACCAGGATTCCGACGTTGAAATCGCCATCAATGGCATCGATCTCATCCGGCACATAGCTTAAGGCGCCCATATCCACCGGTGTCTGATCAAAATATGCATTTTCAATCACGTCAATGACTTTTAAGCCGCCCGCTGAAAATCCGCACAGTGCGATGCAGTCCATGCCGCCCCAGCCCTCTTGTTCCCCAAGATATTTCACCAGTCGGATAGCCCGCATGGTATCCATATCCACGTCGGTCTGAGAGTAAGGGTTCATACGGCAGTCTACGACAAAGGCATTATAGCCCAACGCCTGAAATACTTCCGCTGCCGGGAATCCCTCCCCATCGTTGGTGCGGCTGCCCCCGGAAAACAGCAGGACATTGCCTTTTGCCTCAGAAGGATCCTCCAGCAGATAGTTGATCATATAAGGGACGAATCCATATCCATCCAGCTGCCCTGCATCCAGCTCTTCTTCCGCATATTCTTTATCCCCGGCATTCGGCATATTCTCCGCATCCCACAGGAAGGTGATTCCTTCCGCGACGCTTTTTACCTGTTCCAGATTCTGCAGGGCTTCCACAAATTCCTCCCGGGCGCCTTCTTTATTCTGGTTCAAATGTACGCTGGCCACATAGACTTTATGGAAGGATTCTTCCGTAAACAGCGGTTCCATTTCTTTCACAATCTTGTAATTGCGGGACCTGGCCAGTTCAAAGGCTTCATCGTCCATATCCGTGCTGATCTCCCAGAGATACTCCCCGATGTCCTGCAGCACTTTGGCATCCGAAACAGATACATTTGCATCGGTCACCTCTTCTCCTGCAAAACTGATTGCAGGAACAGTCAATGTCACTAATAATAAAATTGACAATAACATGCACAACCGTTTTTTCATTCTCATTTTTCCTTTCCGTTTTTCGGACTTCTCCGTATTTTGTTTACCCACTTATGCTTTCAGCAAAACAGTCAAACGCACCCATGGCTCATCCGACATCAGAGAAACAGTTCCTCCATATTTCTCCGCTGTATAACGGATTCCCTTGAAGCCGTAACCATGATGCTGTTTATCATCTTTTGTAGTTACTAATTCTCCATCCTTGTATTCCAACGGGGTTTCGCTGATATTTTCCACACAGATTGCCAGATATCCCTGCTGCCGCATCGCCTTGACATGAATCAACCGCCGATCCGGATCCGGAATTTTCATAACTGCTTCAATGGCGTTGTCCAATGCTCCGCCGAAAATCACACACAGGTCATCGATAGCAATATTCGCAAACAGCTCTCCATCCATGACATAACTGAGATGAATCCCATTCAGCAGGCAATACTGATTTTTCTCCCAGAGGATCGTGTCCAACACCGGGTTGCCCGTAAGCCGTTCCGGTTCGATCTGTGCCACTTTTTCCTCCAGGCTGTCCAACCAGTCCTTTTGCTGTTCAACAGGAATATCTGATTTGATAATAGCAATCTGATTTTTCAGGTCATGATATTTCTGGTTGATGATTTCAGCGTTTCGACTGGCCTGCTCATACTGCCCTTTTTGTTTATCAAAGACATTGCTGATCATTTCCAACTCATGCCGCACCTGCAGATATCCTTTCCAGATCCGCCGCCCATAGAGAATGAACAATGCCACAAGAACATACACCCACCGGGGAATCAGTCCCAGACTCCGGTCCCAGACCTCAAACAGATTCTGCACCATGAAAACCTGCTGCGCATTGCTGAGCGCATATGCCAGCAAGGTGATAATCAGCGTGATGATCAGATCCTTTACCGATGCTTCATAGCGCCGTACCAGATCATAAAAGGCCCGCTCCGCAAAAAAGACAATGGTGAATATGACTGCAAATACAACAACAATCAAAAGCCAGCGTCCTGTACCTGCAGGGATGTGCCCGCCCTGTATAAATACATACTGCAGGAACATTTCAATTCCCCAGGCCAGTTCGGATACCAGGAAAGCGTACAAACCCGTCATAACCGCCGTGATCAGCCGCATATTGCAGTTCAGGTAAATATGAAGGATCATAAGAGCAATATATAGACAGGTCCGCAGCAGAAGCTGCGGCAATGTTTCCATTGAGGCAAAAGGCATTGCTTTGGTTGTAATCCACATACCAAAGGTCTGAACCAGCAGCATTGCGAGGGAGATTGCTGCAGATGTCAGCTTTCCAAACCTTTTGGGCGGCCGTGTTATATAAATCACGCAGGCAATCCATTCTCCCAACACAGTCAGAAAATAGGGCCCATTCAGCCAATTAAGCATATGTTTCCTTTCTGGTTCCGGCACATCGTCCTCTACCCTATATGATGGATTTAGTATAGCATGCCTTCAAAACTGCCTCAATTGACACTTCGTAAATGGTCCGTTTAGTTCGTAACCTGCATTTTCATTTGTGTTTACTTTTTTTCCTGTTTTTTATATAGTTTACGTATGATTCGAATTGCAGTTGCAGAAGATGAATTGAATACTTTTGAAACCATTCGCGGCTATATTGATCAATATGCAGAGGAAAAGCAGCTTGAAGTGAAGGTCGACCATTTCTCGAATGGGCTTCTCATCTCTGACTCTTACCGCCCAGAATATGATATCGTTCTGATGGACGTGGATATGCCCCTGATGAACGGGATCTCTGCAGCCAAAATCATACGAGAAAAAGATCCTGAGGTCATCATCATTTTCATCACGAATCTTTCCCAGTATGCAATCCAGGGGTACTCGGTACAGGCATACGATTACATTTTAAAGCCTATTAAATACTTTTCTTTCATACAGTTTTTTGATCGGGCCGTCACGCGCCTCAGGAAAAACAGCACCCAGCCATATATTACAATATCTATGAAAGAAGGCTTACGAAAAGTTGCGATATCAGATCTTTACTACATCGAAGTCCAGAACCACACCCTGTCCTACCACACTGCATCGGGTACCTTTCAGGCTACCGGAAAAATGAAGGAACTGGAAAGTTCATTACATTCCCATCATTTCAGCCGCTGTAATAACAGTTACCTTGTGAATCTTGCTTATGTGGACTGTATCCTGGAAAACGATGCCGTCGTTCACGGTGAACCGCTCCCTGTCAGCCGTTCCCGCAAGAAAGACTTCTCTTCTGCACTGATTTCCTACATCAGTACCCACCTGAAATAATGGCAAAACAAAGCACCGGTTTCTTAAGCCGTGGTTCATAATTGACAGGAATATAAGCATATTCATGCTATCATCCACAAATTTCAAAGAAATATAGAAACACCTTGACAGAGGGCATTGTATTACACTAAATTAACCATATGTCGATTATTTTAACGGATCAAATTTTTTATATGTTTCATGCACAGCAGGAGACCCGAAAGGGTCTCCTGTTTTGTATTACAACTTACAGGGCAAGATCCTATTTTCCTTTGAAGGAGGTATTTTATGATAATTCCTATTATTTACCCTTCTGCCATTCAATTTTGGATGGACAGTAATTTGCTGAATTACTCAGATAGCTTTTCTCTAGAGAAACGGTATCCTGCTTTATTGCCAGATCATTATGAATTTCATCCCACATCTTCTGTTGCAGCAAAAATCTCTCAGCAATTTGGATTTACTTATCCAATTCACGTAATGGCCCCGGATATTGTCAGTCGAAGAATTAACAATTATTTTTCCAGCGGTTTAAAGCCGTGCCATCTACCATCCGACAGTTTTATCGAGATTGATTCTTTTCGCATTCAGTCTGGAGATAAATCTGATATATACAGTATTTATCTTGCCTCTCCGGAGCTATGCTTTCTGGAAGCTGCTGTTCATCTGTCACTTATTGAATTGATTAAGCTGGGATATGATCTGTGTGCTATTTACCTGACCGACACTACAGCTGATTATCACCATACCAGCCGAAAAATAATTGCTACTCAGCAAAGCATTGCTGCATATCTGGAAACAATGACAAATATAAAAGGAATCAAGAAAGCACGTACAGCAATCCGTCACGTTCTAAACAGATCCAATTCTCCCAGGGAAACCATGCTGTCTATGATTTTAACACTTCCCATGTCCATGGGCGGTTATGGAATATACAAGCCGGAATTAAATGAAAGGGTCCAACTGTCTGAACAAGGATCACAGATTTTGCATAGAGACTATTGTATCTGCGATATTGTTTGGGAGAACAAAAAAATAATTGTAGAATATGACAGTAATCTGACCCATCTCAATTCTACACAGCATGAACTGGACAAAGCCAGAATAAGTGCCTTGACATTGTCCGGGTATCAGGTAATTACTCTGACACCTGCAAATATGCGCAGTCTATCTGACCTGGATAATATATGTACTGCTCTACGTTGGAAATTGGGACTCCATAAAGAATGTGCACGCCTAAACAAATATAATGAAAAAAGACGAGCATTATACAAGTATCTTAAAGAATCGACATGAACCAACTTGCACTTACAACCTCGAACCCTTACTGCCAGTACCTTACAGCGCAGATATTTCGATTGTGACTATTTATTTGGTATTGATTTCGCAGATTTTTCGGTTGTGACTACCCAGCAAAATCTCCTGACGCAGAATTTTCAGTTGTGATCACTGCTAAAGTCATTGTTTATACAGATTTTACTTTTTTAGGTGATGGCTGTTCTGTGAAAGATGACTGCAATGTATCATAACTGTAAAATTTGCGAATCCGAATGGATGAAAGTTGTCACAAGTGTTAAAATTGCGTCGTATACCCATTTACACAAATCAGTTGTTACCATATGAATAATAAATCCGAACTTCTGCCAGATATTCCTCTTCGTTTCCCAGAGTTATGATCGAAAAGAGAGTCTCGAATCGGGTTTCCCGAATTCGAGACTCTCTTTCAAAATTATGTCTGTATGAAAAAGCTATGTTATTAACCTTCTTGTAGAATTATCTTGCCACCCACTCTTGCGCACTTGCCACTGCATCATCCCATATGAGCTGTGCATCTCCGGTCATGAAACCAGTCAGGTCGTAGGTTACATCAACGATACCATCTTCTACGGTACCTTCCAGGATCTGATTTTCATCAAATGCTTCCCATGTCAGATAGAAAGCAGTCTGATCGTCATTGGTATATGCAGTAATTTCCGCATCTCCGAATCCATAGGTTCCGTCAAAGACCTTCACCTGTGTATAATCTGCGGGAATATCACCATCAGTTCCTTCTTCCGCAGGAGCCGCATCCTCTGCGATTGCTTCCGGTACTTGTGCTGTATCTGCTTCCGGGAGTTCTGCCGGAGCTGCGCCGGTGGAATGTCCCTTGTTTGCCATCATGAATTCATCGGCATAGCCCGGCCACAAAGCACATTCTTCGGTACCCTTCAGTGCGCCTTCCTGACCAACACCGAATCCATGGCCGGCACCTTCGAATATATCAATTCTTGCGGGAATGCCCAATTCTACAAGACGGTTATAGACTTCCTGAATATGATCTGCCGCACCGGTTTCATCCTCAGATCCTGCACACATGTACATTGCCGGGATATTCGGATTTTCGCAGTCTTCATCCAGATGACCGCCATAGATCGGCATGGTAACATCCGTATCGCTGTTCACAGCATCAATCTCATCCGGTACATAAGTGGAACAGTATTTGGTCGGGTTCAGATCCCCATAAAGATTATTCACCGGACCCATGACGGTGGCGGCACCGCCGGACCATCCGCAGTCTGCGATCATATCCTGGCCACCCCAACCCTCCTTTTCTGCATAGTAACGGACCATACGGATCGAGCGCTGCATATCCATGAAGATATCTTCATCGGAATACGGACGGATTCTTCTCTGCAAAACAAAGACGTTGTATCCAAGGTTGTTAAACACTTCGATGGCCGGATAAGCTTCACCGGAATTGCTGCGGTTGGTCATACCGCCGCCGGAAACCACAATAATATTACCCTTTGCCTGGGTGGGATCTTCCAGAAGGCATTTGATCAGAAGCGGAATGAAACCATAGGAATCCAGCACGCCTTCATCCAGTTCTTCCTCAGTAAACTCTTCGCCATCCAGGCAGGGCATATTGTCTGCATCCCACAGGAAATATACGCCATCCGCCACAGACTGGGTGAGGATCAGATTCTCCTGAGCCGTCATGAATTCTTCCTTGTAGCCGTCTTTTTTCTGTTTTGCATGTACACTTGCTACATACAGTGCATGGAAGGTATCGGCATCCACCATCGGCTCCAGGGACTGCACGAACTTATAGTTTCTCTGGGAATACTTGTAGAAATCCTCATCGGACATATCCGTGGACAGCTCCCACAGATAGTCTCCGATATCCTTCGGATCTGCCTGCTTAATCTCCTCTTCTGCCGCTTCCCCGGCAGGTTCTGCCATCGCGGTAATGGAAAACAGGCTCATCACCATGATTGCAGCCAATAACATGACTAATAATTTTTTCATTTACAACTCCTTTCCAATCAGTCCATACAGAAGCATATTTGTAAATATCAAATCGTTCCTGTAAATAATACCAACAGTTATTTTTCAGAACAACATACGATGTGTAATGATTATTCTCCCGGAACTTCCTCTGCCGGAGATTCCCCTTCTGCAGACTCGCCTTCTGCGGATTCCCCTTCGGATTCTCCGCCTTCGGAGCCGGCGCTCTGTCCAACGCCCAGGATCCCGTCCACATCAGCCGTTGCCGGATCATATGCGGTCCATTCGATTTCACCTGCTGCATCCTTTGCAATGATGTAAGGCAAAATGGAGTTATCCATATCCGTGGTCCACCAGGTGCCGTTACAGTCCATAACCGTATGGCCTGTGCCGTTGATGACGATACCTTCGCAGTACTGCACGGTGTTGTTATCAAAGAAGGTCAGGAAGCCCACATAATAGAATTCGTGATTATCATCGGTCCATACCACCAGGGTGGTTTCCGATCCAGCCGGGATGCCGGGTGCATTTTCCAGAACGGTCATCAGTGTATATTTCTCCGGAAGGATGGAGTAGTCAATGTCTGTGCCATGGGCTGCAGAGTACAGGCCGCAGGATACCACTTCGTATTCTGCCTTGGACTGATTCATCATCCAGAGTTTGATGGACTGGTCATTGGCACCGGGATAGGAGCTGTTATGAAGCTTGCCTTCCGGATAATAATACGTGGTAACGCCGGTGATCGGGTCAGAAATATAGCCGCCATCTTCCATAAGAGCCCATTCGGTGCGGTCTCCCAGAAGGGTATTGAAATCTTCCGCGGTATACAGATGCCAGAAAATATCCACGTCGGGGACCATGCCGAACTCCACCAGTTTGGTATAAGCCGTTGCGTAACGGATCGGAGTGGAGGTAGTGTCGCCGATGGACTGCACCATCATGACTTTGGTTCCGGACTCGGCCAACTGCACAAGTTCTGCATCGGACCAGGGAGTTTCCGCATCGATTTTCACTGTGTCTTCCAGCTGATCGCTGCCTGCTGCGTCATCATAGTTATAGCCGCCGTCGAAGATCACAATGCCGGTAGCCAGGCCCGGATAGCGGCTGACAAACTGCATGGTAAAATTGGATCCTGCGGATTCGCCGGTAATGAACACCCGGTTGGCATCGACTTTACCTTCCTCAATTAGACGGTTGATTTCATCTGCGATGGCTGCGCACAGATCATCGGTTTCTCCTTCATTTCTCTGCGGATACAGGGCATAGCATTTCATGATATCCTGCGCATCGTCTTTGGCAAAAGATACCAGGAAGTTGGCGCCATAGATGTCGCCGGTTGTGGAGATGCCGGAACCGCCGGAATTAAACACCACCAGCGGAAACGCTCCTGCTTCTTCCGCACCTTCCGGCGTGTAAAGATAAGTATCCAGTGTTGCGGTACCGGATGTTAAAGTATATTCTTCGAAGGATTCTACCACAGGATCCGAAAACTCAATCTCGGTTGTGGCATTTACATCGAAAGCCGGATTGGTGCAGGAGAATGCCCAATAGCCATCCCGGCCATAGCTGTTATTGGGATAGAATGCGGGCACTTCCACTGTGACGGTGTCCGCTGTAAAGAAAATGCCGGTTGCCTGTGCATCAAAGAAATCCTTGTATTCCATGGCGTCATAGCACAGATAAGTGCCCTGGAAATCTTCTGCTGTCATGTCCAGCAGATCTGCCGTGGAATCCACATAATAGGTAAAGGAATGAATCGCCTTGCCATAGGGTTCTGATGTGCAGTTGGCGACGATTTTGTTTACGGTCACTTCGGCGGTTGCCTCAGCGGCGGGAACTTCTGTTCCCATGTCGTCTGCGGCAGGTGCATCCGCAGCAAGGGCTGCTGTCGGGACTGCAAGTGTACAGACAGTTACGAGTGCTGCCAGTTTTCTCCATTTCATTTGATGATGTCCTCCTCTTCAAGAAATTGTTTTCAGGTTCTTTAGTCCGATTTTCCAAAATCCGGGCACATGTATATTCCCAGCATACGGAACTATTCGGAGGATATCATCTTCATTTTCCCTGCTCAATGCAGGATTCGTAATCGGTCGTTTTCATGCGTAAATTGCAGCTTACCGGTAATCTTTAATATATTCATATACAGCGTTGAAATCTACAGAGAACTCTTCCTTCCAGATCAATACCGGGATTTTGCTGGTGAAATTGTAAAGCTTTGGCAATTCCTCATGTTCCAGATCATATACTACAACAATGAGTTTATCCGGATCAATCATCCAGTATTCCCTCACTCCTGCCTCTGAATACTTTGCCAGTTTCAGCGTCATATCCTTCTTCCTGGTAGAATGGGACAATATCTCAATGATGAAATCCGGAGCGCCAAATACCCTGCCATTTTTAATCAGTGTTTCTGGTCTGCACAGGATCAGGATATCCGGCTGAACCACCGTCTTATCATCCTGGTCCAGCTGCACGTCTACCGGCGAAAACACCGGTTTGCATGGTCCCTTCTGTTCCTCGATATGACGCATCAGCTGATGGACTATCTGGGTGGCAATCAACTGATGATTTACCCTTGGCGCTGCCAGGTCATAAAAAACACCATCTATCAATTCTACCCGCAGATCGTCCGGGAGCGCCAGATAGTCTTCCAGCGTATAACTTCCCTGCTTTTTATTTGGATACATACTTCGGATGAAAGCATCTGCCAGGGCTCCGAAGCCTGTATAATCATCCGGATAATCTGTCTCTTCTTTTCGGGCAGTGCTGCCGGCAATATAAGGGGTCCCCGGATCTTCAAGTACCTTCGTCCCTGCATTTTCACTGGTGCCAGTATAATTTACTGGCGTATCAGGCTCTACTCTGGATCCCGCTCGAAAATGGAACCGCGGATTCGAATGGCTGCCATCTGACAGTACTGATTCTAATGCCAGAACAGTCTCTCGTCTGGGAGAGGATGTTGTCCCGCCAAACAGTTTGTTCACTGTGCTTAACGGAACGCCGGAAAGCCTAGCAATATCCCGGTTGGTATACCCCAGTTCTTTTTTACGCTCCTTCATCTCCTGTATCGTCATATTGTTTCTCTCCTATTAAATGCCCCTGTCTTCTGGTAAACTATAAAAAATGTTCTGGTTATAGTATTTTTATATCACAAAATGGCTTTTATCACAATGAGATATATCCACATTTTATCCATATAGATAATTATTCATCCTATATTTATCCTTTTATTGCAATAAGCCTCTAAAATTTGGGATATGACGATTTTGGATATGACCATCATGCAACAAACAGGCAGGGCGGTGGCCCTGCCTGTCTGCTTTTTTAAGGAGAAATTCCATTATGAAAAATTATCAGTAACCGCTTATTTGAAGATAATGCTTCTGTTATTTGCCAGAATATACGGGAAGAACAGATCATTATGAGCATATTCTGAAATGGTAAAGTAGAAGTTGTTCACTACCGGATCGGTACCGTAGGAGAAGGTATCGGTCTGCTCATAGAAATACTGCATCATCGGGACAAAATCTGCCATCATCTTCTGATCCGCGTTGCCGCCGACGTAGCAGCTCAGGAAGAAGTCCAGATCCGGATGAGCATCCAGGATTTCTTTTACATAAGCGAACTTCTCTTCTACTGTCTCAGCAGATCTTCCATCCAGTGGGTTGATGCCGCCGCTGCAGGGCATCCAGTATTTAAAGTATTCAAAATCTTCATGCATCACGTTCCAGGTGCACATGGATCCTCTGGAATAGCCGGCCCAGGCGCGATGGTCACGAGTTGCCTTGATGCCTTCATCCGAAAAGTCTTCGCAGTATACATTGAACTGGCTCTCAATCTGCGGAATCAGATCTTCCACGATTTCTCTGTAATAGAAGCTGCGGTCGCCGCCTTCCACGCCATCAGGTGTTACAAATCCATCTTCCGGAATATCAAAATAGAAAGTCGGGCAGATGATGATGCATTTGTCCAGAAGGCCAACCTCATCATCAAACAGGTTGTTGAACAGATTGTTGCAGTTGGCGGATTTCATAATGTGATCCCAGAACTCATTGGGAGATCCGCCATTTCCATGCTGGAAATAGATCACATTGTACTTGGTTTCCGTGTCATTCTCATCGTAGCCATAAGGAAGATATACAGTCACATACTTGGTGTAGGTCTCGCCATCTTCATAAGCGTCCGTGGTGTAATGGGTACGAATGACCGTTCCCTTGTTTTCGTTTTCAATCAGATTGTAACCGGTGGGCAGTACATCCCATACAATGGGAACGTCGAAAACATCCTCATTCACAATGGTATCCCAGGTTTCAAAATCCGGTTCCGGCTCCGCCTCATCGGCAAAAGCGGTCATGACACCGCACAGCATTGTCAGCGCGATCACCAGGGAGACCACACTCCATAAAACTTTTTTCATTTTTTCAACCTCCGTTATTATTCAAAATCGTTTATTTTTTGACATCAATTTTTCATTCGTCATTTTACAACATCTACCGCAACAAGACCGTGACACGAAATGATTATCTATCTGTGGCGCAATTTTTTCAGTTATGATTAAAAACATAATCTCTTTCGCGCATTTTTTTCGGTTATGTATAATAGTTTTTTATAATATCGGATTATTTATGTTTTATTATATACACTACTGGAGTTTTTGCGTTGGCTTGCGGGCTTGATCTACACGCAACCGAAATATTTGCGCTGGCCTGCGGGCTTGATCTATACACAACTGAAATATCCGCGCAGATTCTTATTCTACAATAAACGACGGGATCCCGGTCAGGTACCAATAGCTGCGGTTTGTCTGATAGTTCTTATGCGCCTGCATGAATTCATCTGCCTGGTAGGGCCACAGTTCGGTACCTTCCACTGTTCCAGTAGCAGGCGGTAGACCGACACCAAAGCCATGCGGCGCGCCATCTACAATATAGAGTTCCGCGGGAAGTCCGTATTCCAAAGCTTTCTCATACAAGGCTGTTGAATTTTCCGGGCCATTACCATCTTCAGAACCAACGCAAATATAGAACGCCGGCAGATAAGGATTTTCTTCCGGTGTCACAACCAGTCCTTGGGCTGCCCCGTAGATCACCATCTCCACGTCCACGTCGCTGGAGATCTCGTCAATCTCATCCGGAATATAATCAGAATCATACCGGGAAGCATTCACCATTCCATAAAGATAGTTGACTGAACCACCCAGAATCGTGCTGCCGCCGCCGGACCATCCAAGAGCTGCGTACATATCCTGACCACCCAGATCATTTTCCATAACATAATACTTCGCTACTTTCACGAAACGGTTATAGTCCATATAGATGTCCTCTTCGGAATATGGACCTACCCGGCGCTGCAACAAGAAATAGTTATATCCCAAATCATTGAAGACCTCTGAGGCAGGATATCCTTCAGAACCATTGGACCACACCCGCATGCCACCACCGGATACGGCAAAAATATTGCCTTTGACCTGACTCTGATCTTCCAGCAAATACATGATAGCAAATGGTTTAAAGCCATACCCGAACATCTGGGAAGTATCAATATCTTCTTCAGTAAACTCCTCCCCATCCACGCAGGGCATGTCCGTTCCGTCCCAGATAAAGAGGATCCGGTCCGCCAGAGTATCGTTTTCAATCAGCGCATCCCTGGCCTCCATAGCGACAATCACCCCTTCCATAGTTGCCTCTTTTTTCATCTTTGTAACCGCCTTATTGTATGCTTTGTATGAGTCTTCTTCAAAGATCGGTTTTAAAGACTGGATATTTTTAAAATTCCGGTTTTCCAAAGCAATTGCCGTTTCCACATCTGCATCTGCAGGAATCTCAGTAATAAACCGGTCATAATCCCGGGGCTGCACTTCTGGAAAAGCAACATCTACTGCGAAAGCCGGAACTGCAATACACCATATCATGATCAAACATATGATCCCCATTACTCCCTTTTTCATATGTACTCCTTCTTTGTACTATAAATGCTGGTTCAAACTTGACTTCTTTCCTTTATCCCGAAAGGAGAGACTGGCCGTTCCAGTGTTAAATCTTACAGTATCGGATCCCAATCCTGTATTCTCGTCTGCTCTATGATTCTTTATTAGACCGATTCCGGTGTCCGAATTCCACATCCAGGAAAGTTTCCAACTGGTCGATCATCTGATCCGATCCGGCATAGTTATAGCCCATGGCAAAGGGGCCGTTGATGCCGCCATACATATGAAGTTCACATTCGGTAACCGGGTTCAGGGCAAGATATGCCGTGACGCAGAAGCCGGAAGCGAAATGTCCGGATGCCCCGGCGAAGAAGAATGCCGGCCAGGACTGGGGATAATTAGGATCATCCTCTGAGAGAATCAAAACCGGATTAGCAATGTCCACAGCAGCTCCGGCAGTATCGTGGGTGGAGCCTGCAGCATAAACACAGGCAACTACGCCCACACTGGCATCCATTTTATCGATATCATCACAGATATAGTCCGGATAGATACTGTCAGGAGTAATATCGCCCGATAGCATGATACTCTGAGCGTAGACATGCATGGCCCCAGCGGAAAATCCCATGGCTGCGATATGATCAATGGCTCCGATGCCTTTTTCTTCTGAATAGTATTTGATATAGCGGACCGCCCGCTGCGCATCCAAGGTGGCATCCACACTTTCATAGGGCTGCACACGGTAATCCAGAAGATATGCATTATAGCCAATGGAATTGAGCCATTCACAGCAGGGGATTCCTTCTCCGGGGTTGCTGCGCATCCGGTCGCCACCACCGGAGAGAACAATTACATTTCCTTTTGCTGCAGACTGATCCTCCAGCAAATAAGCGTTCAAATGTGGCACAAATTCCGCATCGTCTGTTGCACCAGTAAAATCATACTCTGCGGCAGCTTCTTCCACTGCCATAGTCACGCCCCAGATGTTCCAGACCTCATGGTTTTCTTCCTGCGCATCTGCCACGGTATCCCGGGCAAACGCCATCGCCGGAAAAATACTTATTATCATAGAAAAACAAAGAACCATTATTATTTGTTTGAAAACTCTTTTCATGAATTCCTCCTGATAATTCATCATCGAAATGGCTGATCCTCACCATTTTGCCTTAACATATTCCTTTATAAAATACCAGATTTCCTGCAACAACAGCGCAACAGCATCGTCCGGAAAAGAAGAAAGAGCCTCATCAAAACCTGACGAAGCTCTTTTCATATACAACAAGTGCATTACCGGAACAATACAGTGGCCGCGTTATACAGAGAATACGGCATATACAGATCGTTATGCAGAAAATCGGAACGGACAAAGTAGATATTATTAACAACCGGATCATTTCCAAAGGAGAAGGTGTCTGTCTGCTGCGCATAATAAGCAAATTCTTCACTCATCAGTATTGCCAGCTGAATCAGATCCCGGCTTCCGGAAACAGCGGCAGCATCTTTGTCGCTTCCTGCAGTACCATAGATGAAGAAGTCCAGATCCGGGTGAGCATCAATGGCTTCCTTCAGATAAGTATAGGCATCATCAATTTCCTTATCCAAACCGATTTCATCCCGAAGGCGAAGCGGTGCACTCATCGGCATCCAGTATTTGAAATATTCCAGGTCATGATGGAACAGATAATAGGTACAAAGACTGCCTCTGGAATACCCTGCCCATGCTCTGTGATCGCGGGTTGCCTTGATTCCTTCTTCCGAAAAATCCTCACAATAAACATTTAACTGGCTTTCCACTGCAGGAATCAGATCTTCCACGACTTCCCGATAATAATTTGCAGGGATTGTGTTCTCTTCATTTACAAAACGGCCATCCCCGGCCGGATTATCGGAAGGGGTCGTATATTCCGCCTCATCATATTCCAGATAGAAGGTCGGGCAAACAATGATCATGGGTTCCACCACCTGATGATCCGGATCGAAAATATTGTTCAGAAGATTCATTGGATGCAGCTTTTTCATGTCATGATCAAAGAGTTCATTGGGGGAGCCGCTGTTTCCATGCTGGAAATACAGGACATTGTATTTCGTATCTTTGTCCTCCGGATCGTAGCCATAGGGAAGGTACACCCGGCAAAATTTTTCATATTCCACCCCATCTTCATAGACATCGGTAGTATAATGAATCATCATATCAGAGCCTTTGTGTTCGGTATCGTATTCGTTGTATCCATCTGGAAGCATATAGAAATCCAAAGATTCTTTAACAATCCCCTCTGTTGTAATGACGGTAAAATTTTCAAAATCCGTTGAGGGTTCTTCAGTTTCCCCGGCAAATGCATGACCGGGGATCAGCATACTGCACAGCAAGGCTAATACCAAAGTGATAATAGATATCTTTTTCTTTTTCATAGGTGAAGTCCTCCTGTTATCGCAAAAAACAGTACTATTTTCTGTTACCTGCTGGCATATCCGGTCGACTGATTGTTAGTACCGGTCTGTCTGATAGCCCAGATGTGCCTGCATAAATTCATCGGCATGCATCGGCCATTCTTCCGTGCCCGGTGCCTGGCCGGTGGCCGGGGAAAGGCCAACGCCAAAGCCATGTTCCGCGCCTTCGATCATGTTCAGCTCTGCCGGAACGCCCAATGCAGTCACAGCATCGTACAGATCATAAGAACCCTGCGGATCGACAGTGGAATCCTCGGTGCCCTGGCAAATATAGAAGCAAGGCAGGTTCGTATTTCCTCCTTCCGGATCATAGCTGCCGCCATAAATCGCCATGGCCACATCCAGGTCCGCATTGATGGCATCGATCTCATCCGGTACATAATCGGAATCATAATCTGCCGGCGTCACATCGCCATAGAAATAATTGATGCTTCCCAGAAGCGTGAAACTTCCACCGGACCAGCCGACGCCGGCAAACATGTCCTGCCCGCCGTAGCCTTCCTCTTTGGCATGATATTTCACCAGACGGATCAGCCGCTGATAGTCCATGAAGATATCTTCGTTGGAATAGGGCTCTACTCTTCTCTGCAGCAGGAAGAAATTGTACCCGAGATCATTAAACACCTGAGCTGCCGGGTAACCTTCGGCATTATTGGCCCAGACCTTCATGGCGCCGCCGGAGCAGGCAATGATGTTGCCCTTGCAGGCGGACTGATCTTCCACCAGATATTTGATGGCAATGGGCTCATAGCCGTAGCCGAACATCTGGCTGGCATCCAGATCCTCTTCCGTATATTCCTCGCCGTCCACACAGGGCATCATATCTTCGTTCCAGATAAACCAGATTCGATCCGCTACCGACTCCACTTCCACCAGGGCTTCCCTGGCTTCTACCGCCGCCTGCACCGCTTCCATGGTTTCTTCTTTTTTCATAGTGGAAACAGCTTTGTTATAGGCTTTGTAAGAATCTGCATCAAACAGCACCTGCATGGCAATGATATGCTTGTTATTGCGTTTTTCAATCTTGATTGCGGTTTCCACATCCGCATCTGCCGGGATCTCCTGAATCAGCCGGGCGTAGTCTTTTTCTTCAGTTTCCGATTCTGCTGCTATCGCGGTCAAAGCCCCCGCCAGCATTCCCAGACACATGATGACTGTGAACATTCCACATAAAAATCGTTTCATCTTCTCTTCTCCTTAAACAACTATTTCTTAACCACTGAGTCAGCAGGTATATGCTTGCTGACACCCGGTGTTCAAACAAGAATATAATATTAAAAAAGAAAACTAAGGAAAATGACCGGATTTGACAGGAAGCCGGACTATTCATGATGTTTTTTGAAAGGATTTTTATTCCCGCACAATCGGTTCCCATGGGTCTTCGATGGAGATGGCATCTTCATACATCATCTGCGCATCATCATCTGCAAAACCAATGGCATTATAGGTTACGGTTACCACACCATCTTCCACAGTTCCTTCAATCACGTTCTGGCGGTGCATCACGGTATATTCGGCGTGGAATTCCGTTTCCTCCTCATTCATGGCGAAATACACATCACTGTTGGTGAAGGTATAAAAACCATAGAAAGATTTCGCCTTGGTAAATTTTTCAGGGATCTCAGAATCATTTACTTCTTCATTTTCCGATGCAATCTGACTACGATTCACAGAGAACCCTTTGTTGTCCATCATAAACGCATCGGCCTGAATCGGCCATTGCGCACATGCCTCCGGAACATTGGACGACTGGCCCACACCAAATCCGTGATGTGCACCGTCTACCATATAGATTTGCGCCGGAACAGCATCTTTAATCATCTCATACAGACTGGTGCAGCCTTCGATCACGCCTTCTACCGTATCCTCATTTCCATAAGTGATATATGTAGCCGGCCAATTCGGGTTATCTTCGGTATAGAGCAGCGAAGCCTGCACACCATAGGCGAAGTTAGCCACATCCAGATCAGAGTTCACCTCATCAATCTCATCCGGAATATAGGAGGTAGCCCCTTCATCGGCAGGAGTCAATTCTCCATAAGCAAGGCGGACCGCTGCCATAATGGTACCGCCGCCACCAGAAAATCCCGCCGCTGCGATCATATCCTGACCGCCCCAGCCTTCTTTTTCGGCATGATAACGAACCAAACGAATGGCCCGCTGCATATCCATGGCGATATCTTCATAAGAGAATGGTGCTACACGACGCTGCAACAGAAAGCAATTGTAACCCAGAGCATTGAAACAGGGGATCGCGGCATAGCCTTCCGCAGGATTGCTGCGTTCTATAAATCCGCCGCCTGAAATCAGCACAATATTACCCTTTGCCTGAGTCGGATCATCCAGCAGGCACTTGATCAGTACCGGTCCCTGGCCATAACCATCCATATGGCTCTCGTCCAGTGCTTCTTCCGTCAATTCCGCTTCTTCCCCATCTACTACAGGGCCCACATTTCCGGTAAACCATTCATAACCATTGACATTGTCCTGCGCATTGGTTCCCCACAGGAACCATGCACCATCTTCAATGGAGGTATGCTGCACCAACACACTCTGGGCTTCTACCACCTTCTGCGCATCTTCGAAAGACTGGCTGCGCTTGAACTGCCGGCTGTATACTTTCGAATACTCGTCATAGGACTCTTCCGTAAACAAAAGTTCAAAGGCCTGGATGATCCGGAAGTTCCGGTTCATCAATTTGATATATTCCTCTTCAGAAGCATCTTCCGGAATCTCCCAGATATTCGGAAATATCCTGTACCACGCCGTTCACCGTTGCAAGATTCTCTTTGACATTCTCCTGTGCGAAAGTCCTGCTGCCAGTAAACATCGACAGTCCCAGTAGCATAGCTATCAGTATCACTATCATACGCCTCATGATTATCTCTCCATTCTCATTCTGCTTTCCCGCGAAGTAATGCGGGCAATATCCCACTTCCTGTTCATCGGCTACTATAGCAAATAAACCGCAACAACTCTGTAACAATCTGGAAAGTCACAAAATAGCATTACCGTTTTGCTTAAAATAGTATATACTGACAATAGCAGGATACCAATTATTGGCATTACAGAATTGGAGGAAATAACGAATGAATATGAAGAAACACAAAATATGGGGATTCGGGCTGTCCCTGCTTATGGCAGTTATGATGGCCGCTATGCCGCTGACATCCTTCGCAGAGATCAAATCCGGCGAAGAGGAGGTCGAGATTCTCCCGCCCAGCGGCAATCTGGATTTTAGCGATGCCATTCAGAAAGAACTGACCGTTATGGTGGACGGGGAGCAGATGAAGGTGACGGAATATGAGGATTTTTACATTCCGGAGCCTACCCTGGAGGATCAGCGGATCAGTATTTATGTGCCGGAGGGAGCCACTGCGGATTCCCCTATCATCCTGTGTGTAAATAATGCGGGCTGGATGATGAACAGTTATAAGAGCCGCACTAAAGTGGCGAAGGATGATCCGGAAAACCTGGCGGAATATTCCAGCAGTGATGACAGTGATAAAGTCGGAATGATTCTGTCCAGGAACTATGTGCTGGTAAGCTATGGCTGCCGCGCCAGAAACGATGATCCGGTGAATGGCATTTATAACGGTCATTCTCCGGCCACGGTGGCGGACACCAAGGCCGTGATCCGCTATCTGCGCTATAATCAGGAAGCGCTGCCG
>JAFUBX010000037.1 GCA_017459985.1 Parasporobacterium sp.
ACCCCACAATTCGGACTGTATATAAAAAAACTGCCAATTACTATCCCTGTTTTCCGGGTCAGTGCAGGGATAGTAATTGGCAATTATTGCGCTGATCACCCAAAGACCTTCGGACTACGCATATTCCTGTATGTGAACACGTACTCAAATCCGGGATTTGCTGTGGAAGATGCATTTGCCGGAGTTTTCTAAAATAATTCCTGATTTTCGACTTTTTTATGAGAAAACATCTTGGTCACGCAACAATCCAGGGCCTTCCACAGATGTGCGGAAGGTCGGGTATGGAACTTACAGGCTTTTTCTGAAATTACCTTCCGTATTTTCGATGATTTGCCCGGAAAACGGAAGGTCATATATGGAGTTTATAAGCTTTTTCAGAATTTACCTTCCAAAATATATTTCCCTGCTTCACCAGACAGCGGCGGTTGTAAACCAGCTTAATCCGAATCTCCGCTATTATGAAAACGGTTGTTTTGAGCATTCACTATCCTTAAATGAGGCATTCGGAATATATGAGATATCCGGCGGCAATTAAAAGGGATATCCGGCGTAGATTGCGGAAGATGATTAAACACCCAGGGTGCAGAAGCGCCAAATATTGCAGCAGTGCGTGAGATTTTCGGTAGCACTTGACGAAAAAATGCAGCATTGCGGTAAACTCCGTCCGGCCCTGCCTGGTTAGCGACGACCGTAGGAAGCAGCAGCGGAAGAAGCAGCGACGGCTGCAGAAAAGCGACCGCAGAAAAGTAGCCACAGAAGCAGTTCGCCCCTTGGTCCCTAGAACAGTGAAATCAGAAATACAGCGACGCAGGCGCCGGTGGCGGACAGCAGCAGATTTCCAGAGAACCAGGCGATCACGGCGGCCACTACAAGGGCGGCGATGCCGCAGAGCGGATTGGAGGAGATTGCGAAGATCGCCGGGACGGTCATCACGGACAGGGTGACATAGGGCAGGTAATAAAGTACGGAACGGATGAAGCGGTTCCGGATCTGCTTCCGGATCAGGGTGACAGGAAGGACCCGGATCAGATAACTGACCAGGCTCATGATCGCGATATATAACCAGATCGAATGTTGTGCCATTGGTGCCCTCCTTTCAGATTTCTTCCTTCACCGGCCGGATGATCGCGGCAGCGGCGGAAATGACCACGGTCAGGATGATGATCCGGAGGCTCTCCGACATGGCGGCGACCGCCGGAATCAGGGACAGCAGACCGCTGGCGGCGAAACTGATGAGGACGATGACCATGATCGTGCGGCTTTTGCGGGCCGGCGGGATGATCACAGCAATAAACATTCCATAGATCGCGGCGCTTAACGCGGTTACGACGATCGGAGGAAGCAGATTGCCGGCGATGATCCCCACCGCAGTGCCTCCCGCCCAGCCGGGGATGGTGAGGCAGTAGGAACCGTACAGGTACTGAGGCGGCAGCGGAACCGGATGGGAAATGGCAATGCCGAACTGCTCGTCCGTGATATCAAAACCGATCAGCAGCCGGTGATACCAGGGAAGATCCGGCGACAGCTTCTGGCTCAGCGCACAGCTCATCAGGATATATCTTGCGTTGGTGATAAATATCAGAATGGCAAGTTCTATATAGGAAGAGTTCGCTTTGATCGATGCGATTGCGGCATATTCGCCGGCGGAGGCATTGTTCAGCATACTCATGATAAATCCCTGCAGCGCATTGATCCCCGCGTTCCGGGCGGTGATCCCCAGGGAAAAGGCAACTGCGAAATACCCCAGCGCGATCGGGAGTCCGTCCCGCATACCTTTCAGAAAGTGATTTGATGATTTCATTTTTATCCCGCTCTGTCTAAAGTCTGCAGCTATTGTAATTTTCCGGGATACAATAGTCAACCAAAATCTCTTTTTTGCGGTAATATGATAAAGCTGCCCGCAAAGGACCGCCGGCGGCACCGGACGCCCGCCGAAGC
Source organism: Parasporobacterium sp. (assembly GCA_017459985.1). Lineage (GTDB taxonomy): Bacteria > Bacillota > Clostridia > Lachnospirales > Lachnospiraceae > RGIG5612. The sequence goes on from JAFUBX010000037.1 coordinate 1,939, forward strand.
CGGAACAGCGGAATTTGAAATTTTAGTGAAAAATCCCGGATTTAAGTTTCATAAAAGGTTTGCAGGATATATTATTTTACAGATAAAACAGCAGCAAGAGAGGAAGGGGAGCAAATGGGAATTCATTATCGTCACGAATGGAAACATGAGATTTCTTATTCGGACCTGATCGCGATCCGGCAGCGGATGAGAGCGGTCGCACAGCCGGACCCCCATGCCATAGACGGAAAATATCTGATCCGGAGCCTGTATTTTGACAACCTTTACGATAAGGCGCTCCGGGAAAAGGTCGATGGCGTGAACCGGCGGGAGAAGTTCCGGATCCGGTATTACAATCTGGATCCGTCCATTATCCATCTTGAGAAAAAAAGCAAATTAAACGGACTGGGCACCAAGTACAGCGCCAGCCTCACAAAGGAAGAAGCTCAGCAGATCGTGGACGGAAAGATCGACTGGATGCTGGACAGCGACCAGCCATTGATCCGGGAGCTGTACTGTAAGATGAGCTACCAGGGGATGGCCCCGAAGACCATTGTGGATTATACCCGGGAGCCTTTCATCTACGGTCCCGGAAATGTCCGGGTGACGCTGGATTACGATATCCGCACAGGGCTGGACAAAACGGATTTTCTGAATCCGGAATGTATTACGATCCCCGCCGGTGAGGCGCCCATTATCCTGGAGGTGAAATGGGATGCCTTTCTTCCCGGAATCATCCGGGATGCGGTGCAGCTGGAGGGGATCCGTTCCGGAGCATTTTCCAAATATGCCCAGTGCAGAATATACGGATAAACGAATGAAAGACAAAGAAATGAATGGAGATCAGATCGGAGGAGAGAAATCATGACATTCAGTGATATTTTTAAAACCAGTTTTTTGAACAATGTGGCCAGCGTCAGCATCCTGGATATGCTGCTTGCGATGGTGCTGGCATTTGCCGTCGGCCTTTTTATCTTTTTTATTTACAAGAAAACCTATTCGGGAGTCATGTACTCCTCCAGCTTCGGCGTGACGCTGATTGCGCTGACCCTGGTCACCACCCTGGTGATCCTGGCAGTCACCAGCAATGTGGTGCTGTCCCTTGGTATGGTCGGCGCCCTGTCCATCGTGCGTTTCCGTACCGCGATTAAGGAGCCGCTGGATATCGCGTTTCTGTTCTGGGCCATTGCGGCCGGAATCGTGCTGGCAGCAGGACTGATCCCGCTGGCCGTCATCGGCAGTGTGATCATCGGCGTGATTATCCTGATCTTCGCAAACCGCAGATCCGGCGTGAATCCCTATATTGTGGTGATCCGCTGCGCAGACAGCGCCAGTGAAAAGGCCGCCGTCGAATATCTGGCGAGAAAGACCCGGAAATGCCAGATCAAGAGCAAAACCGCCCGTAAAGGGGAGATTGAGGTGAATCTGGAGATCCGCCTGGCAGAGGACAATACGGATTTCATCAATGAACTGTCCGACATGGAAGGCGTGGAGAGCGCAGTTCTGGTCAGCTACAACGGCGATTACATGGGATAAGGAGAAAGGCAATGTCAACGCATAAAAAATTCGATGTGATCTGCGTTGTCGTTATCCTCTGTGCGCTGGTAATCACGGTTCTGTTTATGAACGGGGAGAAGCTGGGGCTGATTCCCGTCGCGGATGAGGATTCGCCCTATTACCGGAAAAGCGATTATTTTACGGCAAATGATCTGAACGGAGACTGGGACGATTCCTCCGCCACGAAGATTACCCTGACAGGAGATTCCGCCAAGATTTCCGGAAACGGAGCCTATTGCCTGGAGGGAGATCTGATCATTGCGGGAGGCGGATATTATGTGATCGAAGGAACCCTGGATGACGGCAGCATCATTGTGGATGCGTATGAGTCCTCCAAGGTGTGGATCCGGTTAAACGGCGCTGATGTGTATTGTTCAGACAACGCGGCGCTGATCGTGAAACAGGCGGAAAAGGTCTTTGTGACCCTTTCGGAAGGAACGCAGAACCGTTTTGCAGGCGGCAGCGACTATTCGGAGGAGGCACTGCAGGATAATGTCAATGCGGTGATTTATGCCCGGGATGATCTGACCATAAACGGAAGCGGAAGTCTTACGGTGACGGGACAGTACCGGCAAGGCATCGTGGCAAAGGATGACCTGACTATTACAGGAGGAACCATCGCGGTCAGCGCGCCGAAGGACGGGATCCATGTCAATGACAGTTTCAGCTTCTGTGATGCGGCGCTGGAGATCCTGGCGGAAGATGACGGCATTGTGCAGGAAAGGGACGAGGAGATCCTGTATGTGGAGTCCGGAAGCATTTCGATCGAAAGCGGAGATGACGCAGTCAGCGCGGTATCCTCTGTCCTGATTGCCGGAGGGGACCTGACGATCGCTGCCGGAGATGATGGCATTCATTCCGACGATGCCATTACCGTGAATGGCGGAACGCTGCTGATCACCGAATGTTATGAAGGGCTGGAGGCTCTGACGATCGAGATCAACGGAGGCGAGACAACCATCTATCCGGAGGATGACGGCCTGAATGCCAATGGCGGATCCGGGGACGGATTCGGCATGATGGGCGGATTTGGCGGTATGAACGGCGGTCCTGCGGCGACGGATATGAACGGCGACAGCGCCGGCGGTGAGGCGGAAGATGGGGCTGTGTCAGTACAGGACGGCGACAGCGCCGGCGGCGAGGCGGAAGATAGGGCTGTGTCAGTACAGAACGGCGACAGCGCCGGCGGCGAGGCGGAAGATGGGGCTGTGTCAGTGCAGAACGGCGACAGCGCAGCAGCGGACACCTGCATTCTCATCAGCGGCGGATCCCTGACGATCATCAACAGGACCGGCAGTGATGCGGATGGCCTGGATTCCAACGGTGACATTTACATCACAGGAGGCACTGTCCGGATCAGTCTCATCAACAGCGGAAGCAACAGTGCGATCGACTACGGCAGCGAGAGCGGAGGCGTCTGTGAGATCAGCGGCGGAACCGTGGTAGCCGCCGGGAGTTATATGATGGCGGAGCAGTTCGATTCCACCTCGGAGCAGTGCTCAATTCTCTATACTTACAGTGCCGGTATTCCATCCGGTACGGAGGTTTCACTGGAAGACGCGGACGGAAATGCAATTCTCAGCTGGGTCGTGCCCTGCAGTTTTTCCGCCGTCAGTCTGAGCTGCCCGGAACTGACTCTGGACGAAACTTATAAAGTGGTGATCGGCGATAGTGAAGAGGAGATCACCCTGACAGAAGTTTCGGCCGGTTATGGGGATGCGCAGAGTGGAGGCTTCGGAGGTCCCATGAATTTCGGAGAAATGCAGCCGCGGCAAGGTATGACCGGGCGGGGAGAATCTGAAGGCCTGGAATCCGAGGGCGAGATGCCCAGCTTTGCGGAGGGCGAAATGCCCAGCTTTGCGGAAGGCGAGAGCCGCGGCATGCCGGTCGACGCTGAAAACCGGCAGAATATACAGGACGATGAGGAGGAAACTGTGGCTTCCGGCAAACTCAGCATAACAGACTTGGAACCGAAGGTCTGGATCTGGCTTGGAGTCTCAGCAGCAGTGATCCTGGGCGGACTTCTTGCAGCCTTCCTGTACAGAAAAAACCACTTTTAATGAGAGTATGAAATATCCTAATGGTATTCGATAAACCCGTAAATGAAAAGCCAGTGAAGGGACTGCCGGAGTCAGAGGCAGTCCTTTTCTGCGGATACGCTTGTTCTGCGCAGACATGATGTGTGAGATTTTCGTAAATGTCTGAATGGTACAGTCATACTCATGCGGAAAACGGACAGTTCGAAAAACGCATGACATTCCAACAGGATGCAGGGGGTATGTACCGCAATGCTCGATGTTTTTGACAACTGCTGCCGAAAAAATGCAGCAATGCGTGAGATTTTCGGCAGACGCCCTCGAAAGCCCCGGTTTTTGCCGAAAAAATGCAGCATTGCGTGAGATTTTTGACAGAAACGGCTCTCTGAGAGTCTCCTTGCCGAAAAAATGCAGCATTGCGTGAGTTTTTCGTCAAGCCTGCCGAAAAAATGCAGCATTGCGGTAAATCGTCAAGCCTCTACGGATTTATACGGAAAAAGAAAACTTCAGAAAAACAAAAACATTGACATATTCCTGCGGCCCTCTTTTAAGCAGCCGCGGATTATGATACTCTTTCTCCGGAGACAGCCGCAGTGCAGGACAGCCGCAGCGACGGACAGACACAGCGACGGACAGCCGCAGCGACGGACAGCCGCAGCGGAGAAGCAGAAGTTTCAGATTGCAGGAGTTCAGAAAATGAAAACGATTTTATTTTACGGAGATTCCAATACCTGGGGATTTGATCCGTCTACCTGTGGAAGATATCCCCTGGAAGAGCGGTGGACAACGATTTGCCGGCAAATGCTGGGGGCGGAGTTTTACGGGATCCCGGCGGGGATGAACGGCAGAACGACGGTTTTTGACGATCCCTTTAAGGGCTGCCGGAACGGACTGGAGGGTCTGGATTATGAGCTGCAGTCCCATAAACCGCTGGATCTCGTGGTACTGATGCTGGGCACTAATGATCTGAAATTTACGAATGCTGCGGGAAGTGCGGCAGGGATGCGAACTGTCGTAGAACATATCCTGACGGTGAATGACCGGTTTGCCCAATCCTTTCCGGTATTTCCGGACAGGGCCAGGATCCTTCTGGTCTCCCCGGTGCTGATCACGGGTTACGTGAATGACAACACCGCCTGCGATGAATCCCGGGAATCAGAAAAACTGGCATCACTGTATCAGGAGATTGCCCGGGAAAATGGGCTGGATTTTCTGGATGCGGCAAAGGTGACCGGACCCTCCGGAATCGATGGCGTGCACTTGTCTGTGGAGGGACATGCGCGGATCGGAAGAGCCATCGCCTCAAAGATCCTGGAACTCTGGCATTGAGCAAGGTCCCGCAGCCCTGGCCCGTCAGTGAAAGGAGAACTGCCCTGCCGGAACCTGCAGCAGTGAGAAACCTCCGCAGCTGCGAAGAATCCGATTTCATTCCCGGCGCAATTGCTTTATAATAGGAACGCAGAAAATGATGATCATAGCGTCATTTCAATTATAAAAAATCATATAGAGGAGGAAACAAAATGGCAGAAAAGAATATCTATGCAGGAACTCAGACCGAAAAGAATCTGCAGGCCGCATTTGCAGGAGAGTCACAGGCAAGAAATAAGTATACGTATTTTGCGTCCAAGGCAAAAAAGGAAGGATTTGAGCAGATCTCCGCGCTGTTCCTGAAAACAGCGGACAATGAGAAGGAACATGCCAAAATGTGGTTCAAGGAACTGGACGGGATCGGATCCACAGCAGAGAACCTGGCTGCGGCAGCAGACGGAGAGAACTATGAGTGGACCGATATGTATGAGGGATTTGCAAAGACCGCGGAAGAGGAAGGATTTACAGAACTCGCTGAGAAATTCCGTCTGGTGGCTGCCATCGAGAAGCGCCATGAAGAGCGTTACCGCGCGCTGCTTCATAATGTAGAAGCCCAGGAAGTATTCAAAAAGAGCGAAGTAAAGGTCTGGGAGTGCCGCAACTGCGGACACATTGTGGTCGGAACGGAGGCTCCGGAGGTCTGTCCGACCTGCGCACATCCCCAGAGCTATTTCGAGATTACAGAGCAGAATTATTGATCCGTCATCGGCGGATCTCACGGGCCGGCTGCCGGAGGAACCATGCAACAGGCCGGGACGGATCCCAGGCGGTCAGCCGTCTGTACGGCCGGCTGCTGTGGTAACCCGCCGATGCGGCCCATCGATGCGGCCGGCCCCTGATCTGCCAATAAAAGGAGATTCATGAAATTACTACATCTGGCTGATCTTCATCTGGGAAGATCCCTCGGGGAATTTGACCTGATCGAAGATCAGAGATACATTCTGCAGCAGATCCTGGAGATCATTCAAAGGGAGTCCGTGGATGCGGTCCTGATTGCGGGGGATGTCTACGACAAGTCTATCCCCAGCGAGGCAGCCGTGAATCTTCTGGATTCCTTTTTGTATCAACTTGCCCGGCAGAAAACGGCGGTCTACATGATCAGCGGAAATCATGACTCCGATGACCGGCTGAATTTCGGCAGCAGCCTCTTCAGATCCAGCCGGATTTTCATCTGTGCCGCCTATCGCGGGACTCTGAGCCGGTATACCCAGGAGGATGAATACGGAGCCGTAAACATTTATCTGCTCCCCTTTGTGAAGGCTTCCTACGTGAAGCATTTTTTCCCGGAGGAGCCCATCCGCTCCTATGAGGATGCGGTGAATGTGATCATAAAGCATGCCGGGATCGATCCCGACGGGCGCAATGTCATCGCCGCCCATCAGTTCGTGGCGGGGAAGGAGGAGTCCCCAAGGCTGGGGGGCTCGGAAGGAATGTCCGCACAGAATGTGGGGCTGGTGGAACGGATCGGGTATGATTGCTTTGATCCGTTTGATTATGCTGCCCTGGGACATATTCATTCCCCGCAGCAGGTGGGAAGGAAGCAGGTCCGTTACAGCGGATCCCCCCTTAAATATTCCCTCAGCGAAGTCAATAACGCTAAATCCGTCCCCCTCATCACCCTGAAGGAAAAAGGGCAGGTGCAGGTCGAGCAGATCCCTTTGAAGCCGATGCGGGATCTGCGGCATCTGAAGGGCAGGATGGAGCAGCTGCTGGACAAATCCGCCGTCACCGACCCGGAGGATTTTATTTATGCGACGCTGACCGATGAAGAAGTGATCAATGATGCCATGGGGATCTTTCAGCAGATTTATCCCAATACCGTCCGGATCGATTATGATAATTCCCACACCAGGGAACTGGAAAAACCGGATCTGTCCGGGATGGGGGAAGAGCGGTCTTTCCCCGAACTGATCCGCGATTTCTATCAGCTGATGTATGGATGCGGGATCAGCGAAGAGGAAATGAAGATCATGAAAGAAGCCGCGCAGGAGGCAGGGGTGACAGATGAAACCGATTAAACTGATCCTGAGTGCCTTCGGGCCGTATGCAAAGGAAATGCCGGCGATCGATTTCCGGCAGTTCGAGGACAAAGGGCTGTTCCTGATTTCCGGTGATACGGGGGCCGGGAAAACCACCATTTTCGACGCCATTTGTTTTGCCCTGTACGGAACCACCAGCGGCTCCTTCCGGGATACCCGCAACCTTCGCAGCGAATATGCACCGGACCATGTGAAAAGCTATGTGGATTTCTATTTCTCCCACCAGGGAAAGGAATATCATGTCTGGAGACAGCCTTCTTATGAAAGACGGAAGAGCCGGGGGACCGGAACGACGCTGGAGAAGGAACATGCGGTGCTTTATGAAGAGGACCGGCCGCTGGCGGAGGGCATATTGCCGGTGGATACGGCCGTCCGGGAACTGCTGCACATCGATGAAAAGCAGTTCAAACAGATCGTGATGATCGCCCAGGGAGAATTCCGGGAGCTGCTGAATGCCAGAACCGAGAAGCGGACGGAGATCCTCCGGACGATTTTCCTCACGGACGGGTATAAGAAGATCGAAACCTGTCTGAAGGAACGCATGGATAGGTGTTATAAGAAACGAACCGGAACCGAGAACAGTATCGTCCAGTATTTCTGCGATGTGGTATTCCGGCGGGAAGGAAGCCTGGCGGAAGAACTCTCCGCACTGCAGGAGAGGGCCCGGGCTGCGAAAAGTGCATGGAATCTGGAGGAAATGCTGGAAATCCTGACGAAGGTGCTGGAGGAGGACGGGCAGGCATGCGAAGCCGCCGAAGCGTATCTGGCGGAAGCGGAGCAGATCTGCGAACAGACCCGGCAAAACCTGGATCTTGCGAAAGTGAATAATGACTTTCTGGATAAGCTGGAGAAATATCAGGAAGAGCAGCGGATCCTGAAGGAGCGGGAGCCGGCAGTTCTGGAGTCGGAAGGAAGGCTTGCGAAGCAGAAGACGGCGGTCCGGACGATCCTGCCTGTCTATGAGAGCCGGGAGGAAGAAAGGGCCCGGAGGATCCGGACGGAGGGGCAGATAGCCGAGGGCGAAACGCTGCTGAGGCAGGCCGGGGAGGAACTGGCCGGAGCCTATGCAGCGCTCAAGGAGGCAGAATCCAAAGAGCCGCTGCTTTCGGAGTTAAGAAAGAAAATGGATCAGATCCGGGCGGAAAAGGACGCCTATCTTCTCCGGGATCAGCTGCGGGCAGACCTTCAGATCCTGACGGAGGAGAAGGAACGCCTCTGCAAAGAGCAGCAGGAGCTGGAACAGGCGGAACAGCGGCGGAGGGAACAGGCTGCGGAACTGGAACTTCGGATCACGGAGCTGAAGGGCAAGCCGGAAGAACTGCTGCAGGCGAAAAATGACGGAGAGCAGCTGGAAGCGTTCCGCCAGCGGATCGCCCCGCTGCTGGGGCGGAGACGGGAGGAATCGGAGGAGAGACAGAAGCGTCTCGAAACGGCGCAGAAGGAATTCCTGAAGATCCGTGAGATCTACGATTCCGCGGAATCAGAGCGTAGAAATGCGGAACTTATGCTGGAAAACTGCCGGGCGGGAATCCTTGCCCGAACTCTGGAGGAGGGCAGAAAATGTCCGGTCTGCGGGTCAGTGCATCATCCGGACCCCGCGCGCCTTCCGGCCGAGTCCGTTACGGAAGCGGAATATGAACAATTAAAACGCCGGGCGGAGGAGCTGCGGACCCGGAAGGAACAGGCGAATCTGGAGGCGGAGGCCGAAAACTCCGCATTTCATCAGATCCGGCAGCAGCTTCAAAGTGAGGTGGAGGAGGTCCTGTCTCTGGCAGGAAAACGTCCTGCCGGTGAATGGGAACAGGAGTTTAGGCAGCTGGAAGAAGTCCGGGCGGAAATCTCCCGGAAAGCAGCGGAGAACCAAAGTCTTCAGGAGGATCTGGAGCAGGCCTGCGCCGAGTATCAGAAGGCGGAGACGGAATGGGAATCTGTAAGGAATGGAAAACGGGAACAGCTGGAAAATGCCAGGGAAGCCTGCAGAAATAAGATTCTGGAAAATACAGACCGGCTGGCTCAGAAAACAGCAATGCTGAAATCCTGCGATTCCCTGAGTTATGCGGACTGGGACACGGCGGTCCGGGAACTGGAATCCGCCGGGGCACAGACAAAGAACCTGGAGAATGAATTGGCCGCCGCCCGGGAACAAACGCAGAAGGCGGAGCACCGCAAGGTCAGCCTGGAAGCCTCTCTGACGGCTCAGAAGGAGAACCTGGAACACCAGCTGCGGGAGGAAAAAGACCGGACCGGCCGGCTCAAAGAGCTGCTTACGGCACATGGTTATGCACAGGAGCAGGAGCTGCTGGCGGATGTGATCCCGGAAGAGGAGATCACAGAAACGGAACGGCGGATCGGGCAGTTTCATACGGATGTTAAAACCAACCAGACGCTTCTTAAGCAGGCCCGGCAGGATGCTGAGGGCCGGACCCGGATCGATGCTGTAAAGATGCAGGAGCTTCTGGAGGTGCAGAAAGCAGCGGTCCTGGATGCCAGAGAGGAAGTCATCGGGATCCGCGGCCGGATCAGCACCAATACGGACAGGAAAGCGAAGATCCTGGAATTAAAACCGGTACTGGAACGCTCCCGCAGGGAATATTCCATGTGCGCAAGGCTCTATGAGCTGGTGAGGGGCCAGACCGGAAAGGGAAAGATCACGCTGGAGCAGTATGTGCAGGCGGCGGGATTTGACGGGATCATCCGGGCGGCCAACCGCCGTCTGGTTCCCATGAGTGACGGGCAGTTTGAGCTGTACCGCCAGGAAGATTCCCTGGGAAAACGCAGCAATACCTTCCTGGATCTGGAGGTGCTGGATAATTTTACCGGACATCGGAGACCGGTGGGCAATCTCTCCGGCGGAGAAAGTTTCAAGGCATCCCTGAGCCTGGCGCTGGGCCTGTCCGATACGGTATCCTCCCATCTGGGAGGCATTCAGATGGACGCCCTGTTCGTGGACGAGGGATTCGGGACGCTGGACCGCAAGTCCATTGACAACGCCATGGAGATCCTGACCCATCTGTCCGGCACCAGCAAACTGGTGGGGATCATCAGCCACAGGGAAGAACTGATGGAAAATATCCCGCAGCAGATCCGGATCCGCAAGACCAGAAACGGAAGCGAGATCGCCATTGATAAGGAGGTTTTGGATGATAAATAAGAAACTGGTGGATATGTATGATGATCTGTATGGAAGCCCGGAGCCGGAGCTTTCGTCCGGACCCGCTCTGCCGGGGGAAAATCCGCCGGCACCGGAAGGCGTACAGCCTGTAAAAGACGCGCCGGCAGCCGGAGACGGTCAGAATGCGGGAGGGTCTGAGACGATCGGAGAATCCCAGGCCGAAGAACAGACGCAGGCCACGGAAGAGAAGGATCCGATGGAAGAGCTGGATGCCCTGATCGGGCTGCACGCGATCAAACATGACGTGAAGGAACTCATCGCCTATGCGAAGATCCAGAAGCTGCGGGCGGACAGCGGCCTTCAGTCAGTCCCCGTTTCCCTGCATCTGGTATTTACCGGCAATCCCGGCACCGGCAAGACTACGGTGGCCCGCATCATTGCCAAGCTGTACAAACAGATCGGTGTTCTGTCAAAGGGCCAGCTGGTGGAAGTGGACCGTTCCGGCCTGGTGGCAGGTTATGTGGGGCAGACGGCGCTCAAAACCCAGGAGAAGATCGAAGAAGCCATGGGCGGGATCCTTTTTATCGACGAAGCCTATGCTCTGGCGAAGGAGGGCAATGATTACGGGCAGGAAGCCGTGGACACGGTCCTCAAGGCCATGGAGGACAAACGCTCGGATTTTGTCGTGATCGTGGCAGGCTACACCGAGCCGATGAAGGTGTTTATCGAGAGCAATCCGGGTCTCAAGTCCCGGTTCAATAAATATATTGAATTTGCAGATTACACGATGAAGGAGCTGACGGAAATCTTTCTGTCCTTCTGCAAAAAATACGATTACGAGATTGACGACGAAAATCTGGAGCGAGTGACCAATCTCCTGCGCCTGAAAAAAACGCAGACCCTGGAGAATTTTGCCAATGCCCGGGAAGTCCGGAATCTGTTCGAGGAGATCATTACTAACCAGGCCCGCCGACTCAGCGAGACAGAGAATCCGTCTGTGGAGGACCTCCGGACCATCGTTTACGAGGATCTGTTTGATGAGGAGCAGGCAGAGGAGGAGCCGGAAGCAGCAGAAGAGTCTCCGGCAGACGATCTGACCGGAGACGTAGACCCGTCGGAAGAGGAGGAACTGGAAGCAGGAGGAGAAAGTTGAAGATCTCGATTCTTACCATCTGCCCGGAGCAATTTCATGATTTCCGGAATACGCCCCTGATTTCCCGGGGGATTGCCTCCGGTCTTCTGGAGCTGGAAATCGTGGATATCCGGGACTTTGCGGATGGCTGTTTCCGGAAGGTGGACGATTCTCCTTATGGCGGGGGCGCCGGGATGATCCTGCGCTGTCAGCCTGTGCTGGATGCGCTGGCGTCCGTGCGGAGGGAGGACAGCCATGTGATCCTGCTGACTCCTGCCGGGCAGCCTTTTCATCAGAAGACGGCACACCGTCTGGCACAGCAGACCCATCTGATCTTTCTCTGCGGGCATTTTGAAGGGATGGACGCCAGAATCTGCGCGTTTGCGGATGAACAGATCTCCATCGGAGATTATATTCTGACCGGAGGAGAACTGCCGGCCATGGTGATCACGGATTCGGTTATGCGTCTTGTTAAGGGCAGCATGAAGGAGGAAAGCATCCGGGAGGAATCCTTTGAGCAGGGGATCCTGGAATATCCGCAGTATACGAGGCCGGTGGAGTATCAGGGAATGAAGGTCCCTGAAATACTGCTTTCCGGGGACCACGCCGCGATCCGCGAATGGCGGAGGCAGCAGGCACTTCGGATTACAAAGGAAATACGGCCGGATCTTCTGTGACCGCCTTCGGCCATTTTCCCGGTTGCAAAATTTGCCCGGATGCAATATGATAAGTGCTGGAATTTTAATACGGTCTTCCGGGAAGGCAGGGTGATCCCGGCAAAGAAGCGGGAATTGTTTCACAACATGAAGGACAGACATCCGGATAAAAGGGGGAGCAGGTATGGAAACATTACAACAGGAAGAGCCACAGATCGATTATGTGCGGGAGGATCATCCCTGGATTGAAATGCCGCTGGATTCCCTGGATGAAGATATCAGGTACAGTCTGGATGAGATCAGATTCTCATGATGGCTGAGGGATCAAAATCAGAATTGGAATTGAGAATGGACTGTCGCAGAGATCTGTGACGGTCCTTTTGCTGTTCGGCAGGGACTGGCCCGGCGAGGATACCTGCTTGTTGCCCGACGGGGATCCCCGATAGTTGTCCGGAGGAGACTGGCCTGGCGGGGATACCCGCAGCAGACGAAGGATTGATTAAAATGACAATACAGGAGGCACGGAGAATTCTGTCGGTTGCTGAGACTGCAGACCGGAATTCCGTCAAAAAGAAATACCGGCAGCTCATGCATCTGGTTCATCCGGATGCGCTGGGAGAGAAGGAGCCCGATTATGAATTCGGCGCTCATGAGATCAATGCTGCCTATGAATTTCTGATACGGTTCGGTACATTTCCGGAGGCCGATGCGGAGGGGAGCGCGGAGAATGCAGGCGGGCCGGGAACCTTCGGCCGATCCGATACCACCGGCGGGACGGGAGCCTTCAGTCGATCCGATAATGTCGGCCGGCCGGGAGCCTCTGGAACATCCGATACCTTCGGCAGATCGCAGGCAGCCGCCAGATGGAAAGCCCCGGTGAATCAGCAGGCCTTCACCGAACGGGAGATTTTCCTGGATCACCTTTGCGTGGCAACCGGCAAATATTATCTGACCGGCGACGAGGAATTCCGGATGTTTCTTCTGAGCATCTACCGATGCAGCCGGAAAATCCTGGAATCCTTTTCAGACGCCGTCATCCGGAAATATCAGGGAGAAGCCGCCTATTTGCTGTCGCAGCAGTTTATTGACCGAAAATCCGTGCTTGACCGGTATGAGATTTCCGGGGAAGCGGGCGGAACCATCTATTATTTTCCTGCAATGCTGGAAACGGAAGGCCGGCGATGCCAGCTTGCGGAAGGCGCAGTTCTTTATCCCGGCAGCGTCAGAAATCACAGGCTCTATCTGAACAGCAGAACCGGCCGGGAGCTGGGATATCTGTCCTTTGATGACGATCGGATCTATTATGCATTGGTGCCTCTGTTTGAACAGCGCAGGGTGCAGGTGAAAATCAGGGTTGCGGGAAGCACCCTGGGAAATAACAATAAAAGAGCAGTCAAGGTCAGAACCGTCGACCTGTGGGTCAGAATGGCGGAGCAGGAGTTTTCTAATGTTGCGCTTACGATTTCCGGGCAGATCGAAGCTCTGCTCGACAAATGCCGGGCAGAAGATTCCGGAGGGATGCACTGAGGCCGGAGGAAGCGGCGGGATGAATTGGCAGGCAGGAGAGGTCGATTTCACCGGCTGATGTATCATCAGCCGGCAGGTCGGGGCAGTTACCGCAATGCTCGACATTTTTGACAGCGGCTGCCGAAAAAATGCAGCAATGCGTGAGATTTTTGGCAGAAATCGTCCTCTGAGAGCCCCATTGACGAAAAAATGCAGCAATGCGTGAGATTTTCGACAGCACCTGCCGAAAAATTGCAGCATTGCGGTAAAACCGCCCGATCACAGCCCGCTGGCACTCTGTCCCGGCTCTGCAGGCCTGTGGGATACCGCAGCCTTGTTACCAGGTATGGAAAAAGGAGAACAGTTCCAGCCGTTTCTTCCGATATTTGTTGAGCTCCGGATCCCGGCTGCGCATGTTGAGCATTTTACGAAGAGCGGAAAATGTCGCCTCCAGCCGGTCAAATGACCGGAGATTGTCCGCGGTGATTGAAAACAGCTGATAACCGGACAGCGCCAGAGCTGTTGCCCGGGACTTATCTGTTCTGTGCTGATCGGCGGAGAGATGGGTCAGGTTGCTGTCATATTCTGCAATCACCTTATCCTCGGGCCAGATGAGATCGCACATGAGGGACTGATGGCCGGTCAGCCGGCAGCCCTCCGGGGAAAGGGCCGCGAAGGCGTTCAGCGAAGGCGTCTTCAAAGCATACCCGCCGAGATGAAAGGGCAGGATGCTGTACATGGCCACCTGAGTTTCCTTTGCGGAGTTGGAGCGATCCAGGATGTATTTTGCAGCAGCCTGGCTTCTGCGGAGTCCGTTAAATCCGGTGACATTGTCCAGATAGTCGCGGATATTCCCGACCGAAGTCAGGGGCTGCCGGCTGTGCTGTCCGTATTGTGAGGACGGATTTTCCGCGTAGATCGCGCAAAGGTCATATCCCAGCCGGATCTGCTGATACAATGTGTTCTTCACGGCAGCAGAAAGAAAACACAGCTCTGGGCAAGCAACATAAATCTGACATTGCCCGGAACCTCCATCTGATATTCCGAAGCCGGAATCAAGCCGGATAAAACTCCGTTCCGGAATCCCCTGACGCCGTACAGAAGAGCAGATGTATCCGGAAGAAATCCTTTTTGAAGCAGACGGAGCCCGCAGACAGACAGGAAAAGTAAGGCCGAATCGCTCGGAAAGCAGCCGGACCATTTCCTCAGAAGGCCTGAAACCGTAGTCCTCCGGAAGCGCTGTCAGCTTTCTTCGGTCAAATGCATACTGGTCAGTAATGGACGTGATCATTCCATTCAACCAGAACTGAAGGGCAGAAATGCCCACGATTGGAAGGATCATAGAAATACCTCGAACTAAGAATTAGAATAGCATTATACCGTTCCATAACAGAAAAGCAATCGTCCGTCTGTTAAAATTCTGTGAAAAATAAAACCGTGGTAAGATACGTATTTCGTATGACTCCGGGGACAGGACCCTCACAGGAATTCCTGAGATTTTGACGGAAAGAAGATATCCAGTGGGGCGAATTCATGATATAGTATAAGGGCAGAAAGGAGCAGAGGATCTGCTTTCGGAATGCGGTTTTATCAATGGGGACTTGTTCCGGAAAGGATGAGGAATGTAAAGAATGGGGAGGATCATCGTAGGATGCTGGGACTGCCAGTACTGCGGAACCTGCAGGATTTCGGGAGATCTGCGGGAATGTCCGAACTGCGGCCGGCCCAGGGATGAAAATGTGACGTTTTATATTGCGGATCCGGCAAATTATGCAAAGGATCCGGATAAGGTAAGCCGGGAGGCGGACTGGGTGTGCGCCTACTGCGATTCCCTGAATCCCGCGTCTCAGACCATTTGTCAGTCCTGCGGGGCTGCAAGGGACAAGGAAACGCAGGATTATTTCCAGAATAAATCCAGGCGGGAGCAGCAGGAGGCGGAAAGGGCGCGGCAGAAGCAGGAAGCGGATGCAGCCGCCGGAAAGGCCGCAAAAAACTCCGCCGGGAGGGCCGCGAAAAATGCCTCGGGGGATTCTTATTCCCCACCGAAGCGAAAACGTGTCCGGTTCCTTGTTCTGGCGATTCTGGCGGCAGTGATTGCCCTGATCGTTTTCCTGGGAATTCCGAGGCAGAAAACGCTGGAGATCGCCTCCTGCGGATGGGAACGGACCGTGGAAGTCCAGCTCTATACGGAGATGGAGGAGAGCAGCTGGGAGCTGCCGGACGGGGCCTATGACATTACCCGGAGGAGCGAGATCTACGGCTATGAGAGCGTCTTCGATCATTACGAGACCCGGACAAGGCAGGTCGCGGAGCAGGTGTTTGACGGATATGATACTTCCGTGTCTTACCGGGATCTGGGAAACGGACATTTCGAAGAGATCGAGAACCGGACGCCCAGGTACCGGACCGAGTACCACTCGGAGACCTATCAGGAACCGATCTACCGGCAGGAACCCATTTACCGGACCAAATACTATTATCTGATCATGCGGTGGATCACGGATCATTATGAAACCACCACCGGGGAGGACAGCGAACCGTATTTTGCCGCAGTCGAAGTCAGCAGCGTCTGCCGGGAAGGGGCAAAGACCGAGTCCTACTGGATCGTGGATGCGGAAGGCAAGACCTACAAGGCAGAGTATGAGATCTGGAAAAACCTGTCCGCCGGGCAGAAGATCAGGGCGAAAGTACAGCTGGGAAAGATCCTGGAGATCGAATGAATTAAGAAATAAAAGCAGTAAAAAGGAGGAAAGAGTTTTATGAAGTTCAGAAAAATAACCACGATGATTCTGGCCTGCCTGATGGCAGCCGTCTTAATGGCAGGAATCAGTTCTGCGCAGCCGGAGGATGCGGAACCTGTCACGGTCACGGATATGACCGGCCGTGAAATCACGCTGGAAGAGCCGGCAGAGCGGATCGTTGCTTTGTCCGCGGCAGACTGCGAGGTTTTATTTGCCCTGGGAGCCGGCGACCTGCTGGTGGGCCGCGGGGAGTACTGCGATTATCCGGCAGAGGTCCTGGACAAGCCCTCCGTGCAGTCCGGTTATGATACCAATATTGAAGAGATCATTGCCCTGGAGCCCCAGGTCCTGCTGATGAGCACCATGGCTCAGACGGAAGAGCAGATCAAGGCTCTGGAAGACGCCGGGATCAAAGTCGTGGTCTCCGACGCCCAGGACATTGAAGGGGTCTATCAGTCCCTGGAGATCATTGGAACGCTGACCGGAAGAACAGAGGAAGCAGAAACAATTATCCGGAACATGAAGGACACCTTCGCTGCGCTGCAGGAAGAGGCATCCGGCAAAGAGGGCGGTACGGTGTATTTCGAAGTATCTCCGCTGGAGTACGGCCTGTGGGCAGCAGGAAACGGCACCTTCATGAATGAGATTGCGGAAATGATCGGCCTGACCAATGTATTTGCCGATGTGGAGCAGTGGGGCGAGGTCTCCGAGGAGCAGGTCATTGAAAGAAACCCGGATTATATCGTGACCATTACCATGTATTTCGGGGAGGGCCCGACTCCGGAAGAAGAGATCATGTCCCGTCAGGGCTGGGAAAATGTGACTGCGGTTCAAAACGGCGCGATCCTGAATCTGCAGAACAACGAGCTGAGCCGCCCGGTGCCGAGACTGACGGAAGGCGCCCAGATGCTGTATGATTTTGTGTACGCAGAGGCGGTCGGGGAAGCGCCGGCAGAGGAAGATGCACCGGCTGAGGAGGCGCAGGAGCTGGAACCGGCAGCATGAAACGGACAGACCGCAGCGCCGGCAGAGAATCGTTTCCGGCAGTCCTCTATGTGCTGTTTGCAGCGGCAGCTGTGCTGACCGCTGCGGTTTGTGTATCCGTGGGAAGTGTCGGGATCCCGTTAAAGGAGGTCGCCCGCATCGTATTTGCAGCGGTGACGGGCGATTCCGCCCGGGATACCTGGTCGTCGATCCTGCTGACGGTCCGCCTGCCGAGGGTTTTGTGCGTTGCCCTGACCGGGGCGTCCCTTTCCCTCTGCGGCGGGGCCATGCAGGGCCTGCTGAAAAATCCTCTGGCGGACGGATCCACTCTGGGGGTCTCCTCCGGAGCGGCGCTTGGAGCGGTGATCTCCATTGCCTTCGGGATTACGATCCCGGGAATCGCCTTTTCCGGGACCATGATCATGGCGATCCTGTTTGCCTTCGGGTCCCTGCTGCTGATTCTGGGGCTGTCCTATAAACTGGATTATTCCCTGTCCACCAATACGATCATCCTGGTGGGAATTATTTTCTCCATGTTTGCCTCCAGCATCATGACGCTGGCGATCTATTTTGCCGGAGACAAGGTGCGGCATATTACTTTCTGGACCATGGGATCTCTGGCAGGGAGCAGCTATCAGAACGCGCTGATCCTTTTGTGCGCCCTGGCGGTCTGCGGAACGCTGATTCTTCTGCATACCAGGGAGCTGAATGCGTTCGCCATCGGAGAGGACAATGCCAGAAGCATCGGCGTGAATGTCCGCAGAGTCCGCATCCTGATCCTGGTCACCGTTTCCGTTCTGATCGGGGTCTGCGTGTCGATTGGCGGAACCATCGGATTTGTCGGTCTGGTCACGCCGCATATTGTGCGGATGCTGACAGGACCTAATCACAGGAAGCTTCTGCCGGCCTCCCTGTTCGGCGGCGCCATTTTCCTGATGCTGTGTGATCTGGCGGCGAGGGTGATCATCCGTCCGCTGGAGCTTCCCATCGGAGCGGTGACGTCCTTCATCGGCGCGATCGTATTTGTGATCATATTCTACCGGAACCGGAAAGGCAGGTAACATGAAGCTGCTGGAGATCAGAGATCTGACTGTGCAATATTCGGAAAAGCCGGTGATCGACCATGTTTCCTTTTCCCTGGAGGAGGGCCAGTGGCTGATGATCGTCGGCCCCAACGGCGCGGGTAAATCCACCATTGTCAGAAGCATTTCCGGGCAGCTGCCTTATACGGGGGAGATCCTGTTTAGGGAGCAGGAGATCCGCCGGATGAAATCCGCGCAGCTGGCCCGCCACATCGGGGTTCTGGCCCAGAATCACGCGGTCGGATATGATTTTACCGTCCGGGAAATCGTGAATCTGGGACGGTATGCCCACCGGAGCGGGGCGCTGAAGGGGGAGAGTGAAACCGATTATCAGGCGGTGCAGAAGGCGATCCGGGATACCGGCCTGAAGGAACTGGAGTCCAAATCGGTGCTTCATCTTTCCGGCGGCGAAGTACAGCGGACCTTCCTGGCACAGCTGTTTGCCCAGAATCCGGATATCATGATCCTGGACGAGCCGGCAAATCACCTGGACCTGGTGTATCAGAAGCAGGTGTTTGAGATGATATCCCGCTGGATCAGGGAACCGGGCCGGGCTGTGATCTCGGTGGTGCATGACCTGAGCCTTGCCAGGGCTTACGGGACCCATTGTCTGCTGCTGGATCTGGGGGACGGAGCCATTTACGGAACCGCGCAGGAGGTTCTGACTTCGGAGCATCTGGATGCGGTGTACGAAATGGATGTCTATGCCTGGATGCGGCAGATGCTGGGACAGTGGAACTGAAAGTCCCGGAAGGAGTACTGGGAGGGGAAACAGGATGGAGTTTTTTGATATTTGTGATGAATCGGGTCAGCCGACCGGACAGATGGTGGAACGGAGTATTGCCCATCGGGACGGGATCCTTCACAGAACGGTTCATATCTGGGTCACCCGGCAGCAGGACGGAAAGCAGCAGATCCTTCTGCAGAAACGAAGCGCGCAGAAGGATTCCTTCCCCGGGATGTATGACACCTCTTCCGCCGGCCATATCCAGGCAGGGGATGAGCCTTTAGAATCCGCGGTCCGGGAGCTTCGAGAGGAGCTGGGCATCACGGCGGACGTGGAGCAGTTTAGGTTTATCGGAAACTTCCGGGTAAACTACGCCCTGGAGTTTCATGGGGAAATGTTCCGGGATGACGAGTTCGTCTTTATTTATCTGTTTCAGGGCGCGGTAAAGGCGGAGAAACTCACCCTGCAGGAAGAGGAAGTGGAACGGGTCGACTGGTTTGATCTGGAGGAGGTCTGGCATGACTGCAGCCACGGGATCCGGGACCGGTTCTGCGTTCCGACGGAGAGTCTTGAGATTCTGATGCGGGCACTTTCCGGGGAGTCTTCCGGCGGGAGAGCGTGAACGGCCGGAGCGGATCCATTAGCAGGGCTTCATGGGCGGCCGTAGCGGATCCTTTGGCGGGACTTCGTGGACGGTCGGTCCTACATAGGAAAGGAGAGATATCAGGCATGAAAATTTGTCCGAAATGTAATTTGGAACTGGAGGAGAATGCAAAATTCTGTCCTCAGTGCGGAACGGCGCTGGAGACGGATTTTGCAGCGGGAGAGACTGGGGAGAAAGAGTTTTCTGTGGAAAACACGGCCGTGGGAGCGGAATTTCATTCCGGCCCTGCCTATTCGTCACAGCCGGTGCAGTATGTGCAGCAGCGGACCAACGGAATGGCGATCGCAGGCTTTGTTCTGTCGTTCTTTGTACCGGTCCTTGGAATCATTTTCAGCGCCATCGGCATGAAGCAGACCAAAGAGAACAATGAGGCCGGAAGAGGACTCGCCATCGCAGGTCTGGTCATCAGTATCGTCTGGGTCGCCATCGCATTGATCCTGGGGCTGGTAGGGGCATGTACGGTTTCCAATCTGATCTATTATTGGGGATAAATCAGGAATTTTAAAAAACGGCGGGCACGCCGGAACAGAATGCTGCAGAAGAGACTGCGCTTCAGAATCGGACGCGGAAGTTTTTATGAGGTAAATTATGAAGGAACAGAAATCAGTACAGGTCACAGGCATTATCGGAGCCATGCCGGAAGAGGTGGAGACTCTGAAGCACGCCATGCAGACAGAGGAAATTATAAAGATTGCGGAAATGGAGTTCTGCAAAGGACTTCTGGAAGGAAAGCCGGCGGTGGTTGTTCAGTGCGGCATCGGGAAGGTCAATGCGGGGATCTGTGTGCAGATCCTGCGCAGCTGTTTCGGTGTAACCCGGGTGATCAATACCGGTGTGGCCGGATCACTGGATAACCGCATTGAGATCGGAGATCTCGTGGTCTCCACGGATGCAGTCCAGCATGATTATGACGTCAGCCCCATCGGTTTTCGGAAAGGCGAGATCCCTTATACGGGACTTGTTGCATTTCAGGCGGATGAGAAGATGCGCGCCCTGGCCGTCGAAGCAGCCTGCTCCGGGGCAGCGGCTCATTCCAAGGATCCGGCCTGTTCCGGCGAAGCGGCTCATTTCAAGGAAGCGTCTCATTCCGGGACTCCGGCGATCCAGGTCTTCGAAGGCAGGGTCTGCTCCGGCGATCAGTTCATCGCTTCTTCTGAGCAGAAACAGAGGATCCTTGAGGAATTCGGCGGTTTATGCTGCGAAATGGAAGGGGCTGCCATTGCGCAGGCCTGCTATCTGAATGGGATCGCCTTCGTGATCATCCGGGCGATCTCGGATAAGGCGGACGATTCCGAGGAAGTGTCCTACCAGGAATTTGAGCAGGCTGCCGCCCGCAGATGCAGTGAGATCGTCCGGTCCATGATCAGCTCGCTGGATTGAGGTCGGCGCACGAGGCAGAGTTACCGCAATGTTCGATGTTTTTGACAGCGGCTGCCGAAAAATTGCAGCAATGCGTGAGATTTTCGGCAGACAGCCTCGATAGACCCGGATTTTGCCGAAAAAATGCAGCATTGCATGAGATTTTCGGCAGAAAGGGGTCTCTGAAAGCTTTATTGACGAAAAATTGCAGCAATGCGTGAGTTTTTCGACAAGGCCTGCCGAAAAATTGCAGCATTGCGGTCAACGATCATGCGGAAAATGGAAACTTGAAAAACGCATGACATTGCAGCCGGAAAAGTCATGCGGAAACTGATAATTTCGAAAAATACATGACATCAGAAGCTTGGCTGACGGGAGTTGCAGGAGGTAATGGTTCAGGAATGGAACGAAGGAAAATCCGGGTGGCGGCAGCAGTGATCCGGAAGGACAATCAGATCTTTGCTACCCAGAGGGGATACGGAACCTACAAAGACTGGTGGGAATTTCCCGGCGGAAAGATTGAGCCGGGCGAAACGGCGCGGGAAGCGCTGGTCCGGGAGATCCGGGAGGAGCTGGATACTCAGGTGCGCGTGGGGGAATTGCTCCATTCCGTTGAGTACGATTATCCGGAGTTCCATCTTTCCATGGATTGCTTCTGGTGTGAGGTGGAGCATGGGAAGCTGACTCTTCTGGAGCATGAAGCTGCCCGGTGGCTTCCTATGGACGATCTGCGGCAGGTGAAATGGCTTCCGGCGGATGATGAAGTCCTGAAGAAGATTGAGGAAACATATGCTGAGACGCAGGCTTTGAGTCAAAGCCTTTAACAAAGAAAGCTAAGAAGAAAGATGAATCTGGACAGAACGAAGGTCACGGAAGCTTTCCGCGAATATACCGCGGCTTACAATGCACAGGATCCGAAAATCAGACTGAAGATCCTGCATACATACCGGGTAGCTTCCCTGTGTGAGCAGATCACGCGGGAGTTGCCGGACGGACCTGTGGTGTGGGAGAAATCGAATACGCAGATCACGAGAGAGCTGCCGGAAAAGCCTCCGGTTTCGGACAATCCTGAGAAACCGCAAAGCGGGAATGAACCGGGTGCGCCGATCGACCCGGATCTTGCCTGGCTGTCCGGGATGCTTCATGATATCGGCCGGTTTGAGCAGGTGCGGATCTATCATACCTTTGTGGATGCGGAGTCGGTCGACCACGCTCAGTTCGGTGCGGATCTGTTGTTTCAGAAGGATCTGCTGAGACATTTTGTTCCCGCATATGAGCAGACCATGACCGCATCTGAGCGGGAGATCCTGGAGCTTGCCATCCGCAATCATGGAGTCTACCGGATCCAGGAGGGACTGACCGCCCGGGAAGCGGCGTACTGCAATATTCTGAGGGATGCGGATAAGATCGATATTTTCCGGGTCAATTGGGATACCCCGCTGGAGGAGATTTACAATACAACGACCCGGGCGCTGAAAGAAGCGCGGGTTACCCAGGAGGTTCGGCAATGCTTCCTCGATCATACCGCCGTTCCGAGGTACCTGAAGAAAACGCCGATCGACCATCTGGTGGGGCATTTGTGTCTGATATTCGAGCTGGTATATCCTGTCAGCCGAAGGATCGCAAGGGAGCAGGGATATGTGGACAAACTGCTGACCTTTCAGTCGGATCTTCCGGAAACACAGGAGTGGTTTGCCTATATGAAAGAGCATCTCTGGAAGGAAATGCAGGCGGGCGGACAAACCGGCTGACACAGAAGGAGAAGACAGGATAAAACCTTATGTATAGCATGGATGATGTCAGAAAATGGAAAGCGGTTTACCGGCTGCTCAATCAGGTGGAAACGGAAGTGTACGACTGCGGAACCCTGTGCGGCAGCGCCTGCTGTTCCTGCGGAAAAGGAGACGGGGAAGATCCGGCGGAACTGGGAATCTATCTGTTCCCCGGAGAGCATTTACTGCTGCAGGAGATCTGCCAGAAGGAAATTTGCCGGCCGGAAAATCGGATGGAGAATCGGATGGAGAATCTGATGTGGGAATCCACGCAGGAAATGCCCGGAACGGAGGAACTTCAGTTGGAGGAAGAGTCCCGCCGGGTTCCGGACCGGTACCAATTGAATGACTGGCTGGAATGGAGTACCCAGGATCCGGCGGAACTGGGATTCCCGGAATCCTGGACGGAACCGGTGTATTTTCTGAACTGCCGGACTGCGCCGTCCTGCCCGAGACATCTGCGTCCCCTGCAGTGCCGTACTTTTCCCCTGAAACCAGTGATTGGGGAAAACGGCGTACTGGAAATGATCTGGAATGATGAGGAGCTCCCCTACAAATGCCCGATCATTGAACAGAATCTGCCGATCCATGACGATTTCTATAAGGCAACGTATACGGTCTGGACACATCTGATCCGGGATCCCAGGATCTTTGATCTGGTCATGAGCTGGAGCTGACCGGCTGCGCCGCAGAATCCGCTCCGGCTATCCGGCAGGGGAATCCCGTTTTATCTGTGCAGGCAGATCACAGTTCCCGGGAGTCCAGAATGATCGTGAAGGGACCGTCGTTGACCAGCGAGACCTTCATTTCCGCACCGAAGGAACCGGTGGCTACCCGGTTGTCTCCCAGAATACTGCGGCAGGATGAGACCGTGTAATCATAAAGGGCTTCCGCGTGTTCCGGAGAGCCGGCATTCAGAAAGCTCGGGCGATTTCCCTTTCTGCAGTCGGCATACAGGGTAAACTGGGATACCAACAGCAGGGATCCGGACACGCTGTCCAGCGACAGATTGGTTTTGCCCTGCCCATCCCGGAAGATCCTGAGCCCCAGCATTTTCCGGATCAGCTTATCCGCAACCATAGCGTCATCTTCCTGGCATACGCCCACGAGTACCAGAAATCCCTGTCCGATCTGTCCGATGACCTGTCCCTCAACCTCCACACTGGCTTCGGTGACCCTCTGAATCACAAATTTCATAATGGTTCTCCTTTTTCTGTCTGCTGAAACTGATTATAGATAATATCTGCAGGCTTGGCAATTATTTTGAGTCTTCTGCACCTTGGGTAGGTGCCTTCCCTGCTGTTGGAGGTGCCATAAAGTCCATGCTGCCGTTGACTTCATTCATACTTGCTTTCGTCATACCATTTGGACCATCCTGAAAATAATCGTCATTTACTATCCCTGCCATTTTTGCGAAAACAGGGATAAGACTTTCCAATAATTTCATATATAGTCCAGTTTAGTCTCTCTCAGGACCTTCCTTTTGGACCATATTTTGAAAAATCGTCACTTTCTATCCCTGTTTTCAATTTCGAAACAGGGATATGATTTATCAACAATTACATATGTGGTCCAATCCGGGCCCTCTCTTACCTCGCAATTCGGACTGTATATAAAAAAACTGCCAATTACTATCCCCATTTTCCGGATCAGCGCAGGGATAGTAATCGGCAATTATTTCACTGATCACCCAAAGACCAACAGATAAGAACAGCTGTATCCGCAAATTGCCGTTTCCGGGAAATAACGGATACAAAGCCGTCGGCGTCCGGCTCAGACGTTCTCACTTAAAGTACACTTCAGCGGACGGCGGAAGGTCGGGCATGGAGTTTACAGGCTTTCTCTAAAAATACCTTCCGCAGTATATTTCCCTGCATCGCAAGACATTACAGTTGCGAACACCTTCATCAGGTAACGTATTTGGAAATTATGAGATCTCCGGCAATGATTTCGGAAGTCAGAGTCATCCATCATTTGTGGAGAAGCACCATCATTTTAACTCTTGCCTGGAAGGGACTGGATTTATATAATGTACGTATCCGGGAGCAGGGATGACAAAACCTCCGGCGCCCGGAAACGTACGAATCCGGAAGCGCACGGGTTCAAAGATGCAAAACTCCACAGACGTACAACTTCGGAAACGTACGCCCCCGAAGACGCATAACGCGAAAGATCATGGAAATATAAAATGACCGGGCAGAGCAAACAGCAATTTCATATTCCGGAGATCCTGGCACCGGCCGGGACCGAAGGCGCCCTGAAGGCGGCCGTCAACGCCGGCTGTGATGCCGTGTATCTGGGAGGCAGTCTGTTCAGCGCCCGGGCATTTGCCGGTAATTTTGACGCGGATGCAGTCGTGCGGGCGATAGAGTTCTGCCATCTGTTCGATGTCAAAGTCTATATGACGGTTAACACGCTGTTAAAGGAGCAGGAAATCAGTGCCCTGGAGTCGTATATGCGGCCCTTCTGTGAGACCGGGCTGGACGGAGTGATCATCCAGGATCCGGGAGTAGCAAGGATCCTCGGAAATGCATTTCCGGATCTGCCGCTGCATGCCAGCACCCAGATGAGCATTTCCTCCGTATACGGAGCGAAATTTCTGAAATCCCTCGGATTCACCCGGATCGTGCCTGCCAGGGAGCTGACCCTCAGGGAGATCACGGAAATCAAAAGCCAGGTTGACATTGAGATCGAGTCCTTTGTTCATGGAGCGATGTGCTATGCATATTCCGGAAAATGTCTGTTCAGCAGTTTTCTGGGCGGCAGATCCGGCAACCGGGGACGGTGCGCCCAGCCCTGCCGGCAGCGTTACGAACTGAAGACGGAGAGTGCAGATGGGCAGAACCGGAAACCGGTCCGGGAATACATCATGAGTATGAAGGATCTTTGTACGCTGGCGGAGCTTCCGGAGCTGATCGATGCGGGAATCGATTCCTTTAAGATCGAAGGCAGAATGAAGAATCCCTCCTACGTGGCAGCAACGGTGGACGCATACCGCAGAGCAAGGAATCTGTATCTGTCATCCGGAGATTCGCAGCGGAACAGAGGGGAGTACCGGGAACTGGCGGATCAGCTGATTCTCAGGATGCAGGATATCTACAACCGGGGCGGATTTTACTCCGGCTACTATTTCCCGAAGGAGCCGGTCAGTGAAAAGGGCAGCTCCTTCACAGCAGAGAAGGGCCGCCCCATGATCACCCCGGAACGGCCCAATCATACAGGCCTGCTGCTGGGGAAGGTAAAGAAGGTGCAGGGACCGGATGTCTCGATCCAACTGACCCACCCGGTGCACAGGCAGGATGTACTGGAGATCGAAGAAGCCGGAGTTGAGCTGACTTCTCCGGTGGATTGCGCCGGGGACGGAATTCTGATCCTGAAGGGAAAGGAACTGAAAAAGATCCGGCCGGGGATGAGAGTCTTCCGGACCCGCAATCAGCAGCTGCTGGACAGCGTTGAGGAGGATCTGATCCGGCGGGAACGGAAGGTTCCGGCAAAGGCTGTCGTGATTGCCCGAAAAGGAGCTCCGCTGCAGATCCGGCTGACATCCCGGGACGGGGCGGTCACGGTCCGTGTCGAAGGAGGTTCGGTGGAGCAGGCTGCCAGCAGCCCCTCCACCAGAGAGTCCCTTCTGGAAAAACTGAGCCGGACCGGCGGAACCCATGTGGAACTGGACGCGGACTGTGAAATGGATCCGGATGTGTTTATTCCCATGAGCGAATTTAACGCGCTGCGGCGGAAAGCCGTGGAACAGTTCAAACAAGCGCTTGCCGCCAGATACTATCGGAAATAAGATGAGAAGGATATATATTCGGGTCAGAACGAGGGAACAGCTGAATACAGTGCTGTCCGCGAAGGCGGATCAGAAAGGACCGGTCTTGCAGAAGGGCAGCGGCGCCGTGCAGCCAGGTGCTGGAGACTCTCTGCCGGGCAGCGGCGCCGTGCAGCCAGGTGCCGGGGACTCTCTGTCGGGCAGCGGCGCCCTGCTCCGGGACGTTCATGCGCTGCTCCTGGATTACGAGCTGGCGGGTGTCCTGAAAGACCGGGAGCTTTTCGGGCGGATAACAGCCCTGTTTCGGGAACGGTATCTCAGCCTCCCGGATGTGCTCCGGCAGTCCCGGGTTTCGGCGGTGGAGCAGACGCTCCGGTCCCTGCCGGAGGGAGTGGGGCTGATCGTCAAAAATCCGGACGAACTGGGCCTCATTCAGGATCTGGATTATCAGGGAGCGCTGATTGCGGATGCTTTTCTGTATGCCTATAACAGCGAAGCGATCCGGTATTATCTGGAGCGGTTTCCTCAGATGAGATTCCTGTGCAGTGATGAACTGACCGATGCGGAACAGAGGGACATGATATCCTCCCTTGAGAGGATCCTGCCTCCGGAAATGGAAGACGCAGCGCCGGAATCTGCATATACAGCGCCGGAATCTGCATATACAGCACCCGGGTCTGCAGGCGCAGCAGGCCGGTTTCTTTACAAAGCCTATGGGTATCAGCCTCTGATGATTACCAATCAGTGCCTGAGCAGAAATTACTCGGACTGCGCGCAGAAACGGATCGCTTTCCGGGATGAGAAAGGCGGGCGGTTTATCGCCGTCGCCGGATGCGGTCAGTGCAGCAGTACCATTTATAATGGAATGTGTACTTACATGCTGGATAAGCCGAAGGAACAGATCGGTTCTGACATTTTGCTGGATTTTACGGTCGAGAACCGGGAAGAGACGGAGCGGATCCTGCATGGCGAAAAGCCCGGGGAGTACACCCGGGGACATCATTACCGGGGAATAGATTAATGATCAGGGTCATTTGCAGCAGCAATCAAATCATCTATTATGCATACCATCTGGTGAAGGCCTTTTATCCGGACCGGGAAGTGACGTCTGAAGTGAATCCCTGCCAGAAAACGCCGGTCCGTCTGGAGGGAGAGGTGGTGCTTGACCGGGTGGACGGGGAACGCTCTCTGTATGAAACCCTCCGCAATCTGACGGGGCAGGACCTGCCCTGGGGGATGCTGACTGGCGTACGGCCGACCAAGCTGGCGTCCGGGTGGCTCCGGGAGCATCCGGAGGTGCAGCAGCAAAGCGGAATGGAAGAATTCTCGGAATGGTTCGGCCGGGAGAGATTTGTCAGCCGGGAGAAGGCAGAGCTGGCATACCGGATCGCCTGGAAGGAGCGGGAACTGAGCCCAGCGGATTTCCGGTCCCGGAAATATCTTCCGGGTTGGAGTCTTTATATCGGCATCCCCTTCTGTCCCAGTATCTGCAGCTACTGCTCCTTCAGTTCCGGCGCGATCGGAAAATACCGGGACAGGGTGGATCCCTATCTGGATGCCCTTTTTAATGAGATGCGGCAGAAAAAGGAAGGCTTCGGAATTCCCTCCACGGTCTATATCGGAGGAGGAACGCCGACTTCGCTGGAAACGCAGCAGCTGAAGAGGCTGCTGGATGAAGCGGATTCGGTTTTCGGGATCGCAGAGGGGCTGGCCTGCGGCGTGATCCGGGAGTACACTGTGGAAGCCGGGCGGCCCGACAGTATTACAAGGGACAAACTGGAGATTCTGCGGCAGCACGGCGTGACCCGCATTTCCATCAATCCCCAGTCCATGCAGCCGAAGACGCTGCAGGCCATCGGAAGATCCCATTCCGTGGAGCAGGTCCGGGAGGCGTTCCGGATGGCCCGGGAAATGGGATTTGACAATATCAATATGGATCTGATCATGGGACTTCCCGGAGAGACCAACGAGGATGTCCGGGATACGCTGCGGCAGATCCGTGAAATGGGGCCCGACAGCCTGACGGTCCATTCCCTGGCCATCAAACGCTCCTCCGCCATGGGGATTGCAAAGAAGCTGAGCCGGAGGGAAGAGTCGGGGCAGCCGGCGGATCTGCAGGAGGGCGATGGTCCCTCCGACATCAGCCGAATGATCCGGGATGCCTATGACTGTGCCGGAGAAATGGGAATGGAACCCTACTATCTCTACCGGCAGAAGAGCATTGCCGGCAATTTTGAGAATATCGGATATGCCCGGCCCGGAAAAGAAGGTCTGTACAATATTCTGATCATCGAAGAACTGCAGAGCATTATCGGCTGCGGCGCGGGAAGCTCAACCAAGATCGTTTCGGAGGAAGAGATTCCCAATCCCGCCCGGAACGGCCAGATGACCCACATGATCAGGAGCGAAAATGTAAAAAACATCGAAGAATACATTCTTCGATTCGGAGGTTAATATGAGGAACAGTTTATGGATTGCCTTCCGGACCTACTCCAGGATCCCGGTGCCGGAAGCAGAATGGACAGAGCAGAATATGAAATATGCCCTGTGCTTCTTTCCGCTGGTCGGTGCGGTGATCGGAGCTTTGGAAATACTTTGGATGTTTCTGCAGCACCTGATCCGCTGCCCCTCCCTGCTGGCGGCGGTGATCGCGGCGGTGATTCCCGTGCTGGTTACCGGAGCGATCCATCTGGACGGATTCTGCGATACGGTGGATGCGCTGTCTTCCCATCAGGACCGGGAACGGATGCTGGAGATCATGAAAGACTCCCATACCGGCGCCTTCGCTGTGATTTCGGTGGTTCTGTATATGGTGGTGTATGCGGCTGCATTTACCGGAATTGTCAGCTACCGGAGTCTGTGGATCGTGGCGTTTGGGTTTGTGCTGTCCAGAAGCCTTTCCGCACTGGCAGTGGTGATGTTCCGGAGCGCAAAGAAAAACGGCATGCTGAATGCATTTTCCGGAACCGCTCAGGGATACCGGGTCATGGTCACCATGGTGGTATACCTTGTTGTAAGCGCGCTGTTCATGATTCTGCTGGGGGGCCTCCGTGGCCTTGTGGCGCTGCTGGTCAATCTGTGTCTCTTTGCCTACTACAGGTTTTTGTCGTACCGGAAATTCGGCGGGATCACCGGGGATCTGGCGGGATGGTTCCTGCAGCTCTCGGAACTCGGAACCGTGCTGAGCGCTGCTTTGCTGGCTAACCTGATCACCTGACCGCCCGGGCCGTTGGGATTGTCGGGATCGCCGGGTTCTCCGGGCCGTCCGGGTCTTCGGTATCGTCTGGCGTCGGGACCGCCGGGATTGCCGGGATCGTCGGGATTGCCGGGTTCGTCGGGCCATCGGACAGGGGCTTTGCAAGGCGAATACCGCAATGCTCGATATTTTCGGCAACGTTACCGCAATGCTCGACATTTTTGACAGCGGCTGCCGAAAAAATGCAGCAATGCGTGAGATTTTCGGCAGACACCCTCGAAAGACCCGGATTTTGCCGAAAAAATGCAGCAATGCGTGAGTTTCTTGGCAGAAACGCCTCTCAGAGAGACTCCTTGCCGAAAAATTGCAGCAATGCGTGAGATTTTCGGCAGAGGCTGCCGAAAAATTGCAGCATTGCGGAAAAACAGGGAGAGGAGCACCAATGGAACTGCTGCTGATCCGGCACGGACAGACCGCCGGGAATCTGGAAAAACGATACATCGGGAAAACGGACGAGCCTTTGTGTGACATGGGACGGGAAATCCTGCGGCACAAGCGGGAAGCCGGGGTTTTCGGCAGGGATCCGGAGCTGGTGTTTACAAGCCCGCTGCTCCGTTGTGTGCAGACGGCGCAGATCCTGTTTCCGGATGCGGAGAGGATCCTGATTCCGGAGCTGGCGGAAATGGATTTCGGGATCTTTGAAAATCGGGCGTACAAAGGAGATCTGGAAAATTCCCCGGAATACAGCGAATGGCTGGAAAGTCTGTGCGAGGCTCCTGTTCCAGGCGGAGAGAGCAAACAGCAGTTTACGGAAAGGTGCCGGAGGGGGTTCGACGCAGCGATCTGCATTCTGGACGAACGGAAGGCGAAGGGATGCCCTGTGGAGAAAGCTGCGTTTGTGGTGCATGGAGGGACCGTGATGTCGATCCTTTCCGGACGGGCACGGGAAAAGAAAACCTACTATGAGTGGAATCCGGAAAATGCAGGAGGATATGCCTGCGAATGGGATAATGAGCAGCTCGTCCGGATCCGGAACCTGTGATCCGCCGAAAAACTGCCCGGAAACAGCTAAAAAGCAGCCTGGAGGGCCGCCGGAAAACTGCCGGGGATCACATTATTTTCGAAGAATTCCAAAAAGATATTAAAATATTTCGAAATATGATGTAGTATCCTGTTTATCAGGGGTACATAATAAACAGAGATCTCTTGACCAGATGTTGTTCTGCAGGAAGGCAACTTAAGCAGACCGGGCGGGAACGCCGGACAGAACAACAACCAGAGGCCAGGACAAAAAAAGGCTTAGACATGGAAGATAAACAGATTATAGAACTGCTTTTCGACAGATCCGAACAGGCACTGGAAGCGATCAGCAGCAAATACGGCAGACTGTGCTACAAACTGGCAGGGAATATCCTGAATAATGCCCAGGATTGTGAAGAATGCGTCAATGATGCTTATCTGGGCGTGTGGAACAGCATTCCGCCCAACAGGCCGGAATCACTGATGGCGTATCTGTGCCGGATCGTAAGGAATCTGTCCCTTAAGAAGTTCCGGTATAACACTGCGGACAAGAGGAATAGTTCCATGGAGGTCGCCATGGAAGAACTGGAAGGGTGTCTTGGTTCTTCGGAGGACGTGGAGCAGCAATACGAAGAGAAGGAGCTGAGCCGGACGATCAACCGGTTTATTGAGAAACTGAAACAGACAGACCGGGTCGTCTTTATCCGCAGATACTATTTTGCCGACTCCTATGAGGAGATCGCCAGGGCAGCCGGGATTTCCGAGAAGAATGTATCTGTGAAACTGACCAGGATACGCAGCAGGCTCAGGGAATATCTGCAGTCTGAGGGATATCATATTTAAAGCGGGGAATCATATGAAAGCAGAAGTATTTGTTCAGGCGTTGAACGAAGTGGATGATAAATATATCGAAGAGGCTGTGAATTACCGTCCGGTCTCAGGGCATCTCCGGATATGGAAGGTGGTCGCGATCGCTGCCTGTGCCTGTCTTGCCGTATCGATGGTATTTTCCGTGGTCGGATTACAGATGATGGATTCCGGCCGGAACTCCACAGCGACATCTTCCGACCGGTATTACGGCAAGACCGCAGACACCGGCGCGTATCTGAGCCAGGATGTCCTGTATGAGGCGGCAGCGGAGGATATGCCGCTGTATGCGGAAGAGACGTTCAGTGATTACGAGATGGCTGAGGAGTCCGCATTTATGGCGGATGCTTCCATGAATCAGTCTGCGCCGGGCGGGATCCTGGGATCCGCCAGTGCCATTCAGCCGGGGACTGCTGCGGAAGAGACCATGCAGCCCAAGATTATTTACAATGTCTATATGGATGTGCAGACCACAGCCTTTGATGATGCGGTCGATCAGCTCGATCAGCTGATTGAAAGCAGCGGCGGATACAGTGAGAACCAGTATGTCGCTGCCAATATGGGATCTCTCCGGAATGCCAGCTATACGGTACGGGTTCCCGCCGGGAAGCTGGAAGCTTTTCTGGAGGAGATGAAAGGGATCGGCATCATTTCCTATATGAACCGGAGCGCGGATGATGTCTCGGAGAATTATTATGATATCCAGTCAAGGCTGACGTCTGCCAAAGCCAAGCTGGACCGGCTGAATCAGCTGCTGGGAGAAGCGGAGGATATGGAAGACATTATTTCCATAGAAGAAGCGATCTCCAATGTGCAGTGGGAAATCGACAGTTACACCGGATCCCTCAAATACTATGATTCCAGAGTGGAGTATTCGACGGTGACCGTGAACCTTGCGGAGGTTGAGGAAACCATTGTCGAGGAAGCGCCCCTGACCTTCGGAGGTAAGATCGGCCTGGCATTCAGTCAGGGGATCCGGGGATTCACCACATTTCTGAAGAATCTGGTCATCTGGATCTCGGCCAGCTGGATTTGGCTGATCCTCATCGCGGTTCTTGTGTTTGCGGCAGTATTCCTGATCCGGAAGATACGGAAGGGACACCGCAGGAACCGGTAAACGGGAGACGCCGCGAGTCAGAGATTCCGGTAAGTCAGAAATACCGCGGAATCAGAGATACCGCGAAACAGGAAATACTGTTTATTCCGCAGAGTCGGGCCAGCCAGGTTCCGGCTCTTCGTTTTCCCGGGGAGCCACAGAATCGATGGCATTTTCGATCAGTTTCATCATTTCCCATACGGAACGGAAATAGACCGTCTTGTTTTTTTCGATCCAGGTAATTCGCCCCTGCCAGCTGCTGTTCTGCCGATGCTGAACCCGGATGATAAAGCTGCCGAGATCCCCGTGTTTCATCAGTAATTGTTCATCATTCATGATTTTTTCTCTCTTTTCTTCATGATAGCTGCGGTTGGCAGCCCTGCCGGTGTCCGGTGATGGATTTTCGTGAAAATGCCGCTCGTTGGTGGAAGGATAGGGGAATTTCAGTTCGTTGAACAGAGTTTCCATCTGAAACAGCAAATGTCCCAGATTCAGAAATTCCTGCGCTTCCAGACTGTAGCTGTGATAGAATTTGCCGATCAGATCTCCCCGGAGGATCCGGTCCACACAGACCACAACTCCGTTTTGTGTTCCGATATATATCTGTGACGTATTTGCCTGCGGTTGATTCATTGACCAGAGTCTCTCCTTTTAGTGATGCAGCGGTTTATGGTACGGCCTTCCGCGAAACGACCTTTAATGATACGGTGACAGAACGCTGTTGACATAGTATTCCACACCGGTTCTCTGACGGCGGATAATGAAACTGTGATTGATCCTCTTCTGGACAACGGCACAGTTTTCCAGGGTGGTGTTGATCAGGAGCACCAGGTACTGCCCCTTGCCGTAACGGGTGATGGCATCGCTGTGGCGGACAGATTCCTGAATCGCCTCTCCCAGCCGCGCGGACAGCTCTTCCAGCTGGGCGCCTTCCCGCATGGCATTGCCCTTTCCGTCCACGATGGTGCACAGCATCAGGAAAATCGACTGGCCGCCCCGTTCGATCATACGCTCCACCATCCGGTAAATTCCCTGAAATACCGGATAGGAACAGACATACCCGCCGGAAAGACCCTCTGCCCGTCCGGAAAGATGATCCTGGATCTCGTCAAGAACCTCGTGGGTATGCTGCATTTTCTCTCCCAGTTCCGACAGCAGATCCATCATTTTCCTGGAGGGCTTTAATCCCTCTTCCTGCATATAGTATCTGACCGTATCGTCGTACAGCCGGATGGCCTCATCATATCTGCCCAGGGCTGTCAGGGCTTCCATGGACAGAGCTTCCCAGTTGGCAAGAGGGTCGATCCGGGCCGCGTATCTGCCCAAAGCCTCCAGTTTCGTATAGTCCTGTGTGATCCGCAGCAGCCCGGCTGCATTTTCCGCAGCGGAACAGAACAGAGCATGGTATCTCCTGGCTTCCTGTGCGATCCACAGAACCCCGGCCTGGGAGGCAAGAAATTCACCGGTGTAGGTGTAACAGGCGTCCAGATACAGCCGGAGCTTTTCCTCCAGTACCTCCGCCTTGTCCGCCTGATGGCACAGCTCCTCAAATGCAACCGCGTCCTCCACGACCGGGATCTTGTTTGTCCAGTAAAAAACGCCGTTTTTCTGTTCGATGTAATTGACATCCGGGAGTCCTGCCTGCTTCAGTTTCTTCTTGGCATTATAAATGACACTCTGCGTGGCATGCCGGATATTCGTGATCTCCCGTGCTTCGAACAGGACTTCCTCCAGAGCCGTCCTGCTGACGCCCTTTTCTCCCGCGTGGATCAGAATCTGGATCAGATAAACAAACTGCGATTCGCTGTAATTCGCGCCTCCCACAAGAATCTGGTCTTTCCATGTGATCGAAAAACGTCCGAGCATACGTACCTGCAGGGCATCCTGCGTACTGATTTCTGTATTCATTTCATGTCTCCGCAAATATCCATTCGGGCCGGTCTCAAAGGCGGATCCCCAAAGGCCTCAGGAGGATGCACGCATCCATTCATTAAAGTCGTCGTCCTGCCGGGGGTCCCCGGTACTGTGTCCCCGGTACTGCTTTCATTATAAAGGGAAACCGCGCATTTGCAACCGTCAAAAATATCCGCACCGAAAATCCCGCTCCCGTATTTTAGACCGAAACCCGTCAAGAAAGCAGTCAAAGATGGGAGGATTTCCGCAATGCTGCAATTTTTCGGCAGGTGCTGTCGAAAATCTCACGCAATGCTGCAATTTTTCGTCAAGGAACCTCTCTGAGAGGCGTTTCTGTCAAAAATCTCACGCAATGCTGCAATTTTTCGTCAAAATCCGGGGTCTCGAGCGGGCTTTGCCGAAAATCTCACGCATTGCTGCATTTTTTCGGCAGCCATTGTCAAAAACGTCGAGCATTGCGGTAGATCACCCGTCAGCAGCACCTCCGGCAGCCGGGACCGATGGGGTATAGAGGAACACCAGCTGGCATCGGGCAATGACGGGACCAACCAAACACCAGCTGGCATCGAGACACCGATGGGTACAGATGGTTGATTGTTTCCGGATGTTAGTGTATAAAATTGATAATTGGCCGGCGGCGGGCAGCCCGGAGAGACAGGGCTGCGGGAAAACGGAAGGAACAGGCCGCGGCAAATGAAATGCAGCAGACAGGAAGACAGATGACAGGGATGAACCGGACACTGCAGCCAGCCGACCGTAAAACGGAGGTCAACCGCCAGCAGCCGGCCGGCCGTAAAACGGAGACCAACCGCCAGCAGCCAGCCGGCCGTAAAACAGAGGTCAACCGCCGGCAGCCGGCCGGCCGCAGAACAGAGGCCAGTCTCCAGCAGTGGCCAGCCTTCGGGGCACACATAAAGAGAATACTTCGACTGGCGCTTCCGGTATGGGTGGTGCTTTGTTTTGTATACCTGGCTGTTCCGGCGAGGGTGATGGGCTGGCAGGCCCCGGCGTATCACGAGTCTTCCTTCCATGAAGACGCAGCCATCGATTATGGAAGCGCGAAGCTGGATCTGTCCGCGGTCAGCCAGGGGTATGTGGCAGTTTCAGCCCGGTCGGAGAACAGGCTGAAATTCCAGGTTCTGAAGGAAGATATCACCTATACCTACGATATTCATAATGACGGAACGCCTTCTATCCTGCCGCTTCAGTCGGGGGACGGGGAGTATCTGTTCCGGGTGATGGAAAATGTGACCGAGAGCAAATACGCCGTCATGTGTTCCGATTCCTGCCAGGTCGTTTTGGAGGATCCGTACCAGCCATTTCTAAGGTCCAATGATTACGCGGACTATCAGGAAGATTCCGCATGTGTGATCAAGGCCCGGGAGATTGCGCAGGGAGCCGGGGATGCTCTGGCGGTCGTATCGGGAGTTTTTGAATTTATCTGTGCCAATGTGGTATATGATCAGGAAAAGGCTCAGACCGTGCAGTCCGGATATCTGCCGGTGCCGGATGAAACCATGGAGAGCGGACGGGGGATCTGTTTTGATTACGCGTCCCTGGCGGCATCCATGCTGCGGAGCCAGGGGATTCCGGCCAAGGTGATCTTCGGCTATGTGTCACCGGACGGGCTGTATCATGCCTGGAATATGTTTTATACAGAACAGACCGGCTGGGTTACGGTGGATTATCAGGTGTCCGAAGGCAGCTGGAACCGGCTGGATCTGACCTTTTCCGCCAACGGAGCGGACGGCACCTTTATAGGCGATGGAGACAATTACAGTGATCTGTATTTTTATTAGCAGGTGGAGGAAGGACCATGAGCAAACGCAAACTCGATAATCTTGGTGTCAGCGCTTTCTGCGAAAGCATGGCCATGATGCTGCGTTCCGGCATTCAGACGGATGAGGCGATCGAACTGCTCCTGAGCAGCCATACTTCTTCCGGGGGCGTTCTGGAGCAGGGACTGGCCGGGATGAAGGAAAAGATCGAACAGGGATCCGGACTGTCCGGCGCAATGGAAGAGAGCGGTATTTTTCCGAAATACGCCATCCAGATGATCTCGGCAGGAGAAGCCTCCGGACATCTGGAGGATATCCTGTTCAGTCTGTCCAGGTACTACGCGGACCAGAAAACGATCTCGGAAAAGCTCAGAAACGCAGTGACCTATCCGGCGGTGATGCTGATCCTGATCATCGTTGTGCTGGCAGTGATGCTGGCGATGGTGCTGCCGGCATTTACCGATGTATACAACAATCTGACCGGGAGCCTGACCGCCTCCTCCTACGGATATGTGCGGTGGGCCTATATCTTCTGCTGGTTCGCTCTGGTGATCATGATCTTAGTGGCGGCGGCCCTGATCGCAGGGATCGTTTTATGGAACAGCAGCAGAAGAAACATCGTGGAATCCATTCTCTGGAAAATCCCGCTGTGCGCGTCCATTCTGGAAAATATGGGAATGTTCCGGTTCACAGGGGCCCTTTCCACATTTCTTGCCAGCGGAGAAATGCAGGATGAAGCCGTACTTTCCAGCATTCCCATGACGGACTGCAGACCGGTGGAGGAAAAACTGAAAAAATGCGCGCTGCGGATGGAAGAGGGCCACAGCATTGCCCAGGCGGCTTACGACGAAGAGCTGTTCGAGCCGGTGTACGGCCGGATGCTTCTGGCCGGAGAACGAAGCGGAAACATGGAGTCCGTCCTCAATAAACTGACCGGACAGCTGGAAGAAAACTGCGGCTCCCTGGTGGACCGCCTGGTGGGGATCGTCGATCCGCTGCTTTCAGGGATCCTGGTCCTAACGGTGGGGCTGTCCCTGATCAGTGTCATGCTGCCGCTGATCGGCATGATGAATTCGGTTGGATGAAGCGAAACAGGAGTCATCAATGTATTCGGATAAAAAGAAAAAACACAGGGGATGGATCGGGCTGCTTGCGGCGCTTGCGGTGATCGGCGTGCTGGTCTATACCTTTGCCGGAGGCTCCGGAACGGATCTGAAGGAGGAGAGCGAGGCGGCGATCAGGGAAGCCGTCCGCCGCAGCGCGCTGCAGTGTTATGTGGTGGAAGGCGTCTATCCTCCGAATCTGGCCTATCTGGAGGAAAACTACGGGCTGCAGGTCAATACCAGGGATTATTATGTTGCCTATGATGCATTTTCCTCCAACATGCCGCCGGATATCCGGGTTGGCGCAAAGTAAACCATCATATTAACGAAAGGA
Organism: Parasporobacterium sp.; assembly: GCA_017459985.1. Classification (GTDB taxonomy): domain Bacteria; phylum Bacillota; class Clostridia; order Lachnospirales; family Lachnospiraceae; genus RGIG5612. The sequence continues at coordinate 39,730 of JAFUBX010000037.1, forward strand.
ATACCGGCTGTGAAACGTTCTTCCGGATCTGCACTGGGGTTTTATACGATCGGCGTGGCTGCCCTGTTCCTGGCGGGATTTTTCCTGCTGGTGGTATTTGGCGCGCAATCCTACAGAAACGCAGTTGCCGTTCAGTCGGACAATAATCAGAAAAGGGCCCTGCTGGGGTATTTCGAGACCTGTATCAGCGCCAATGACGCCAAAGGGTCTGTCCGGGTCAGCCGGAGTGAATACGGAGATGTGCTGGAGATCCCGGACAGCAATGATGATTACGGAATACGGATTTATCTGTACAATGGAGAACTGAAGGAAACTTACATGGCGCTGGATGCGGCGCTGGAACCGGAAATGGATGTCACCATCGGGAAAACTGCCGTTTTTCAGGCGGAGTTTCCGAGGGACGGGCTTCTGAAGATCACGACGGATGCAGGCAGTATCCTGATCCGTCTGCGAAGTGAAGAAAGCGGGATCAAGTCATGAAAAGAAACCATATTACAGGATTCTATATCGAAACCCTGGTCCTCATTGTAGTCTTCATCGGAGCCCTGCTGGTCCTGACCCGGATCTTCGGTCTGGGCCGGAATATGAGTCAGTCCGCCCGGCTTCTTACCGGTGCGGTTTCTCTGTCGGAAAATGCCGCCGAAGCCGTTGCAGCGTCCCGGAGCATAGAAGAAGCCGCGGAACTTCTGGATGAAAACGGTAATGCCGCCGTTGCCCGGCCGGGACTGATCCGGGCAAATTACAATGACAGAATGTTTCCGGATCCGGAGGGTGAGATTCTGCTGCAGGTGACCTGGGAGCCGCAGGAGAAGGATGCCGGAACGCTGGTTTCCAGCAGGATCGAAGTGCTGGAGCAGGGGGCGGAGGAGCCGCTGTATGTTCTGGAGACAGCGGTGTTTCTGGAACCGCCGGAGAAATGAGGGGGGAACAGATGAAAGACGTACCTGTAAAACTGGGGCCGCTGGCACTTCTGCTGACTGTGATCTGCATCTGTATGACCACATTGGCGATCCTGACGTTTACCACCGCCCAGGCGGATCTGAGCCTGGCAAATAAATACGCCGATACCGTGACACAGCGGTATCAGCTGGAGAAAGAGGGACAGACATTTCTGGCTCAGACCACGGAGGACCTGGCCCGGGGGATCCTGCTGATGCCGGAGGCGGACGGACTGGTGCATGAAGATCTGGAGCTGGGCAATACGACGCTGCACATTGCGCTCCGGATGAAGGGCAGCAGTTCCTTTACGGTGGATACCTGGAAAATGGAACGGAAATGGGAAGAGGATACGAAACTCGGAAATCTCTGGGACGGAACCTGGAGATGACGTGCCCGGGATGCGGGCATCGGAACAGGCGCGGCCGAAATGTGAGTGATCGGGATGCGCGTCCGGAACAGATGCGCCCGGAACGGACAGAGAAAAGGAGCGGAATATGAAGATTCAGGAAATATTACAGCAATCGATCGATCTGGATGCGGCGGACATCTTTCTGGTCGCGGGTATTCCGGTGACCTACAAATGCCACGGGCATCAGCAGCGGACCGGGGAAATGCTGCTTCCGGACAGCATCCGGGTCCTGGTGGATGAGATCTATGAGATTAGCCGGAGAGAACGGACCAACCTGGAAAAGGGCATTGATGACGATTTTTCCTTTGCGATCTCCAATCTGGGCCGGTTCCGTGTAAATATTTTCCGCCAGCGAGGATCTTTAGCCGCTGTGATCCGGGTCATCCGGTTCGGTCTGCCGGATCCCGCTGCCCTGGGAATTCCGGAAAGCGTCCTGTCCCTGGCAGAGACCAAAAAGGGACTTGTGCTGATCACCGGTGCAGCAGGCACCGGCAAATCCACGACCCTCGCCTGCATTCTTGACCGGATCAATAAGAACCGGGACGGCCATATCATTACCATGGAGGATCCGATCGAATACATCCACCGTCATGATAAATCCATTGTGACCCAGAGGGAGATCTCCATCGATACCCCGGGATATCTGGAGTCCCTGCGTTCCGCCCTGCGGGAGAGTCCGGATGTGATTTTGCTGGGAGAAATGCGGGATTATGATACGATCTCCGCAGCAATCACGGCGGCGGAAACCGGCGTGCTGCTGTTCAGTACGCTGCATACCAGCAGCGTGTCCAATACCATCAACCGGATCCTGGACGTTTATCCCAGCAATCAACAGCAGCAGGTTAAGATCCAGCTGGCGCAGATCCTCAAAGGAGTTGTTTGCCAGCAGCTGGTACCGACGGTTGACGGGGGTCAGACCGCAGTATTTGAGATCATGAAGACAAATATGGCGATCCAGAACATGATCCGTGAGGATAAGCTTCATCAGCTGGAGTCCGCCATGCAGGCGGCAGCCGCCGAAGGAATGTGTACGATGGATCAGAGCCTCCTGAAATTATACAGGGAAGGAAAGATTACAAAAGACACCGCCCTGGTGTCCTGTGTTCATTACGAAAATATGGTAAAGCGGCTGTCATTGTAACAGCCGCTTTCATTGCCTGTTTTGGTTACTTTTAGGCGCGCACGCATTTCACTGCACGTGGATCCCGCAGCACGGACGCATCTGTCAGAGTGCAAGGCCGGCCAGCCGGTCTCTTTCTTCCAGAATCTTCTTCAGATACGAATCATAGTCCGCATCTTCCTTTGCCCGGAGGAGCTCCGTCATCTCAGAAGCCGGAGTAAAGATCGGGGTGAGCGCCAGATTGCCGAGAACGCCCTTCAGCGCATGGGCCGCTTCGAAAGCAGCCTCTTTGTCATTGGCTTCAACCGCAGCTTTGAGTTTGTCAAATCCTGCATCCCGGAGGGCCATATTCACCAGCTTCAGATAGAAATCCTCTTTTCCCAGACATCTGGATAACCCTTCCTCCACATTCGCGCCATATTCTCTTAAAGCATCAATTGTAAGCATCGTCTGATCCCTCCGTTCTCTTTCCTGACTCAATATATCATAGTTCGCATGCGCCTTCAACGCTGCAGCGGACTCGATGCTGTTTTAAGGCCATTTCCACGCCATTTCCGCACGGAAAACTGGCAATTGTAAAGAAATGGAGAAAAAAGTATAATCAACTCATTATGACGGTCCACAGAAAAGGAGAAGTCAGATGAAGAAGATGAAAAAACGGAATATGATCCTGGCAGCTGTGCTGGGACTGAGTCTGGGGGTCAGCCTTTTTTCGGGAATAAGGGGAAATGCCGCAGCTGCGCAGGAACTATCTGAACTGCCGGGATATGACAGGGCGATTGCAATCCATGTGCAGGGGCAGGAAGCCCAGGCAAGATATGCCGCTTCGGATGCCGTACTGTCGGAAGAGGAACTGGCACAGGAACGGATTTCCTTTGACGGGCAGAACCTGAGTCTGGAAAAGCAGGGAACATATATTCTTTCGGGAGAATTGGAAGGCAGGCTGTTTGTGTCCTCCGCAAAGAAAAAATCGGTGGTTCTGGCGCTGAACGGGCTGAAGGTGGAAAATAAATCCGGGGAAGCCCTGGAGGTCAAAAAGACCGGAGAGCTTCTGATCTATCTGGTCGGGGGGACGGAAAATGTACTGACCAGCGGGACTCTGGAAGAGTCAGAGGATGTGGCAGAAGAGGCGGATCCGGGTAATCAGGCGGGATCGGCGAATGAAGCAGGCCAGGCGGGATCGGCGGCCGGGTCAGGCCAGGAGACCGCCGAAGAGGAAGATCAGCAGGAAGATCCCTCCGGCGGCGCCCTACACTCCCGGGCGGTTACAACGATCCGGGGAGAAGGAAGCCTGACGGTGAACGGGTACATCAATAACGGAATCCATGTTTCCGGAGCTCTGACGATCGAGGCGGGAAAGGTCGGGATCGTCTCTGCCAATGACGGAATCAAAGTGAAAGATTCCTTTATTCTGGATGGAGGGACGGTTCAGATCCAGTCCGGAGGCGATGGGATTCAGGCCAGACGGGACGAAGAGATTGCCGCGCAGGAAGTGAAAGATCCGGATACCGGCGAGGTAATCCGGGAGGCGGAGCTTGCGTCGGAAGCAGCAGGTGAGATCATGATCAATGGTGGATCTCTGGAGATCGACAGCGACAAGAGCGGACTTCAGGCGCTTCTTGATATACAGATCTGTGAAGGGAATGTCTCCATGCGCACCGGAAAGGACGGCATCAAATCAGACCGTTCGGTTCAGATCAGCGGCGGAGAGATCCGGGTTGATACCGATCAGGATGCGGTCTTTGCGGTTGAAAATGTAACCGTGAGCGGCGGAACCCTGGATCTGAAAGCAGAAGGTGAGTATAAGCATAAAGCCGGGGAAGGGGAATCCTTCGACGGCCCCTCCGGCAGAAACCGGCAGAATTCCGTCAGCCGGAAAGGCATCAAATCCGACGGCACGATCACGATCACGGACGGAACGATCCGGATGGATTGTCCGGACGACGCAATTCACTGTGCAGGACTCCTTCAGATCGCCGGCGGGGACATTCAGATCAGCAGCGGAGACGACGGCCTCCATTCTGATGTCCAGATCGATTTTCTTGATGGCAATGTGGAGATCCTGGCCAGCTATGAAGGCATAGAGGCCAACCAGATCAATATTGCGGGCGGCTCCATTACACTGGCCTCCAATGACGACGGGTTCAATGCCAACGGAGGCAGCAGCTTCGGCGGACCCGGCGGCGGGGAAACGGCCAAAACGAAGGAAACGCCGAACCTGAATATCTCCGGCGGAGAGGTCTATGTCAATGCCGTGGGAGACGGTCTGGACTCCAACGCCAATATTACGGTCACCGGCGGTACGGTAATTGTGGACGGGCCGACCAGCAGCATGAACGGACCCCTGGACGGGGGAACGGAGAACGGCGGCGTGATCCGGATCGCCGGGGGAATGGTGTTTGCAGGAGGAGCTTCGGGCATGGCGGAGGGATTTTCCTCCAATTCAGAACAATGCTCTTTCCTGATTACGTTCCCGGCATCTTACCCTGCGGGGACCCTGATTACGGTGACCGCCCCGGATGGGACGGAGCTGTTCCGCCATACGCCGGCTTCCGGCGGCAATTCGATTGTATTCAGCTGCCCGGAACTGGAGGTGGGAAGTACCTGTACCCTGGCCATTGGGGAGTACGTTTTTGAGATTCCGCTGTCCCGGGTGAGCAATTCCCTGCGGGCATCGGCCGATCTGACGGTGACAGAGCGGTCCGGCGGATCCGGCGGTTTCCCGGGAGGCGGATTTCCGGGAGGCGGATTTCCGGGAGGTCCGGGACGGTAACATGATCCGGGACTGACAAGGAAGTCCTTCAGATAAGGAAGGACTTTTCGGATGAGGAAACGACCTTTCGGATGATGGGAAAGACCTGGAACTATGTGGGAGGAATCTGGCAATGAAATATGACAATATTGTGCCCGGAATATTCCGAAAACGTATCAACCGGTTTGTCGCCATCGTGGAAATCGACGGGAAGGAAGAATCGGTTCATGTAAAAAATACCGGCCGGTGCCGGGAATTGCTGCAGGATGGGGTAAAGGCTTCGCTGCAGAAATGCAGCAATCCCTCCCGGAAGACCCGCTACGATCTGATTGCTGTTTACAGGGAAGGATGCGGCTGGGTTAATCTCGACAGCCAGGCCTGCAATCAGGTGGTCCGGGAATGGCTGGAGGCCGGGAATCAACAAGTATCTTTAGAAACGCGGGGCTCCAGGAATCAACAAGTGCCTTCGGAAACGCGGGGCTTTGGAGCGCCCTTCTCCCTCTTTCCGGGAATCAGCTTTCTGAAACCGGAGTATTCCTATGGCAGGTCCCGGGTGGATTTCTATCTGGAATGTGCAGAACGCAGGATCCTTATAGAAGTAAAAGGCTGTACCCTGGCGATCGGCGGACGGGGATATTTTCCGGATGCGCCGACCGAGCGGGGTGTAAAGCATCTGCAGGAACTGGTCAGCGCCGGAAAGGAAGGATATGAGTCCTATGTGGCTTTTGTGATTGCCATCCCGGCGTCCGCAGGGTCTATCCGAATGACAGGACCCACCCGGAATTCGGAGCCGCATTGCGAAGGGCCGTGCAGGAAGGAGTGAAGATCCTGTATCTGACCTGCGATGTTTCCGCGGATGAGCTGAAGATCTCCGGCGCAGAGCTCTGCCAGGAAGTGCCATTTACAGAGCCGGAACCAACATGATCACGGCCCATTATGGAGTTACGGGCAATTTCTGGCGTATGTGCACCTTGAGCGGGCGCCTTTCTGAAATAACGGATACAAATCCGCCGGCGTCTGGCTCAGGCGTATCCGCCTAAGGTGCACTTTAGCCAACGGCGGAAGGTCGGGTATGGAGTTTACAGGCTTTTTCTGAAATCACCTTCCGGGTTTTCAATGATTTGCCCGGAAAACGGAAGGTGACGTGTGGAATTTACAGGCTTTTTCTGAATTTACCTTCCGAATTATATTTCTTGTATCGGCAGAATCACTATATTTGCAAATAGTTTAATCTGCAGCAAAGGCGATCAGGAAACGGCAGAACGATTGCCGCTGACTGCCCGTACAAAAGCCATGGCGATCCTGGCGAATATCTTTTCAAAGCCATGACGGTCACAGTCCATTGCCTCTATATTAAGAAGTGGTTGTTTTGAGGATACTAAATATCCTCATACGGAGGTCCTTCGTAAAATGAGACAGCCGATAATATCCTCAGATCTGCGGACTTGGATATCTGCGGATGTTTTTTATCCTCAATTGAGACGAACTGACATTCTGAGGATAATCAGCGATGTCTCAATTTTTTGAATATTCATATAGAGGATATTCACTATCCTCAAATGATGAATTTGAATGGCAGAAGGAACAGAACAGAATTCTTTCTTGCAAGGAAACGTGGATATTTCCTAACACCAGAGGCACGATGACAAACTACAACAATGTTGATGTCTGTATTGCTAACATTGTTAAGAACATCAATGCAGATGGTATTGATTTTAAACCGTTCTCTGTACATGCCTTTAGGGATACGTTCGCGACCAGGTGCATTGAACAGGGAATGCAGCCACAGACTCTGAAAACAATCTTGGGCCACAGTAGTTTAAAGATGACAATGGACTTATACGCGCATGTTATGCCAAACACAAAGGCGGAGGAACTCAGTAAAACCAATATCGCAATGTGATTTTCCAGTACCCCACAAAGTACCCCACAAAGTACCCCCATTTACCTCATAAACAGGGAAGAAATTGAAAGACGGTACAACGAAGTAATTCGAGATAAGATGAAATCATTATAGCGTGATTTTTCCTTTAAATTCAACGTTTATCGACATTTTAAAAATCGCTTGACAAACAAAGACGCAACGTGATAAAATGACGTCACTTGCGGATATGGCGGAATAGGCAGACGCGCATGGTTCAGGTCCATGTGAGGTAACACTCATGCAGGTTCAACTCCTGTTATCCGCAGTGAAAATCGTCAGAGTTTCTCTGGCGATTTTTTGTTGCCGGAAAGCATAGACCACCAGGAAGCAGCTGCCATCTGTAAGAATCCTGGTCACGACCACCAGCTATGAGGATGGTTTGATTACGCCCTTCCGGGCACTGTTGTTCCGCTGTTTAAAGGCGGTTTGAAGAGCCGGCATTGTGCTACTGGATGGATTGCATGCCGCCTTGAAGGTAGCTCTTCTAACATTTTATGTGTCACTTCTGATCCTGCTATTCTGGTATTTCTTCTGCGCCCTGGCTTTTATATGAAAACCAGGAGCATTTCTCACAAAATGCCCCCGAGATGCCCCCTTCGTGAGAAAAGAGCAGCAAGTTAAAACTATTCATAGTTTTGCGAGGGGATTCTGTTACTCCAGGCGTCGCTTCAGGCATCTGTTAGTCTCCTCAGCTACCACTGATGGATTAATAGCTGTTTTATTTAAATCTTGACAGCCGGAACAACATTGCGTAAAACTTGTCACAAAGGATGGGGCAGACAGATGAGGCACAGTGTCGCGAAAAATGAATCGGCATCGAACGCCGTAAAGGAAGGACCGGCAGTCGGAGAAGGGCCGGCAGCCGGAAGAACACATACCGTGCAGGGGAATCCGGTCGCAAAAGTGCCGTTGGCGATGGTAAGATGGCTGGTCGCGGGACTTCTGACTATAGCAATGGTGCTGATCACAGCCTGCGGGACCGGTGATGAAACCGGACAGATGCATGTTCAGACAAACCGGACGGAAATCAGTACGGATCCGGTGGCGGATCTGCATGCAGATACTCCTGCTGCGACCGAACAGGAAAGCACAGATCCTGGAATGGCGCTGGTCAGTCGGCTGATTGCGGCATATGAGAGCGGAGCAAGATCCCGGGAACTGAATCCGATATTAAATGAGCTGAAGCAGCAGGATGCGGAACTGGCCGGGAAATGGCAGCAGATCCTTAGTTATTGGGAAGAGGTGAACGAGCCCGGTTTCACGAATGTTCCGAAAGACGTGTCAGCGAAGACCACCGCCAATGATCCGGCGGATCCGCTGCCGGCGGATCTCCCGGCGGATGACAGCCTGTGCCTGATCGTGCTGGGGTTTGGGCTGAAAAGCGACGGGTCGATGCGGCCGGAACTGATCGATCGGCTGGAGACAGCGCTTGCCTGTGCAGAGCAATATCCGAATGCCCGGATCCTGGTGACGGGAGGCGGCACCGCATCCAAAAATCCGGAAGCCACGGAGGCGGATTCCATGGCAGAATGGCTGGTTTCAAAAGGCGTAACAAAGCAGCGGATCCTCATCGAAAACCGCTCCCGGACCACCGCCGAGAATGCCGCATACTCCGGAGAACTTCTTCGCAGGGAAGCTTCGGGCGTCCGCAGCACAGCGATCATCACCAGCGATTATCATGTTCCGCTGGGATGCCTTTTGTTTGAATCCTGGTTTGTGCTCACTTCCGGCAGCGGGGAACCGGATATCCAGGTCTCATCCAACGCCGCCTGCTTAGCCGGAACCTACGAGTTCACGGTCCGGGATCAGGCGAACTGGCTCCGGAATCTGATCACATTGGAACTTATCAATAACAGACAGCTGCCGCCGGCAGCGGAAGGGAATGGAAAATGAATGAATTTTTAGATCACGCAGCAGCGCTGCTGACACAGGCCGCGGGAAGGATCATTATTGCGATCCTGATATTTATCATTGGCAGACTGATCATCAAATGGATCCTGAAATTTCTGGATAAATCAAGATTTCTGAATAAACTGGATCCTACCGTCAGGACCTTTATCCGGAGTTTCGCGCGGATCGGACTGTATGTGATCCTTGTGATCTCCCTGATCGGGGTTCTGGGAGTCCCCATGGCATCCATCGTGACCGTCCTGGCCTCCTGCGGTGTGGCCGTCGGTCTGGCTTTGCAGGGAGCCCTGAGCAACCTGGCAGGCGGGATCATGCTGCTGATCTTCCGGCCCTTCCGGGTCGGGGATTATATTTCCGCCGCAGGGGAAGAAGGCACGGTAAAGGAAGTGACCCTGTTCTATACCATCATCAATACTGTGGATAATAAGCAGGTCACCATTCCGAACGGGACCCTGATGGGTGCCAATGTAACCAATGTTTCCGCCGAGGATACCCGCAGGGTGGATCTGAGTTTCAATATCGCCGCAGCCAATGAGATCGAAAAGGTGCAGGAGGTCATGCTGAAGGTCGCAAAAGCCAATCCGGACGTGATCAATACACCGGCAGAGCCGTTTGCCGCACCGGTGGAAGGCGTTCCGGGAGGATTGAAATATGCGGTGCGTGTCTGGACGGTGAAGGAGAAATACTGGGATGTCTATAATGCGCTGATGAAGGATATTTCCACCGCGCTGGCAGAGGCCGGCATCGGAGGACCGCTGACCCACATCCAAATGGAAGAGAAATAACCGGCCGGAAGAAGAACCGGACCGGGGAGAGAACAGATAAAGGAGAGACGATTTATGGGAACGGATTCCGGAATCCTGAAACCGGAGGATTATGTGGAGCCCCGCTGTGTTCTGTGTGAGGAACCCTATGGGGCGGAAAAGCAGGTCAGAAGCATCCCGCAGCGCAGAGTCATCGAGAAGATGGATGACTACATGAGCCGGAGGGATTATGACGGAGCGGAACGGCACCTTCTGTACTGGCTGGAGGAGGCCAGACTGGGAGGCGATCTGCGGGGGGAACTGCTGGTCAGAAATGAGCTGGTGGGGCACTACCGCAAAGTCTCCAATAAAGAAGCTGCATTTGAACATGCGGAGAAAGCCCTTCGTCTGCTGGAGGAACTGGAGTTTGACGGAACGATCAGTTCCGGTACGACCTACACCAATGTGGCAACCGCCTGCAATGCATTCGGAGAAAACGAACGCTCCCTGGAACTGTTCGAAAAGGCCCGGGAAGTCTATGAGTCCGCGCCGCGGACTTCGCCGGAGCTGCTAGGCGGTCTGTACAACAATCTGGCGCTGGTCCTGGCTGCCCTGAAGCGTTATCAGGAGGCGGCGTCCTATTATGAGAAGGCCCTTTTGGTGATGGCAAAGGTGCCCGGCGGAGAGCTGGAGCAGGCGATCACCTATATCAATATGGCCAATGCGGTCGAAGCCGAGCAGGGAGCTGAAGAAGCGGAACCGTTGATCAGTCAGTATATGGAACAGGCCTATCAGCTTCTGGACACCTCCAAAGCGCCGAGAGACGGATATTATGCCTTCGTATGTGAGAAATGCGCACCGGCATTTTCCTGGTACGGGTATTTTATGCAGGCGGAAGAGCTGAATCACAGAGCAGAGGAGATCTACCGGACAAACCGGGAACAGTGAGGATGGATCAGCGATGAAAGGACTGGAACTTTCAAGGGAATTCTTCGAAGAATACGGAAAAGGGATGCTGGAGGAATTTGCGCAGCTTACACCCTATCTGGCCGTGGGGCTTACGGGCAGCGGATCCGAATGCTTCGGGTATGACGATGAGACCTCGCAGGATCATGATTTTGAACCGGGGTTCTGCATCTTTCTTCCGGGGGAAGAGGTCGTGGACCGCAAAAGCGCCTTTTTGCTGGAGCGGGCATATGCCAGGCTGCCCAAAGAATTCAAGGGATACCGGCGCTCTGCCATGCAACCGGTGGGCGGAGCCAGACACGGAGTCCTGCGGATCCCGGAATTTCTGCAGGAAAAGACCGGGTCGCCGGACGGCGTCTTATCGCCGGAAGAATGGATGCGCCTTCCCGGCTATTCCCTTGCGGAAGCCACCAACGGGGAGATCTTCTTTGACAATTACGGAGAACTGACCCGGATCCGGGCTTCCCTGGCATTTTATCCGGAGGATGTCTTCCGGAAGAAGCTGGCGGGACATCTGCTGCTGATGGCCCAGTCCGGCCAGTACAATTATCAGCGGTGCCTCCGGCATGGAGAAGCGGGAGCTGCACAGCTGGCGGTATTTGAATTCGCTGTCCATACCATGGAGGCGATCTTTCTCCTGAACCGCCGGTATGCTCCTTATTATAAATGGAGCTTCCGGGCGCTCAGAGAGCAGGAACGGCTTTCCATACAGGCAGAGCTTCTGGAATATCTGATCACTACGGATAATCAGGAGGAGACCGCAGAGGAGAAATATAATGTGATCGAAGGGATCGCCGCGGATCTCATTGAGGAACTGATGGAGCAGGATCTGACAAAGGCGGTCTGCGGCGATCTGGAAAAGCATGCCTATTCCGTCAATGATTCCATTGCGGATCCCGGGATACGCAATCTGCATATCCTGGCCGCGGTATAACCAAAGGAGAGAATTATGAACATACACGGACTGCAGAAAATGACTCTGCTGGATTTTCCGGAGCATGTGGCGTGTACGGTGTTTCTGGGGGGATGCGATTTCCGGTGCCCGTTCTGCCATAATTTTGAACTGGTGGACGGAAGCGCGAAGCCGGTGATGGAGGAAGAGGAGCTTCTGGCATTTCTTTCCCGGAGGCAGGGGCTTCTGGACGGAGTTGCCGTCACAGGAGGCGAGCCCTGTCTGCATCCGGATCTGCCGGAGCTTCTGGCCAGGATCCGGGAACTGGGCTTTCCGGTGAAGCTGGATTCCAACGGGTATCATCCGGACATGCTGAGGACTCTGCTCGATCAGCATCTGGTGGATTATATCGCCATGGATATCAAGAACAGCCCGGTAAACTATGCCCGGACCGCCGGCCTTCCGGAGGTGGATATGGGGCGGATCAGAGAGAGTATTTCTCTTCTGATGGAACAGGCGCCGGAGTATGAATTCCGGACCACCGTGATCCGGGAACTTCATGAGGAAGCGGATTTCCATGGGATCGGGGAGCTGATCCGGGGGGCGGAGCATTATTATCTCCAGCCGTTTACCGACCGGGATTCCGTACCCTTTGGAGGATTTCATGCTCCGGAGGAGGAGCAGCTTAATGCTTATGCGGACATTATGAGGTCCTTTGTTGAGACCGTCCGGGTCCGGGGCGTATGAGCGGCGGAACCGGCCCTGCGAGGGGCGTTTCCGGGCAGGCTTTTATCCGGCGTACAAAGTGCACAACCACAAGATATAGTTTTTTATAAAGTATTTGACCACAATATATTGACATCACGTCCTTCCCATGGTAATGTTTAGGTCGCAGCGCCAATCAGCGTGTTATTGGCTGCGCCAAAAGGAATTATTATTATCCGGGGAGGATTTTTTTATGTATCAGGTTATTAAGAGAGACGGAAAAGTTGTAGACTTCAATATCAGCAAGATCAGCGGCGCCATCACCAAGGCGTTCCAGGCACTGGAGAAGCAGTATCATCCCAGTGTGATTGAACTGATCTCGCTGCATGTAACCTCTGATTTTGAGAGCAAGATCGTAGACGGCAAGGTGACCGTGGAGCAGATCCAGGACAGCGTGGAGAAGGTCCTGTCGGAATCCGGCTATGCAGACGTGGCGAAGGCTTATATCCTCTACCGCCGTCAGAGAGAGAAGGTCCGTAATATCAATTCTGCCCTTCTTAATTATAAAGATCTGGTAGACAACTATCTGAAGATCAATGACTGGAGAGTCAAGGAGAACTCCACCGTGACCTATTCCGTCGGCGGCCTGATCCTGTCCAACTCCGGTGCGATCACGGCAAATTACTGGCTGAGCGAGGTCTATGATGATGAGATCGCAGAGGCCCACAGAAGTGCAGCCATCCATCTCCATGACCTTTCCATGCTGACCGGATACTGCGCCGGATGGAGCCTGAAGCAGCTGATCCAGGAGGGTCTGGGCGGCGTTCCGGGCAAGATCACCTCTTCTCCGGCCAACCATCTGTCCACCCTGTGCAACCAGATGGTCAATTTCCTGGGAATTATGCAGAATGAATGGGCAGGCGCGCAGGCATTTTCCTCCTTTGACACCTATCTGGCTCCCTTTGTCAAGGTTGACAATCTGTCCCAGAAGGAAGTCAAGCAGTGTGTGCAGTCCTTCGTGTACGGCGTGAATACTCCGAGCCGCTGGGGTACCCAGGCTCCGTTCTCCAACGTGACACTGGACTGGGTGGTTCCGAATGACCTGAAGAATCTGAACGCCATCATCGGCGGAAAGGAAATGGACTTTACCTACGGCGACTGCCAGAAGGAAATGGACATGGTCAACAAGGCCTTCATCGAGGTCATGATCGAGGGAGACGCCAACGGACGCGGGTTCCAGTATCCGATCCCGACCTATTCCATTACCCGGGATTTTGACTGGAGCGAGACCGAGAACAACAAGCTTCTGTTCGAGATGACCGCCAAATACGGCACCCCGTATTTCTCCAATTATATTAATTCCGACATGGAGCCCTCCGATGTCCGGTCCATGTGCTGCAGACTGCGTCTGGACCTCAGAGAGCTGCGCAAGAAATCCGGCGGATTCTTCGGTTCCGGCGAATCCACAGGCTCCATCGGCGTCGTGACCATCAATATGCCGCGAATCGCTTATCTGGCAAAGGATGAGGAGGATTTCTACAAACGTCTGGACAACCTGATGGATATTTCCGCAAGGAGCCTTAAGACCAAACGTACAGTTATCACCAAGCTGCTGGATCAGGGACTGTATCCCTACACCAAGAGATATCTGGGAACCTTCAGCAACCATTTCTCTACCATCGGCCTGATCGGTATGAATGAAGTGGGACTGAATGCAAAATGGCTCCGGGCCGATCTTACGGACGAGAAGGTACAGCGCTTCACCCGCGACGTGCTGAATCACATGAGAGAGCGTCTGTCCGATTATCAGGAGATGTACGGCGACCTGTACAACCTGGAGGCAACTCCGGCAGAGTCCACGACCTACCGGTTCGCAAAGCACGACAAGGAGCAGTACCCGGATATCATCACCGCCAATATGAACGGAACGCCCTATTATACGAACTCCTCCCATCTGCCGGTCGGCTACACGGAGGATGTGTTCTCCGCACTGGATATTCAGGATGATCTGCAGACTCTCTATACCTCGGGAACCGTATTCCATGCATTCCTGGGCGAGAAGCTTCCGGACTGGAAGGCTGCAGCCAACCTGGTGCGCAAGATCGCCGAGAACTACAAGCTTCCGTATTACACCATGTCTCCGACCTACTCGGTCTGCAAGGATCATGGATATCTGACCGGAGAACAGTTCACCTGCCCGATCTGCGGAGCCAAGACGGAGGTTTACAGCCGGATAACGGGATACTATCGTCCGGTACAGAACTGGAACGACGGAAAGGCCCAGGAGTACAAGGACCGCAAGGTATACAACATTGGCCATTCTGTCCTGTCCCATACAGGCCCCAATCCGGCTCCGGTGGATGAGAAGGTCCCGGCTGTCCGCGATACCGCCGCTGCCGAAAAGGCACAGAAGAGCGCAGCTCCGGCCGATGAATTTGAAGCAATCCTGTTCAAGACACCGACCTGTCCGAACTGCCGGGCAGCAGGCGCGATCCTGGACAAGGCCGGCGTGAAATACGCCGCCTTAAATGCCAACGAAGAGAAGGAACTGGTGGAGAAATACGGCGTGAAGCAGGCACCGACCCTGGTCCTTCTGAACGGAGATTCCTTTGAGAAATACCGCGGGGTATCGGATATCAAGGGCTGGCTGATGAAACGGTAGAGCACGGAAACAACGCTGCAGGCGGGCAGGAGTGACGCTCCTGCCCGATCTTTTGTAATAAAAGGGAGAGACAGAATATGACAGACGTAATCATTGTGGGCGGAGGACCGGCGGGAATGACGGCCGCTCTTTATGCCCTTCGGAACGGCAAAAGCGCGCTGGTGATCGAGAAAAACGGATTCGGCGGGCAGATCACGCATTCCCCGAAGGTGGAAAATTATCCGGGTACCCTGTCCATGAGCGGCAATGAATTTGCCGAGCATACACTGGATCAGATCCTGGCCCAGGGGGCAGAGATCGAGTTCGAAACGGTGGTCTCCGTGGAAAATACTCCGGAGGGAAAGATTGTCCGGACGGAAGAGGGCGGAGAATACGAAGGCCGCACGGTGATCCTGGCCACCGGAGTCAAGCACCGGATGCTGGGGCTGGAAGGGGAAGAGGACCTTGTGGGCGAGGGCATCTCCTTCTGCGCAGTGTGCGACGGGGATTTCTATGCAGACCGGACCGTCTGTGTCGCCGGCGGAGGCAACAGCGCGCTTCAGGAGGCGATCCTGCTTTCCGAAAAGAGCAAAGAGGTGATCATGCTGCAGGATCTGGACTTTTTTACCGGAGAGGCAAGGCTGCAGGATGTGCTGTTTGCCAGAGAGAATGTACGGGCGCTGACCGGCGTGAAGTTTCGCCGACTGATCACCCGGGACGGCGTCTTAACGGGGGTCGAAGTAGAATCCCGGGAAGACGGGACAGTACAGACCATCGACTGCGACGGGCTGTTTGTCGCCATCGGACTGATTCCGGAAAATGATCCCTTTGCGGACCTGGCGGATCTGAACAGCTATGGCTATTTCGATTCGGATGAACAGTGCCTGACCCGGACCCCCGGGATCTTCGTGGCCGGAGACTGCCGCAGCAAATACGTGCGGCAACTTACCACCGCTGTTGCCGACGGGGCCACCGCAGCGCTGGCCGCCTGCCGCTATATCAACGAACTGTAAGACAGGTTTTATTTGTCAGATCCGGAGAAATAGCAGACTC
This sequence comes from Parasporobacterium sp., assembly GCA_017459985.1. GTDB lineage: Bacteria > Bacillota > Clostridia > Lachnospirales > Lachnospiraceae > RGIG5612. The sequence goes on from JAFUBX010000037.1 coordinate 55,782, forward strand.
CAATCAGCATAACCGCGTATATACCAGCGGATGACGGGACTGTATAATCATTGAAAATAATGATTCACACAGTACACGACATGATGTGTTGAGAGGAGAGTACAATGAAAAAAATCGGAAAGAAAGCAGTCATTATCGCAGCAGCAGTGATCATCGTTCTAATCCTTGTGTTCAACGCCTTCTCCGTAGTCGAGGCCGGACATACCGGAGTTATCGTTACGCTGGGCAAGGTCACCGAAAGCACCCTGCAGGAGGGCCTGCACCTGAAGATCCCGTTCATCCAGGATATCGTGATGATCGACAACCGGATCGTAAAACTGGAGGTGCAGACGGAGGCGTTTTCCAAAGACCTTCAGACGGTCACCACCACACTGGCGATCAACTACAGGGTCGATACCGCCAAATCTTACAGCATCTACAAAAACATCGGTGCAAGCTATGAGGATGTGCTGATCACCCCCGCTGTCAACGAGGTTCTGAAGGCCACCACAGCCATGTATACCGCAGAGGAGAGCGTGACCAACAGAAACATGATCTCCGAGGGTCTGGTAGCCGGACTGAATGAGAAGCTGAACGCCGACGGCCTGTATGTGACGGATGTCAACATTATCAACTTTGATTTCTCTGAAGCGTTTATTACCGCCATTGAGGAGAAGCAGGTCGCCCAGCAGCAGCTTTTAAAGGCCGAGACGGACAAACAGAAAGCCATTACCAACGCCCAGGCCGAAGCTGAATCGGTGAGGATCAAAGCCCAGGCGGAGGCCGACGCCAACAAGACGATCGCCCAGTCCCTGTCGGATGAGATCATTGAGTATCAGAAAATCCAGAAATGGGATGGAATTCTGCCTCAGGTCACAGGTGCCGGCGGATCCTTCGTCACCATCGACTGACGCGGGGCGCCGAAAACATCGGGGATTGCGGACATCGGTTCAGTCACCGGTTCAGCAGGACCCGGAAAGAAACAGAAAAACTGCCGTACTTCAAAAGAGTGCGGCAGCTTTTTTGCACGCACGGGAGACCGGAAAGGACCGGCGTTTCCCGGCATGGGCAGAACCTCACTACCCATTGGAGTAGTTTTGGCGCCGGGTATAAAATTTAGGCCAATTTTCTCCGGAACTATGACTTGAAAAAAGTCGGGGTGATGAGTATCATGGATAAGGTTTATGTATTTTAATTATTCAGAAGAGGAGAATCAAATTGAAAAAACTGCACGGTGTGAAAGCACCACATTGGAAAAATACGGCTGAGCTTGCAGCTGTCCGGATTCCGGTTCCGCCAGAGGTGGTCGTTCCGATGTCCATGCATATCGGAGCTCCTGCCAAACCGGTGGTAAAGGCCGGAGATCCTGTCAAAGTAGGACAGTTGATCGCGGAAGCAGGCGGATTTGTGTCTGCGCCGATCCATTCCGGAGTGTCCGGAAAGGTCAAGAAGATCGACGATGTGCTGCTGTCAAACGGACAGAGAGGAACGGCAGTGATCATCGAAACAGACGGGGAACAGTCTGTCTATGAAGGGGTTGCCCCGGTTCCGGTCTCTTCCAAAGAAGAGCTGATCGAAGCAGTGAAAGCCAGCGGGCTGGTGGGCCTGGGCGGCGCCGGATTCCCGGCCTCCGTAAAACTGATGGTCAAAGACGGCGTTAAGATCGATTATCTGCTGGTGAACGGAGCTGAGTGCGAGCCCTATATCACTTCCGATACCCGGACCATGCTGGACGATGCGGAAGCGGTGATTGGCGGCGCGGAGCTGGTTCAGAAATACCTGAACATCCCGCAGACGGTCTTCGGGATCGAAGACAACAAAAAGGAATGTATCCGCAAACTGGAGGAGCTTAGCAGGGACAAGTCCGGGATGAGTGTACAGGCCCTTCCGGCCATGTACCCGCAGGGCGGTGAGAAGGTTCTGATCTACAATGTGACCGGCAGAGAAGTCCCGGAGGGAAAGCTTCCCGCCGACGCCGGATGCATTGTCATGAACTGTACCTCCCTGGCAGCGCTTTATAAATACATCCGCACAGGAATGCCCCTGGTGGAGAAGTGCATTACCGTGGACGGATCCGCTGTGGTCAATCCGCAGAATGTCATTGCTCCGATCGGAACGCCGATCAAGTATCTGTTCGAATTCTGCGGCGGATTTCAGAAGGATCCGGAGAAGATCCTGTACGGCGGCCCCATGATGGGCATCGCGGTCCCGGATACCGAAGTGCCGGTCCTGAAGGGAACCAATGCGGTTCTGGCTTTTGATCATGCCGATGCGATCCTTCCGGAACCGACGGCCTGTATCCGCTGCGGCAACTGTGTCAGCCACTGTCCAATGCGGCTGGCTCCGCTGGAGATCGAACGGGCCTACACACTGAAGAAACCGGAGTTTCTGGAACGGGAGAAGGTGGGCCTTTGCATGGAATGCGGATGCTGCGCATTCGGATGTCCGGCCAAGAGACCGCTGGTGCATGTCATGAAGCTGTCCAAGCTGATGCTGAGAGATTATCAGAACGCGAAGAAACTGGAAGAAGAGAAGAAGGCTGCCAAGGCACAGAAAGCAGCTGCTGAGAATGGGAAGGAGGAGAAAAAAGAATGAGTCAGTTAACCGTTTCCTCTTCACCGCATATACGCCAGAATACCACAACCCAGCGCGTCATGCTGGACGTGATCATTGCACTGATGCCGGCCCTGATCGCATCGGTGATCATTTTCGGATTCCGGGCTCTGCTGATCGTTGCGATCTGTGTGGCCTGTTGTGTTCTGGCAGAGTTTATCTGGCAGAAGCTGATGCATCAGAAGGTCACCGTCTCGGATCTGACCGCAGTCGTTACCGGTATTCTGCTGGCTTATAATCTGCCGGTGGGAATCCCGATCTGGCAGGCAATCATCGGCTGTATTGTTGCCATTATCGGCGTGAAGCAGTTGTTCGGCGGCGTCGGAAAGAACTTCGTCAATCCGGCTATCACCGCCCGTATCGTGATGTTCCTGGCATTTTCCGTGAGTATGACCACCTGGGTATTCCCGGATGCGGTATCCTCCGCGACCCCGCTGGGCCTGATTTCTTCCGGTTCCATTGACCAGCTGCCCAGCCTGATGAATATGTTCCTGGGCGTAAGGGGCGGCTGTCTGGGTGAGACCAGTGTTCTGGCCCTGCTGCTCGGCGGGATCTACCTGGTGATCCGCAAGGTCATCACCTGGCATACCCCGGTTATTTATATCGCAACCGTATTCTTATTTACCCTGGCTCTGGGACAGCAGCCGGTCTATCAGATCATGTCCGGCGGCCTGATGCTGGGGGCCATCTTCATGGCAACGGATTATGTGACCACTCCGTATTCCGCAATCGGTAAGATTATTTTCGGACTCGGCGCAGGGATCCTTACGGTGATCATCCGTGTTTACGGCAGTTATCCGGAAGGCGTTTCCTACTCCATCCTGTTAATGAACATTCTGACACCGTATATCAACAGGATCAGGGTGACCAGACCGGTGGGAGGTGCAAAGGCATGAAAAGTTCCGCAAAAAATGATTTTGTAATGCCCATCGCAGTTCTTACGATTATTTGTCTGGTCATCACCGCACTGCTGGCTCTGACCAACAGTGCCACGGAACCGGTGATTACCAAAGCGGCTGCTGAAAGAGCAGAGGCTGCAAGGACGGAGATCATCCCCGAGGCAGAGGGATTTGAACTGATGGAAGTGGATGGTCTGCCATCCACGGTAAAAGAAGCATACAGCACCACCAATGACTGCGGCTATATCTTTATGCTGGAGACCATGGGATACGGCGGTGAGATGGATCTGATCCTGGGAATGGATAATGACGGAGAGATCATCGCCGTGAAAACACTGGCACACAGCGAGACCAAGGGTATGGGATCCAAGACTGCAGAAGAGCCCTTCCGCAGCCAGTTTACCGGAAAAGACGAGAGTCTGGAGGGCGTCAGCGCCATTTCCGGAGCCACGATCTCTTCCAAAGCCTATCTGGGAGCTGTGGCAGATGCATTTGCTGCATTCAATTTAGTGACGGGGGTGGAATAAACAGTGAAAGAATCAAAGTTATCAATACTCACAAAGGGTATCATTAAAGAAAATCCGGTATTGGTGCTTGTACTGGGAACCTGTCCGACCCTTGCGGTAACGACCCAGGCATCCAATGCCATCGGAATGGGAATCGCTTTTACATTTGTACTGATCTGTTCGAATATCGTGATCTCCCTGCTGCGGAATATTATTCCCGACAAGGTCCGGATTCCCTGCTATATCACGATCATTGCCGGATTTGTCACGATCATTGAGCTGGTGATGGAAGCTTATGCCTACAGCCTGTATGAGGCCCTGGGCATATACCTCTCCCTGATCGTCGTCAACTGTATCATCCTGGGAAGAGCGGAAATGTTTGCCAATAAGAACAAGCCCTTCGCTTCCTTCCTGGACGCCATCGGAATGGGAATCGGATTTACACTGACCCTGTTCGTCATGGCTTCGATCCGTGAGATCCTGGGAAGCGGCAGCTGGTTCGGCATGGAGATTCCGGTACTGGCAGAAAACAACATTTCTCTGATGACCATGGCTCCGGGCGGATTCTTCGTATTTGCCTGCCTGATGGCGCTGGTCAATAAGATCACAAAGGGCCGGAACAAACGGATCACGGAATATGGCTGCGAGACCTGTCCGTCCGCGGCTTCCTGCGGGAAGACCGGCTGCGAAGGATGCGTGGCAGGCGCAAATACACAGGAAGGAGGAGACGTTAAATGAGTTTCAAAGCATTGATCGTTATCTTATTAAGCGGTGTCCTTGTCAATAACTATGTGCTCCGTCAGTTCCTGGGTATCTGTCCGTTCCTGGGTGTGTCCAAGGAGCTGAAAAATGCTACCGGCATGAGTATTGCCGTCATCTTTGTCATGCTGCTGGCAACGGCGGTCACCTGGCCGATCCAGACCTTCCTTCTGACTCCGAACGGCCTGGATTATCTGCAGACGGTGGTCTTTATCCTGGTAATTGCCGCCCTGGTTCAGCTGGTTGAGATCGTTCTGAAGAAATATATTCCAGCGCTCTATCGGGCTCTGGGTGTGTATCTTCCGCTGATCACCACAAACTGCGCTGTCCTGGGCGTTACCATTGCCAACATTGACAAGTCCTATACCTTTGTGGAAGCCCTGTTCAATGCCCTGGGATCCGGTCTCGGATTTTTCCTGGCCATGGTGCTGTTCGCCGGAGTCCGCGGCCAGATTGAATCCAGTGATCCGCCCGAATCCTTCAAAGGACTTCCGATCACTTTGGTGGCGGCAGCAATCCTTTCCCTGTCATTTTTCGGTTTCAACGGTGTGGTTGAAAATCTGTTCGGTTAAGGAGGTATCGTATGAATGGTATTGTATTAGCAATCGTTTCCGTTACGGTCATCGGCCTTATCTGCGCAGTGGTTCTGGCAATCGCATCCAAGGTAATGGCAGTTCCGGTCAATGAGAAGGAAAGCCAGATCAGAGAGTGTCTCCCCGGCGCCAACTGCGGCGCCTGCGGCTATGCAGGATGTGACGGCTATGCAGCAGCCCTGGCATCCGGCGAAGAGACCAAAACAACAAAATGTATTCCCGGCAGCGACAGCACGGCAGCGCAGATCGCGGCAGTGCTGGGGGTCGAGGCGGAAGATGTCGTGGAGCAGGTGGCGGTGATCCACTGCAAAGGGGACTGCGATGTGACCCGTGACAAGATGAACTATCAGGGCATCGACAGCTGTAAGGCAGCCAATCTGTTTTACGGCGGAACCGGATCCTGCGCATACGGATGCCTCGGGATCGGGGACTGCGTGAAGGTTTGTCCCCAGGATGCCATCTGCATTGAAAAGGGCATTGCCCATATTGATGTCCGTAAATGCATCGGCTGCGGTCTGTGCGCAAAGGCCTGCCCGAAGCACCTGATCACGGTGGAGGATGACACCATCACCTGCCAGGTCACCTGCAGCAATCATGACAAGGGCGCTCTGACCCGCAAGGTCTGCACCCACGGCTGCATTGGCTGTCAGAAGTGCGTGAAGAACTGCCCGGTGGAAGCCATCAGCATGGACAATAACCTGGCGAAGATCGATTACAGCAAGTGTATCCACTGCGGAACCTGTGATGACCTTTGCCCGACCGGCTGTATTATGGAAGCCGATTTCCGGGGAGCCTGGAACAAGGCGGAGTAGATCCCCCGCAAGAGTTTGAAGTATATAGCAGGGCCGCCGCACACTGGCATATCGCGCAGGTGCGGCGACTTTTTTGTGTCGGGCATCGCAGGTGATGAGTCATTCTGTGTTGGACCCGGCCTCGCAGGTGATGGAATTACCTTGCGTTGGGCCTCGCGGAAGGTCAGTCACGTAGATTTAAGGTTTTTTTCTGCGGACCTTCCGTTATATGTCTTCATCGGCTTTTACAGGCGGTCTGAGTCATGCGATTTTCGGAGTTTTTAATTTCCGCATGTCCTTTTTTCATATTGATATCGAGGCCTGCGTCATGTAAATAACGCCCTCTTGAATTTTTACATGATCAAATTCATATTATCATCATGTAAAATCAGACAACTTCAAAATATACATGGTGAAAACGGCAATTTCATCATGTAAAAATGAAGCTTGTGAGAATATACATGATGAAAACGGTAATTTCATCATGTAAAAATAGAAATCCTGGAATTTACATGATAAACAGGGTTAAATCGTCATGTGAAAAAGAAAAGTACAAAAATATACATGATTTTCCTCGCTGAAATGTCATGTGTTTTTTGAGGTTTTCAATTTTTGCATATGTTCTATATCCTCTCAAAGGTCGCAGAATATGCGGCGCAAATGAAATCATGAACAGCAGACAGGCCGTCACAGAGTTTGTGACGGCCCGTTTGCTGCTGTTGAAGAAGCCTGGTTCTTCTGTATTAAGGGATGGAAAAATTCCGTTTATGAGAACGCCTGAGGCTTTTGAAGAATCAGTTTCGCGTGGAGCTGGAGGCGCTGTCAGCCTTCTACTTCCACGATCCGACCGCCGGGGGCGATGGTATTCGGATATACGGTGTAATTCTCCGCGGTATGATTCTGGAACCAGCTACCCACCAGCTGCTGGACATCTTCTTTGCAGGAGCAGATCCAGTTGGCCATATCGCCGGTGTAGTTATCGATCTCGCCGCCGGTCATGGTGAGAATACCTTCGCAGGTCCAGTCTTCATCCACCTGCAGTCCGCCGTTTGCGGCATCATAGACCAGGGTATCGCCGACCTTGATGGTGACCGGAGTTCCAGACCCGGCCTGATAAGTGTAGGTGACTTCAATGCCGGAGTAATGGGTAAAGGTCGTGTCTTCCTTTTCAGGGTAGACGCTGCCGAGGCCTTTGGCGACCATATCCACCACCTGCTGTCCGGTCAGGGTGTCATAGTAAAGAACCGTGGGGTTGGCGAAAATGCCCTGCAGATTTTCCAGAGTGATATCGCCGGGTTCCACGGAGGCTCTGAGCCAGAATCCCGGATAGGCCACGAAATCATAATCCGTGCCCATTTTCTCAGAAGCAGCTGCCAGGATCACATCGGTCATCAGATCACCCAGGTTGGTCTCATTACCGCGAACGGTTCCGCCTTCATTTCCGGCGGATAGACGTTCGCCGTTCAGGAAATATTCGGTATAAGCGATCGGCTTGCCGAAATCTTCTTTGACCCGGGCCATGGCAAGGTCTACCAGCTCCTGTACCTGCGCGTCAGGCTGGATATCTTCCATGTCGCGGATAATATTTCCGTCCACAGCCAGGACCTTCCCATCCTTTACATACAGGAAGATCTCGCCGATGCAGTTGCCGAAGCTTTCTGCCTGGTTGACATAGGTCGGATCGGATCCGACCAGCACGCCCTGACCGTCATTGATGATGGAGTGGGTGTGTCCGTCGATAAAGACATCCAGATCTTCCACCTGGTCTGCCAGCTGCCAGGAATTGGTGTCATTGGAGGAAGCTCCGGTGGATTCTTCACCCATCCAACCGGTATGTCCGACACCGATGACGATATCAGCGCCGTCTTCCCGGAGCTGCTGCACACAGGCTTCGGAACTTGGAATGGAACCTGTGGAATCCAGTTCGACCGAGAGGGCTCCGCCGTTGGTGGTGAGGCCAAATAATCCGACCACGGTTCCCTGATCTGTGGTGAAGACGGCTGTATGGGGATAGGCTTCGCTGTCCCCCGGCAGATCTTCCATTTCCAGGGCAGAGAGATCCAGACCGCCGTTTTCATCAGTGGTGACCTTTTCGTAAAGCTCGTCGAACAGATCATCCCCGATGATGCTTTCGTATGCCTGCGCGTACTCGGAAAGAGCCAGGCCGTCTTCCATTGTTTCTACATTCGCACAGATCGTCCGGGTGTTCTCATAGAGGCGGGACAGCAGGATATTCTGGCGTACCACACCGGAAGAGCCGTAATCATTGTTGCCGGGGGCAATCACATCGTAAATCGGATCCATGATCGCCGGGATAAATTCTCCGTTGTATGAGCCCGCGACAGCCTCGCCGCCGCCATAGACATCGCCGGCGGAAACGGTCAGCACCAGAGAATAGTCTCCGGAGGCTTTCAGTTCATCTGCCAGTCCTTTGACATAGGGCTCCACATCGAGGTGCCCATGGACATCATTGGTGTGGACAATGGCGATTACCTCATCGTAATCCGAAACAAACTGGACGTTGCCGATGATCGTTCCGTTCTCCACGGAGTCGGATTCTTCAAAGAAGACGATGATCGGATACTGGGATGTGATCTGCGCTTCCGGCGCGATCTCCAGCTTCTTTGTGTAAACGTCCGTTGTGAAGTCGTAACCTTCGGCACCGATGATCAGTTCCTCCATTTCTTCCGGAACCAGAACAACGGTCTGTGTACCTGTGGAAGTATCATTTGCGCCGCCGCTGCCGGGGCCGCCGGGACCACCGGGACCACCGGGTACCTGAGCGCTGTCGCCGCCGGGACCGCCCGGTGCCTGAGCACTGTCACCGCCGCCTGGACCGCCCGGTGCCTGAGCGCTGTCGCCACTGCCGGGAGCCTGTGAGCTGTCTCCTCCGGGACCACCGGGGTCGCCCGGACCTCCGGGAACGCCGGGGGCTGCATCCGGCGCGCCTGCAAATGCGCTGACGGCGGACAGGCCGAACACCAGACAGAGCACAAGGAACATGCTGATGATTTTTTTCATAATTACCCTCCTGTAAATGTGAAATAAAATAAATGTGATAAAATCATTTTAGCAGATTACTGCAGAAAATGCAGTTTATTTCAAGGGGAAAGTTTGTTACATTATAAGAAAAGAATGCATTGGTCTGAGGAAAGTGATTATGAGTGAACCGAAACGAATCGGAATTCTGGGCACAGGAACCTGGGGAACGGCACTGGCAAGAATGCTTGCAAATGACGGGCACGAGGTAACCTGCTGGTCCGCAATCCCGGAAGAAATCGAGCTGCTTTCAGGAAAACGAATCCATCCAAACCTGCCTGGGATCATGGTACCGGAATCCATCCGCTTTACCGGGGAGATCGGCAGCGCCTGCACGGAAAAGGACCTGGTGGTCTTTGCTGTACCGTCTGTTTATGTCCGTCGAACAGCACAGGCAGCAGTCCCGTATCTTGCGGACGGACAGATGATCGTGGATGTGGCGAAGGGGATTGAACCGGATACGCTGAAGACAATGACAGAGATCATTTCCGATGTTCTGCAGAAGGAAAATCCCCGGATCCGGGTGCATCTGTGCGCGCTTTCCGGGCCGACCCATGCGGAGGAGGTCGCCGCTGATATGCCGACCACGATTGTGGCCGCCAGCAGAGAAAAGGAGGTCGCGGCATTTGTGCAGCAGGTGTTTTCCAACCATGTCATGCGGGTGTACACGAATGAAGACATCAAGGGAGTCGAGATCTGCGGAGCTCTGAAAAATGTCATGGCTCTGGCTGCCGGAATCGCATCCGGCATGGGGTACGGCGATAATCTCCGGGCTGCGATCATAACCCGGGGAAGTGCCGAAATGTCCCGGCTGGGACGCGCCATGGGCTGCAGAGAGCAGACCTTCGCCGGTCTGGCGGGGATCGGGGACCTGATCGTGACCGCCACCAGCAGGCACAGCAGGAACAACCGGGCCGGATATCTGATCGGGCAGGGAAAAACTGCGCAGGAAGCCATCCGGGAAGTCGGAATGGTCGTGGAGGGAATCAACGCGCTGCCGGCGGCGCGGAAACTGGCCGAAAAATATCATGTGGAGATGCCCATCACGGAAGCGGTGCACCAGGTAGTTGCAGAGGGAATGAAACCGGAGGAAATGCTGCATCATCTGATGGAGCGGGCATTTACGGAAGAACATTATTAAAGGCACTGTTATTGGAGAAATGGATGATCATAGAATTTAACGGCATAAAGCCGGATGTGGAAAAGGCTGCTTTTATTGCGGAGAACGCAGTAGTTATCGGGGATGTGGTTCTGGAGGAAGGATCCAGTATCTGGTTCGGCGCGGTTCTGAGAGGGGACTCCGGCCGGATCCATATCGGGAAGAACAGCAACGTACAGGACAACTGCGTGATCCATTGTGATGCAGGCGGCTGTGTGGAAGTCGGTGAAAATGTTGTGATCGGGCACAGCGCGGTGATCCACGGATGCCGCATTGGAGATGGCTGCATGATCGGGATGGGTTCCATTCTTATGAATGACTCCGAAATTGGTGATCATTGCCTGGTCGGTGCCGGCACTCTGATCACCGAACGAAAAACATTTTCCGACCACTCCCTGATCCTGGGCCGCCCCGCAAAGAAGCTCATGCAAGTAACCGGTGAACATCTGCGCATGATGGAAGCCGGCGCAGAGGAGTACCTGAAATTTGCCGCCCTTTACCAAAATAGGGATCCTCAATTATGATTGTAATCGGAGTTATTTCATGATATCATTTCAAAGAACAGCACATCAATGAATCTGAATCCGGGTGAAACAGCGGGTTTCCGCTGTTTTGTCTTTTAATGCAGGAATTGCTTTTCCTGGATGGTCATCTGTATCCTTATTATAAAATAGATGGAAAATCGCGAGTACATTTTTTCCAGCTGTATTCGCAGATATGGGCGCTTCTGCAACCTGGGCGGTTAATCATCTTCCGCAATCTACGCCGGAAATCTCTTCTAATTGCCGCCGGATATCTCATATATTCCAAATGCCTCTTTTGAGGATAGTGAATATCCTTTATATGAAAATTCAAAAAGTTGAGATAACGCTAGATATCCTCAGAATGTTAGCTTGCCCCGATTGAGGATAAAAAACATCCTCAGATATCTAAGGCCCAAGATCTAGGGGTATTGCCGGCTGTCTCATTTTACGAAGAACCTCCGTATGAGGATATCTGACATCCTCAAAACAACCGATTTTTGTAATAGCGGAGATTCGGATTGAGCTGTTTGCAACTGCAGCTGCCTTGTGAAGCAGGAAAAATATTTTGGAAGGTAAATTCTGAAAAAGCCTGTAAACTCCACACCCGACCTTCCGCACATCTGTGGAAGGCCCTGGATTGCTGCGTGACCAAGATGTTTTCTCATAAAAAAGTCGAAAAATCAGGAATTATTTTAGAAAACTCCGGCAAATGCATCTTCCACAGCAAATTCCGGATTTGAGATGCAACGTGCAGGGAAAAACTTGGATTTACGAACAAAGAAAAATGTTCTCATATCCCGGTTTTTCTGTAGAAGATGCAGGAGGGAGTCTGTCATGGAATTGACTGCAGTACAAGTGTATATGCATCCCAAATTCCATTCATAGACGCGGTTTGCTGCATCGCCCGGAGTAGGAAAGCATCCATCCAGGGTGCAGAAGACCTAAAAATATTTAAAAGCTCTCCCATTTCAGGTATGAAGACTATTACAACCATTATCGGTGGAAGCTGTCAGAACTTCGAAAGAAAGGGATCATTCCCGGAGTCAACCTGCTGCAGACTTTTGAGGCAAAGGGGCATCCGCCGGAACCGGGAGTCGTAAGAGGACTAATAGAGATTTACCTGAAGTAGTCAGTAAATATTCAGGATTCGGACAGATGAAGGCGGTCGAGCAGGAATCCGGCCAGTCCCCGGATGTCGTTCAGGTCAAAGACGGGGATTCCGGCGGGTAGGCCCTGTACGGGGGTATCGGACATGAGGGCAGTGCAGTCGGAGGGGACTGTCCGGAAGTCTTTGCCGGCGGCGTTGCGCCGGAGACCGATCCGCAGGAATTGCCGCTGGGATTCCGGGAAATCGCCGGGTTCAGAAACGGCAGCGACAGAGTCCGCAGTGCCGGGGTCCTGGGAAAAACCGGTCAGAAGGCCGTTATATCCTTCCACCAGGATCAGGTCCACATCATGGACCATAGAAAGAACCTGGGACAGCGAAAGGCTGCGCTGTTCGATCAGCGCAGTCTTTTGTTGTGAACTGAGGATTGTCATATCGGCGCCGGCTTTGGAAAACCGCCAGGAGTCTTTGCCTTCCCGGTCGATCTCAAACTCATGGGCGTCGTGCTTGATGACAGCAACACGAAGGCCCTTCTGCTTGAAGAGAAGGACCAGTTGTTCAATTACGGTGGTCTTGCCCGTCCCGGACCAGGCCGAGAAGGTGATCACAGGCGCGGGTGCAGCGGGTGTGCATTCCGCGGGTTCCGGCTCCGCGGACCCTGCGGGTTCAGACGCCGCGGGTGCGGGTTTTTCAGTTGCTGCCTCGGGGATCCATGTCATCGGCTTATCCCCGCATCAGAGGATCCAGCCTTTGGGCAATGGCATCCAGAAATTCCTCGCTGGTCGCCTTTTTCCGGCAGACTCCCGGATCCGCGAGAAACGCCAGATCGCCGGTCATGATCCCGTCCTTCAGAGTATCGAAACAGGCCTGCTCCAGTTTGTCCCCGAAATCCGCCAGTTCAGGGATCTGATCCAGCTCGCCGCGCTTTCGCAGGGCGCCGCTCCAGGCGAAGATGGTTGCCATGGGATTGGTGCTGGTGGTTTCCCCTTTCAGATACTTATAATAATGTTTTGTGACGGTGCCGTGGGCGGCTTCGTATTCGTATTTGCCGTCGGGGGTGACCAGCACAGAGGTCATCATGGCGAGGGAACCGAATGCAGTGGAGATCATATCACTCATAACATCCCCGTCATAATTTTTGCAGGCCCAGATAAAACCGCCTTCCGAACGGATGACCCGGGCTACCGCATCGTCGATCAGGGTATAGAAATATGTGATCCCCAGCTGCTCAAACTGTTCTTTATAGTTTTCAAATTCTTCCTCGAAAATGGCCCGGAATTCACTGTCATAGATCTTGGCGATGGTATCTTTGGTGGAGAACCACAGATCCTGCTTCTGATCGATGGCATACTGGAAACATGCCCGGGCGAAGGAACGGATGGAAGCGGATTTGTTGTGCTGTCCCTGGAATACCGCCGGTCCGTCCACCTTCTGCACCACAAGGGTCGTTTCCTTTCCGCTCACTCCTTTGAATGTCATGGTGCATTCTCCGGGTTCCTCCGTTTTCATGTCCACCGCTTTATAGACATCGCCATAGGCATGACGGGCGACGGTAATGGGCTTTTTCCAGTTCTTGACGACCGGCTGAATGGAGTCGATGACAATGGGGGTGCGAAAGACCGTTCCGTCCATGATGGAGCGGATCGTTCCATTGGGACTCTTCCACTGCTGCGTCAGCTCCGGGTATTCCACCATACGCTGACGGTTGGGCGTGATCGTGGCGCATTTGACCGCGACCCCGTATTTGACGGCGGCATTGGCCGCCTCCACGGTGACCTGGTCCTGGGTCTCGTTGCGGTGAAGCAGTCCGAGATCATAATATTCCGTTTTCAGATCCACATAGGGCAGGATCAGCTTGTCCTTAATCATCTGCCAGAGAATCCGGGTCATTTCATCTCCGTCCATTTCAACGAGCGGTGTTGTCATCTGTATTTTTTCCATAATCATTCTCCAAATTCTGTTTGCCGGTGTCTGCTGGGTGCATGCGGCATCAGTCTGCCCCGTATCCGGCTGCGTAATAATTCATCAGGCATCCTTCGGTAACGATCCGTTTTTCCTCTTCGGAGAGGCCGGTTACATAGAGCTTCAGATCAGAAACGGTTCCGTCCGCGGAAAGGATTTTCGCGTCAAAGGTCTCCTGCCCCTGCAGGATCCCGGAGATCACGCCGGGAATATAGACCCAGTCGCCCGGCTGCTGCTCAAACGGAACGTCCTTATCCATGGTAAAGGGGACAATTCCCCAGTTCAGACAGTTGGAACGGTATCTCTTGGTGGCGTATTCATAGCAGATATTGGCAAATCCCCCCAGGACCTTCTGGCAGGAAGCAGCCTGCTCCCGGGCCGATCCGTCTCCCGGTTTATGGGAGAATACACAGGATCCCACGGTGGTATCCGACGCGGAGGCCTGAAGGGCATCCAGTACAGCGGCCACATCCGCCGGCGTTTCACCGGCTTCCAAAGCTTCTTCATAGCTCCGGGCCTTTTTGGACCGTTCCACATAATCGGGAACCCGGCGGCTCAGGGCAAATTCGGAGAGGGCGATCGGATTGGAACGGTAGCTGGAGGTCTCTCCGGAGGGGATCAGTTCGTCCGTGGTGGTGACTTCATCATGGATCACGGCGCACAGCTGTACCAGCAGATTGTCCTTGGGCTTCGGCATCTTCGGCCAGTCACGGATGTTGGGGCCGAGACGCAGCGGCTCCTCCGGAAGGGGATGTCCGAATCCGAAATAGCAGCGCTTCTGATAGACACTGTCATCATAATGATAGGTCCGGGCAGTGACTTCGTAATCCATGTCGGTAGCCGCGGTCAGAACGCCTTTGTTTGCCGCGGTGGCGGCGATGGAACGGGCATCCATCAGGGCGACGGCTGCGATCTGTCCGTTGCCGGGCTTTGAGCCCTCCCGGTTCGCGAAATTCCGGGTCGTGTGGCGGATGGACAGGGTGTTGTTGGCCGGGGTGTCGCCGGCTCCGAAGCAGGGCCCGCAGAAGCAGGGTTTCATGACCGCTCCCGCCAGGGTCAGATCCGCGGAGATGCCCTGTTCCATGACAGCCAGGTTAATGGGCGTGCTGGAGGGATAAACGGAGAGGTCGAAATATCCGTTTCCGATGCTCTGATTCTTCAGGATATCCGCGGCTTCGGAAATATTTTCAAACATGCCGCCGGCGCATCCGGCAATGACGCCCTGATCACAATGGACTTTGCCGTCTGCTCCGATGCAGCTGAGAAGGTCCATGGTGACTTTGCCGTTCAGAGAGGCATTGCACTCCTCCTGGATCCTGCGGAGGATCGTCTCCGGATCTGCCTGGAGCTCGTGAATCGTATAGGCTTTGGATGGGTGGAAGGGCAGAGCGATCATGGACTCCATCTCATCCAGATGAATGGTTACGCAGCTGTCGTAATATGCGCCTTCTTCCGGTGCCAGGACACGGAAATCCTCCGGCCGGCCGACATTCTCAAAGTAGCGTTTCACCTCATCATCGGTGATCCAGATCGAACTCAGACAGCTGGTTTCCGTAGTCATGACATCAACGCCGATTCGAAAATCCATGCTCAGATCCCGGATGCCGGGACCGGCAAATTCCAGGACCTTATTTTTCACAGATCCGTCCGGGAAGGTGGCTCCCACCAGAGCGATCGCGACATCGTGGGGACCGATCCCGTGGGGCACGTTGCCGTCCACATAAACAAGCACGACTTCCGGCTCCTCAATATCCCAGGTATTGTTCAGCAGCTGTTTTGCCAGCTCGCCGCCGCCTTCTCCCACCGCCATGGTGCCATAGCAGCCATAGCGGGTATGGGAATCGGAACCCAGCACCATTTTGCCGCAGCCGGCCAGCTTTTCCCGGGCAAACTGATGGATCACAGCCTGGTTTGCGGGCACATAGATGCCGCCGTATTTACGGGCGGCGGAAAGGCCGAAGGCGTGATCATCCTCATTGATCGTTCCGCCCACGGCGCATAAGCTGTTATGGCAATTAGTCAGAGCGTAGGGGATCGGAAATTCCGTCATCCCGCTGGCCCGGGCCGTCTGAATGATTCCGACATAGGTGATGTCATGGGAAATCATGGCGTCGTACTTGATCCGCATCATGCCGTCATCTTTGTGGTTTTTCTCATGGGCACGCAGAATTTTGTACGCCATGGTTTTTTCTCTGCTTTTCAGGTCTTTGGGGGAGGAAACCGGTGCACCTTTTACCAGCTTCACCCCGGATGAACATTTTTCAATCATTGCCATTGTTATATCCTCTTCATTTCTTCCTGCTGATTGTCTGCAGCCCTCAGGTCAGATCTCAGGTGAGATCCGTCAGCTCCGCGAGACGGGCCCTGGCCTGTTCCACGTGATATTTCATTGTCTGTTCCGCTTTTTCCGGATCCCGGGAAGCGATGGCTCTGTAGATCTCGTAGTGCTCGTTATAACTGACCTCCGCCTTGCCGGATTTGGATACGGAAGCCTTGCGGAATTTCTGGGTCTTGTTGTGCAGAGGCGCCAGCGTATCATAGTAAACCGGACTTCCGGCAAACTGATAGATCATCCGGTGGAACTGGCTGTCCGCATTCTTGACCTTTTCAGAATCTCCTTTCTTAATGTAAAATTCCTGCAGGTCCAGAAGTTCCTTCAGCTCCGCCAGCTGTTCGTCAGTGATATTTTCCGCACAGGCCCTTGCGGCCAGTCCTTCCACATGGATCCGGATATCATAGATGACCATGGCGTCATTCGGCGTGATGGACAGGACGATCATACCTTTGGAAGAGGATTCCACCAGATGCTCCTGCTCCAGACGGCGGATGGCCTCCCGGATGGGAGTGCGGCTGACCCCGAGATCTTCACTGAGGGACAGCTCCGTCAGGAGTGAACCGATGGGGTAGACCCCGGTGAGGATATCGCTTTCCAGCCTTTCAAATATCTGATCCGCAAGGGATATCGTTTTATGTATCATAATTTCCTCCAGTCAAGCATTTCTGTCTGTGTGTTATGCTTCTTGTTTATGAAATGTTCCGCCGGAGAACTCGGCGATTTTGGCCTCGATCTCCTTGACGGACAGGGTGGACTGCCTTCCGCCGGCGTATTCATTGTCGATCCATTCCTTGATCGCAAGTACCAGCGGGTCATGTTTTTCCACCTGATCCTTTCCGGACAGGTTGTAGGTATTGTTGATCCAGTAAGCGATCCCGGCGAGACCGGAGTTCTGGCCCAGCATGACGGAAGGCGCCCGGTTCAGAAGCTTGCGGGTATTGAAGACATTGTAGATCTCCTCGTCCTTCAGGATTCCGTCCGCATGGATGCCGGCCCGGGTGATATTGAAATCCCTGCCGACGAAGGGGGTCATCGGCGGGATCTTATAGCCAATGACATTCCTGTAATAATCCGCGATCTCGGTGATCACGGTGGAGTCCATTCCGTCGAAGGAACCCCGGAGGGCGGCGTATTCCATGACCATGGCCTCCAGAGGAACATTGCCGGTCCGCTCTCCGATTCCCAGCAGCGTACAGTTGACGGAAGATGCGCCGTACAGCCATGCCACCACCGCATTGGGAACCGCTTTGTAGAAATCGTTGTGTCCGTGCCATTCCAGCATCTCACTGGGAACGCCGGAGTAGAACTGCAGGCCGTACATGATACCGGCGACGCTCCGGGGCAGATCCACCTCGGTATAGGGGACCCCGTATCCCATGGTATCGCAGGCACGGATCCGGACCGGGATTCCGGCCTGCTCACTGCGTTTCATGAGCTCATTGACAAAGGGCACGACAAACCCGTAGAAGTCAGCCCGTGTGATATCCTCCAGATGGCATCTGGGCATAACGCCGGCCTCAAAGGCCATATCCACGGTGGCAAGATACTGATCCATAGCCTGCTTCCGGGTCATCTTCAGTTTGTTGAAAATATGGTAATCGCTGCAGGATACCAGGATTCCGGTTTCCCGGATGCCCAGGTCCTTCACCAGCTTGAAATCCTCCCGGTTCGCCCGGATCCAGGTGGTGATCTCCGGGAATTTCAGATCCAGCTCCTGGCATCTGCGGATCGCTTCCCGGTCCTTCTCGCTGTATGCGAAAAACTCCGTTTGGCGGATGATTCCGAAGGGGCCGCCGAGACGGTTCATCAGTTTATACAGATCCACGATCTGTTCCACCGTATAGGGCTCGATGGACTGCTGTCCGTCACGGAAGGTGGTATCGGTGATCCAGATCTCCTCCGGCATCGCCATGGGGACCCGCCGGTGGTTAAATCCGACCCGGGGAACTTCTTCATAATTATAGATATCCCTGTATAGATTGGGGGATTTGACATCCTGCAGAGAGTATTTGTACCCGCTTTGCTCCAGTAAGTTCGTTTTGTTGGAAAGTTCCAGCATAAATGAGTACACTCCTTTCATGAGTAATTGTATGCAATTATACCTGTATTGAGAAAAATGTCAATCGCTTTAACGCACTAAAATATCTTGCGATATGGTCTGTAATCCGGTAAAATATAACAGTCTTCGAGGTCCCGGAACCTAAGGTGCGATTGCTAAGGACCGGGATCCAGCATCGGAAAATATCTGATGCTCAGGGCCGGAAAGGAAACTGACCGACCTTCCGAATTGAAAAGGGGACGGATCCATCATGCAGGCAGCAGTTCTGCCTTTTCTGATTTCCGTCTTAAGAAGACGGTTTTTTATTGTTGCAGAATCAGAAAAGGAGGAACAGAACATGAAAAAACGGAGTTTGAAACTGACAGGGCTGCTGATGGCGGGCTGCCTGCTGTTTGCGGCGGTTCCCGCAATGGCGCAGGAGGCCCCGAAGGAGGGGAAGGAGGAGCTGATCGTATTTGCCGCAGCCTCCATGACGGAAACTCTGGAACAGATCAAAGAACAATACCGGGAAGTGGCTCCGGACATTGAGCTGGTTTTTAATTTCGATTCGTCCGGAACCTTAAAGACCCAGATCGAGGCAGGAGCGGACTGCGATCTCTTTATCTCCGCCGCTTCGAAGCAGATGAATCAGCTGGATGCCGCAAAGGACAAAGATTCCGGCAATGAAGACGGACTGGATTTTGTGCTTTCGGACACCCGGATCGATCTGCTGGAAAATAAAGTCGCGCTGGCCGTTCCGGAGGGCAATCCGGCCAATATCCAGTCCTATGACGATCTGGTAAAAGGTCTGACCGAAGGAACCATCCTGCTGGCCATGGGCAATTCCGATGTTCCGGTGGGACAGTATACCCAGAAGATCTTCGCTTACTATGAACTGAACGAAGAAGACCTGGCAGCCTCCGGAGTCCTGACCTACGGAAGCGATGTCAAGGTAGTCACGACACAGGTGTCGGAAGGCGCCGTGGACTGCGGCGTCATTTATGCAACGGATGCGTTTTCCGCTGGCCTGACCGTTGTGGATACAGCCACAAAAGAAATGTGCGGACAGGTGATTTATCCCGCCGCAGTACTGAATATCACAAAGAATGAGGATGCTGCCA
Organism: Parasporobacterium sp.; assembly: GCA_017459985.1. Taxonomy (GTDB): domain Bacteria; phylum Bacillota; class Clostridia; order Lachnospirales; family Lachnospiraceae; genus RGIG5612. Next base: position 75,205 of record JAFUBX010000037.1, read on the forward strand.
AAGCATTCCTGGCATATCTGCAGGGACCGGATGCCTCCGGAGTATTTGCATCCGTAGGATTCACTCCGATCGCGCAGGCACAGTAACGACTTACAGGGAGAACCCGCATGGATCTGTTTCCCTTATGGAATTCATTACGGATCGCCGGGATCAGCACTGGGATCATCTTTTTCCTGGGGATTCTGGCAGCCTATTATATTGCCAGAATCCCAAGAGTGATCAAAGGGATTCTGGACGTGATCCTGACACTGCCTCTGGTATTGCCGCCGACGGTGGTGGGATATCTTCTGCTGCGGTTTCTGGGGCCCAAACGTCCCATCGGCGCCTGGTTCCTGTCGGTCTTCGGCATCAAGCTGACCATGACCTGGTGGTCCGCCATTTTCGCAACGGCGGTGGTGATCTTCCCTCTGATGTACCGGACTGCCCGGGGAGCCTTTGAATCCTTCGATGAGACCCTGGCCTATTCTGGTAAAACCCTGGGCCTTTCCGGAACGTATATTTTCTGGAGGATCCGGCTTCCCTACTGCAAACAGGGGATCCTTGCGGGAACCGTATTATCCTTTGCCAGGGCTTTGGGGGAATACGGCGCAACCAGCATGATCGCGGGATATACGCCCGGAAGAACCGCAACGATCTCCACCACGGTTTATCAGCTGTGGCGGACCGATAACGACGGTCTGGCCTTTCGCTGGGTTCTTGTCAATATGGCCATTTCCTTCGTGGTGCTTCTGGCGGTCAATATGCTGGAGAAAAAGGAACGCCGGAACCGGAAAGGCGGGTGAGAAGATGTCGGTTTCGATACAGATCGAAAAGCAATTGGGGACCTTTCATCTCCGGGTCAGTCTGGAGGCGGGAAATGAAATCCTCTCCCTTCTCGGAGCCTCCGGCTGCGGAAAGAGCATGACGTTAAAATGCATCGCCGGCATCGAAAAGCCGGACCGGGGCAGGATCGTGGTGGATGATGTGGTCTTCTTTGATTCGGAGAAGCATATCAATCTGCCGGTACAGAAACGCCGGGCGGGACTGATGTTCCAGAATTATGCCCTGTTTCCGAATATGAATGTGCGGCAGAATATCTATGCCGGGACGGCCCGTTACAGAGAAAAAGAGGTCCGGGCGCAGAAGACCCGGCAGATCATGGAACAGCTCGGGCTGGACAGCCTGAAGGATCAGCTTCCTTCCCAGCTGTCCGGAGGACAGCAGCAGCGGTGCGCGCTGGCCAGGATCCTGGTATCGGATCCTCAGATCCTGATGCTGGATGAACCCTTTTCCGCCCTGGACAGCCATCTGCGCTTCCGGATGGAACAGGAGGTCCGGGAGATCCTGAAGGACTTCGGAAAGACAGTGATCATGGTGTCCCATGACCGGGATGAGGTGTTCCGTCTGTCTGATCAGATCGCGGTCATGGACCGGGGCGGAATCGATGTCTTTGGGACAAAGAAGCAGGTTTTCGCGGATCCGAAAACCCGCAATGCCTGTATCCTGACCGGCTGCAAGAATATTTCCCCGATTCGCAGACTGGCAGATTACAGGGTCTATGCGGTCAGCTGGGGCATGGAACTGGAAACGGAGAAATCCGTGGGAGATGCATCTTATATCGGGATCCGGCATCATGACACCAATGGAGAAGGCCCGGAAAATCAGTTTCTGTGCCGGGTGATCTCGGAGACCGAAAATCCGTTCTCCTATACGGTCATGCTGCGCCTTGCGGATCGGCCGGATGCGCAGCCCTTCGGATGGGAACTGGATAAGCAGACCTGGGAGAAGACCCGTTCGGAGCTTGTGACAATCCGGATCCCGGGCCGGTCGATTATGCTGCTGGAAGAGGAAAGGAAGGATTGAAATCATGATACTGGAAAATGCGCAGTGGCAGGAAGCCTCCCGGATTCTTTGCGGAAAGGTCCGTGTATGCGGCACGGAGCGGATTCTCCTGCAGGAAAGCTGTGGCCGGATTCTGGCGGAAGACCTGACGGCGGCGGAGGATGTTCCCGCATTTGACCGATCTCCCTACGACGGATATGCATTCCGGGCACAGGACAGCTTCGGCGCGTCAGGGGACATACCGGTCACTCTTTCGGTGATCGAAGAGATTCCGGCCGGATCGGTGCCGGAAAAGAAGATCACAAAGGGAACCGCGGCAAAGATTCTGACCGGAGCGCCGATCCCGAAGGGCGCAGATACTGTGATCATGTTTGAGAAGACCCGGTTTACGGCGTCCTCGGTGACGTTGTTTTCAGAAGTCCGCCCCGGGGACAATCTCGTTCTCGCCGGTGAAGATGTAAAGAAGGGGCAGATCCTGGCAAAGGCCGGAAGCTGCATCGATCCCGGGCTGGCGGGAACACTGGCGGGGCAGGGAAAGGCAGAGCCTCTGGTTTACAGGATTCCGAAGGTGGGGATCATTTCCACGGGCAGCGAACTGATCGATGAAATCAGCGAAGCGCCATTGCCCCAGGGAAAAATCCGCAATACGAACCGGTATACTCTGGCTGCGGCCCTCCGGAAAGACGGATGCGAACCGGTCTGGCTGGGAACGGCCGGAGATGACGCAGGGAAGATTGCGGCGCTGATCACCGAGGGCGTGGAACATCTGGATCTGGTGATTCTGACCGGCGGGGTCTCCGTGGGAGATTATGATCTGACGCCGGAAGCGATGGACCTGGCCGGTTGCAGTCTCCTGGTAAAGGGGGTTTCCATCAAACCGGGAATGGCCTGCTGCTACGGGGAATGCAGAGGCAGACTGGTCATCGGGCTCTCCGGCAATCCGTCCTCGTCCCTGATTAATTATTATGCCGCAGTCAGGCCTGCAGTCCGGAAACTGACGGGAAGGGCGGATTATCAGCCTGCGATGATCAGAGTGATCCTGAAGGATGGATTCCGGAAGAAAAGCAAATCGGTCCGTCTGCTGAAGGGGACCCTCGCGATCGAGGACGGAAGGGCTGTGATGCATCTTCCGGCCGGGCAGGGCAATGTGATGATCGGAAGTTCCATCGGCTGTGATCTGATTGCAGTGGTGCCGGCGGGGAGCGGCCCTCTGGAAGAAGGATGCGAACTGGAAGGGTTTATGGTATAAATACGATGAAAAAAGTAAACGTGGAAGATGCGGTGGGTCTGGCCCTGTGCCATGACATTACGGCAATGAGAGACGGGTTTAAAGGCGCCGCGTTCCGGCGGGGGCATGTGATTACCCCGGAAGATATTCCGGCGCTTCTGGATATCGGAAAGAAAACGGTTTTTATCTGGGAAGAATCCGCAGGGGAAATTCATGAAGAAGATGCGGCCCTCCGGATGTCCCGGATGGCAGGGCTGTCCGGAGCCCATTATGAAGGACCCTCAGAAGGCAAAATGCAGCTGATGGCGGACCAAAGCGGCATGTTCCGGGTGGATACCGCGCTTTTGAAGGAACTGAACTCTATCGGGGATCTGACCATTACCTGCCTTCCGGATCATTATCCGGTCCGGCAGGGAGCCCGGATCGCCTCCATGCGGATCGTGCCTCTGGTTACGAAGGAACAGCAGATCCTGCAGGCGGAGCAGATGTGTGAAGGCCGGAAACTGTTCGAACTTCTGCCTTACCGGTTTCTCCGGGTCGGTGTGGTGATTACCGGTTCGGAGATCTATTCCGGGCGGATCCGGGATAAATTTGAACCGGTGGTCCGGGAGAAGATGAAGCGGTATCCGTCGGAAATCCTTGGAGTGAAGATCTGCGACGACGATCTGGAGATGATCGTGCAGTCCGCAAAGGAACTGCTTTCCCAGGGGGCAGATCTTCTGATCTTTACCGGAGGGATGTCGGTGGATCCGGATGATCTGACTCCGACAGCCATCCGGCAGTTAGGTGCCGGAATCATCACTCACGGAGTCCCGTCTCAGCCGGGGAATATGACGCTGGTGGCCTATCTGGAGGATAAGGCGATCCTGGGAATTCCGGGAGCGGCCATCAGTCTGCCGACCACGATTTTTGACGTGCTGCTGCCCCAGGTGTTCACGGGGGTGAAGTTCACAAAGGAGGACCTGATCCGGCTGGGCGAAGGGGGACTTTGCCAGCAGTGCGCAGCGTGTCATTTCCCGAACTGCACCTTCGGAAGATATTAACCCGGCAGCAGGAATCAGGCCAGGGAAACAGGAGCCGGCAAATGATTGATTCATACGGAAGAACAATTACATATCTGCGGCTGTCCGTGACGGAACTGTGCAATCTGCGATGCCGGTACTGCATGCCGGAGGACGGGATCTGCAAGAAATCCCATGAACAGATGCTGACGGAGGAGGAGATGATCTGCGCGGTCCGGGCAGCAGCCGGACTCGGGATCCGCAAGCTCCGGATCACCGGCGGAGAACCTCTGGTCAAGAAAAACATTCTGTCCCTCTGCCGGAAGGCTGTGCAGGTGCCGGGGATTACGGAGGTCTGTCTTACGACCAACGCCACATTGCTGCCGGAACTGGCGGCGCCGCTTAAGGAGGCCGGGGTGAAGCGGATCAACATCAGCCTGGATACCCTGAATGAAGAAAAATACCGTTACATCACCAGAAGGGGGGATCTTTCCCAGGCACTGTCGGGCATCGAAGCCGCGGTATCCGCCGGGTTTGATAAGATCAAGATCAATGCGGTCCTCATCGGAGGATTTAACGAAGAGGAGATTCCGGCCCTTGCAGAGTTGACCCGGAAGTATTCTGCGGATGTCCGGTTTATTGAACTGATGCCCATGTACGACGGGGGAGAGTTCGGGCCGGACGCCTACATCCCCTGCGAACGGGTAAAGGAGGTTCTTCCGGATCTTCAGGAGCTGGATCCGGACGGCGGGGTGGCAAAACTGTATACGCTCCCCGGAGCCATGGGAAATATCGGGCTGATCAGTCCGTTAAGCAGGCATTTCTGCGGAAGCTGCAACCGGATCCGGATCACTGCGGACGGCAGGATCAAACCCTGTCTTCACCGGGAAGCGGAATATTCCATAAAAGGGCTGAAGGAAGAGCAGATGGCGGAGCAGATCCGTCTGGCCATTGAAAGGAAGCCGCAGTGGCACGGGGAATTGTCCGCAAAGCAGCGCAGCTGCGCAGGAAGAACGATGAATCAGATCGGAGGCTGATATGGCAGGAAAGGATTTTACACATTTCAACGAGGAAGGACGGGCCCGCATGGTCAATGTGGGCGAAAAGGATGTGACCCGGAGGGTGGCTGTCGCTTCCGGAAAGGTGCTGGTAAACCGGGAGACCTTTGACCTGATCCGAAGCGGAGGCATGAAAAAGGGAGATGTACTGACGGTGGCTCAGGTGGCCGGGATCATGGGGGCCAAGAAGACGCCGGAGCTGATTGCCATGTGCCATCCCGTGGCGGTGGACGGGATCGATCTGTCCCTGACCCTGGAGGAGGAGGCCTGCGCGGTCCTGATCCGGGCCACGGTTTCCTGCAGCGGGAAGACCGGCGTAGAGATGGAGGCCCTGACGGCGGTTTCGGCGGCTGCGCTGAATGTCTATGATATGTGTAAGGCAGTGCAGCGGGATATCACGATCACCGATATCCGTCTGGAGGAGAAAAGCGGCGGTGTGCACGGCGAATTCCGCAGACGGGTCATGTGACGTCCGGATGCGGGGAGAGAGGAAGGACAGTGTTATGAAAGAAACGAACAGAATTTATCCGGCGGCGGTGATCACGGTCAGTGACAAGGGATCCCGGAACGAACGGGTCGATACCAGCGGCCCTATGCTGTGCCGTATTCTGGAGGAACGGGGGTATCGGATCCTGTATACCTCAGTGGTCCCCGATGAAGCTGAAAAGATCCGCTCTGAACTTCTGAAATGCTGTGACGATCTGCATGCCGCCCTGATCCTGACGACCGGCGGAACCGGATTCTCTCCCAGAGACATTACCCCGGAAGCGACCCTCGAAGTCATCGAACGGCAGACGCCGGGGATTCCGGAGCTGATGCGGGCGGAGAGTATGAAGATCACCCCGAGAGGCTGCCTCTCCAGGGGCGTTGCAGGGATCCGCAGGAGATCGCTGATCATCAATCTTCCGGGAAGCGAGAAGGCCGCCCGGGAGAACCTGCTGGCCGTTCTGAATCCTCTGGAGCACGGGCTGGAAATGCTGTATTCGGAAGGGTCTGCGGACTGCGGACAGCCGGCAGAATAATGTATTTATTTTTGTACAATTGTATTTTTAAAGTGCACAAAAACTATTGACATATGAAAGGAACATTTGTATAATTTGACCATAAAGAACGGAACAAGAAGAATAATCCAAGCTGATTAAGCTATTTGAAAAAAATCAATTCTAATCTTGAACCGGACAGAAAGAGGTACAGTCCAATGAAAATGTAATCTCAGGAGATAGTGAACTTTATCGGATCAGATAAACACATTATTTCCAAAAGGACGATTTCATAGAAAGAGAGGTTATATAGTGAAACTTCAGGAAATTGTAAAATAGCCCGTCTGTAAGTGTAAAGAAACTTCGGACGGGCTGTTTTTTTGCTGTAAAGAACCGGGCGATGGCTGTTCCGGGAATCCTGAAACTCAGATCAGCTCTGCTTTCCGTCCACTTCTTCCTTGCGTCTTCTTCCTTCTTCCAAAAGCCTTACCAGTTCTTCCTGGTCCTCCTCTTCAATGGCTTTCCGGTACTGTTCCAGACTGGCGGTCAGGATATTCAGCTCCGCCAGAATATTGTCTTTGTTTTCCAGAAACAGTTCTGCCCACAGATTGGGATTGAGCCATGCGACCCGGGTCATGTCCTTATAGCTGCCGGCGGAGAATCCTTTATGACTGGAGGCGGTGGGGCTTTTGATAAAGGCGTTGGAGATCACATGGGCCATCTGGGAGGTAAAAGCAATCAGCCGGTCGTGTTCCTGGGCAGTCGTCACGGAGATACTGCCAAATCCCGCAGGCGCCAGAAGCGATTTTACTTTGTCCAGCAGGAAAATATCATTGTGATCCTTCGGAACCAGAACCATGGGCTCCCCGAGATACATATCCGCATAGGCATATTTGAAGCCGGAGTATTTGGTACCAGCCATCGGATGGGCGCCGACAAAGGTGAATCCATACTGTTCCGCGATCGGAAAACACAGATCGCAGACTTTTCTTTTGGTGCCGCAGGCGTCGATCACAATGGTGTCTTTTCGGATGTACGGGGCAATGGATTCCAGATACCGGGCCGCTGCCTCCGGAAAGATGCAGATAATGATCAGATCGCACTGCGGAACAGTGTCCGGCGTGAGGGCTCCATCCACATCCCCATTCAGCATGGCAAATTCCAGAACGTCTTTGCTCCGGTTGTCTGCCAGCACCCGTTCCCCGGCTTTGTGATAGGCTTTGGCAAAGGACCCTCCGATCAGTCCCAGCCCGACGATTCCCGCTGTCATTCTGCCACCTCCGGATTCATGATACTTCTGACTGCAAAGACTTTTTTTGCAACTTCTGCATAGTCTTCGGGCTTCAGGGACTGGGCTCCGTCGCAGAGGGCGTGCATCGGATCGTTATGCACTTCGATGATCAGTCCGTCCGCGCCGCAGGCAGCCGCTGCCACAGCCATCGGGCTGACCAGATCCGCGATCCCGGTGGAGTGGCTGGGATCCACGATGACCGGAAGATGGGTCAGCTTGTGAAGCATGGGAACCGCTGCCAGGTCCAGGGTATTGCGGGTGTAATCACTGAAGGTGCGGATTCCCCGTTCACAGAGGACGACCTGTTCGTTGCCGCCGGACATGATATATTCGGCGCTCATCAAAAGTTCCTTCAGGGTATTGGAAAGCCCCCGTTTCAGGAGGACCGGCTTCCGGGTCCGTCCGACTTCCCGCAGGAGATTGAAGTTCTGCATATTGCGGGCGCCGATCTGGATCATATCAATGTCTTCGAACAGCGGAAGTTCCTCAATCCCCATGACTTCGGAGACGATGGGGAGTCCGGTTTCCGCCCGGGCGATTTTGAGAAGTTCCAGTCCATCCGCCTTCAGTCCCTGAAAATCATAGGGAGAAGTCCGGGGCTTGAAGGCTCCGCCCCGCAGCATCGTCGCTCCCGAAGCCTTTACGGAACGGGCGACCTGAACGATCTGTTCTTCGGATTCGACAGAGCAGGGGCCTGCGATCATCACGAAATTTCCGCCGCCGATCTTCACATCGCCGACATTGATCACGGAAGGGGCCGGGTGAAATTTGCGGTTGCAGAGCTTAAAAGGATCCGTTACAGTCTTGACCGAATCCACAATGTCCAGGCATGCGATCAGGTCTTTGTCGATACTGCGGGTGTCTCCCACCATACCGAGGATGGTCTGGTTCTTTCCGACGGACATATGGACATCCAGTCCCTGCTTCCGGATCCACTCAATCAGCTGGTCTCTCTTATCATCCGGGGTTCCGTGTTTTAATACAACAATCATAATCTTTTCTCCTTTGGTATCATTCTGCGGGGCAGAGCAGCTGCCTGCGGGTCGGATCTCTCTATGTATACAGATTTCTGCCCGATAAAAACGGCACAGGCTGTCTGCCTGTGCCGCGGTGTTCGAAATCTCTGAAATGGTCCCTGCGCACTATAAAACAGCCCTGCCGAATATGCCGGTAAAGCGGTAATAATAGTAATATGCGTAGTGGAGATTCTGCGTCCGATTCATAAAACCATTCCTCAGTTCAATGTACCCAGTAATCTATCAGTTTAAAGAGACAAAGTCAAGGTATTATTTGCGGCAGTCATCTGCCGGTGATCCGGCGGCTGTTCTGACTGCTCATCTAATGGGATCCAACAGGCGGCTGTCCGGTACTAGAATTCGATCCCTTCTCTGGCCGTGATCCCTGCGTCGAAGGGATGACGGATTTTCCGGATCTCCGAAATATAATCCGCCAGTTCCGCAATTTCCGGCGCCGGGTTCCGCCCTGTCAGAACGACCTCCAGATGTTCCGGTTTCTGCTTCAGAAACTGTACGACCCGGGTTACATCCAGAATCTCCAGGGAAATGGCGGCATTGATCTCATCCAGGACCAGCAGATCCCAGTCATCCTCCAGGACAAGCCGGACCGCTTCCTCAAAATATGCCTGGTAATAGTCCGCTGCCTGCTGCCAGACAGGGTTTTCCTTATTCCGGATAAATCCGAATTCCTTTTCTATAGGAAGAATCCGGATCCCGCCGATCTTTCTCAGCGCATTCAATTCTCCCGAATGTTCATTTTTCAGGAACCGGGCGATCAGAACGTTTCTTCCGGTGCCGGCTGCCCTGACAGCCAGGCCGGTCGCCGCCGTGGTCTTTCCTTTTCCATCGCCGCAGTAGATATGGATCAGTCCCTTTGCCATGAAATGCTCCTTCTCATTGTTTTATGCCATTGTATCTTCCGGTCGGCACAAATTCAAGGTCCATTTGACTGCTGCCTGGATTGTTGAGGCCGGAGCCTGCTGAGCGGGAGGAGATCTTGATCGAAATTACCGCAATGCTCACAGTTTTTGACAATGGCTGCCGAAAAATTGGGATCTTCTGCACCTTGGATGGATGCCTTCCTGCTGTCGAATGTGCCGTAAAGTCCATGCCGCCGTTGACTTCATCCATACTTGTTTCCATCCTGCCATTTGGACCATCCTGAAAATAATCATCATTTACTATCCCTGTCATTTTTTCGAAAACAGGGATAAGACTTTCCAATAATTTCATATATAGTCCAGTTCAGGCTCTCACAGGACCTTCCTTTTGGACCATATATTGAAAAATCGTCACTTTCTATCCCTGTTTTCAATTTCAAAACAGGGATATGATTTATCAACAATTTCATATATGGTCCAATCCGGGCCCTCTTTTACCACGCAATTCGGACTGTATATAAAAAAACTGCCAATTACTATCCCTGTTTTCCGGATCAGCGCAGGGATAGTATTTGGCAATTATTGCGCTGATCACCCAAAGACCTTCTGACTGCACAGATTCCTGTACGTGTATTTCTGAAAAAAGCATCCGCATGCTCCTAAATCCGGAATTCACTGTGGCAGATGCTTCCGCCTGTAATGTATCCGTAATCAGGAATTATTTTCGATAAGCGGATACATTTAAAGACAGCTGTCTCCGCAATTTACCATTTCCGGAAAATAACGGATACAAAGCCGCCAGCGTCTGGCGCGAGTTACGCGCTCAAGATGCACTTCAGCGGATGGCGGATACAGAGTAAGAGCGGAAGGCCTGGTATGGAGTTTACAGGCTTTTACAGAATTTACCTTCCGAAATATATTTCTCCGCGTGGATTGCGGAAGATGATCACCCACCCAGGGTGCAGAAGCGCCGAAAATTGCAGCATTGCGGAAGACTTGCCGAAAAATTGCAGCAATGCGGTTGGTGTCAGCCGGTCAGAATGATGCCTGGCTTCCTGTCCGGAACATTTTCCGCTCGGTATGAATTGACGAAGGGGTTCCAATGCCCTAGAATATCCGGGAAACCGGAAACTAAGTCCCGGAATACCGATTCCGGGTTACTCACAGGAGGCTGTATGTTAAGGGATGTTATTGGGTTATATTATTTTGACGGAAATTATAACTGTGCGGAAGCGCTTTTGCATGCCGCGAATGAATATTATCAGCTGGGGCTTGGAGAGCGGGAAATGAAGCTGGTTTCCGGTTACGGGGCCGGCATCCAGACCGAAAGTGTCTGCGGAGCGCTCCTTGCTGCTGTCAGTGTGCTGTCTCTGAAATATGTAGAAACAAAGGCGCATGAAAGTGAAGAAATCAAACCACTGACGCAGGAGCTGATCCGCCGTTTTGAGGAAGAGCTTGCTCACAGCATTCTCTGTGAGCGGATCCGGCCGGTATATTTTCAGCCGGAGAAACGTTGTTTCCGCACGGTGGAAGCCGCCTGTGATGTGCTGGAGGCGGTAATCCGGGACCGCGAATCCGGCGATTGCTGATCCGGATACATTACCAGCCGGAAGAATCAAAAAACCGACCGGCAGATTCGAAAAATTGGTTTGCAATTCCGGGATTCCTGTGTTATCATAACTACTCGTGATAATATTCCTTGCTCCATAGGCATTGATGTCAGAATGGGGCCAGAGACCAAAAGGAGGTGCGAGAACATGAGCAAATATGAAATAGCAGTTGTTGTAAGTGCTAGGCTCGAAGATGAAGAACGCGCTGCAGTCATCGACAAAGTCAAAGATCTGATCCAGAGATTTGGCGGCAATTTCACAGATGTGGATGACTGGGGCAAGAGAAAACTTGCCTATGAGATCCAGAAGATGGATGAAGCGTTCTATTATTTTGTTCACTTCGAGAGTGATAATGCAGATTGTCCGAATGAGATGGAACAGCAGTTACGGATCATGGACGGCGTTATCAGATATTTAGTTGTTCGTCTTGACGAAGAGTAAGCAGCTAAAGATGGCACTTAACACTCGTACAAGAAGGAGCTAGTATGAACAAAGTAATACTTATGGGACGCCTGACCAGGGATCCGGAGATCCGGTATTCCCAGGGCAATGATCAGATGGCGATTGCCAAGTTCACGTTGGCAGTAGACAGAAGATTTAAGAGAGATAATGAACAGTCAGCGGATTTTATCAGCTGTACGGCATTCGGAAGAACCGCTGATTTCTTTGCCCGTTATCTCCATCAGGGCAGCAAGATCTGTCTTGAAGGCAGGATCCAGACCGGAAGTTATACCAAACAGGACGGGACGAAGGTCTATACGACCGATGTCATTGTAGAGAATGTTGAGTTTGCCGAGAGCAAGGCAGCCGCTTCAGGCGGTCAGCAAGGGTATCAGCCCCAGCAGCAGATGCAGTCAGGCTATGCAGGGCAGTCTTATCAGCAGCCGCAGCAAGGCTACGCAGGCCAGCCGTATCAGCAGGCCCCGCAGCAGCAAGGTTACGCAGGACAGTCCTATCAGCAGCCGCAGCAAGGCTACGCAGGTCAGCCGTATCAGCAGGCTTCGCAGCCGATGCAGCAGGATGTACCCCAGATGCCTTATCCGGAACAGCCGGCAGAGGGTCAGCAGGCACCAATGCAGGAAGCAGCCGACGAAGGCTTTATGCAGATTCCTGATGAGCTTGAAAACGAGGGTTTGCCATTTAACTAAACAGTTCCGGTACGGGCCCGGCCCGTACATGCATTTAAGGAGGTCATGAAATGGCATATAACAGAACAGATAAAGAAGGCGCTCCGATGCGGAGACGTCCGAATATCCGCAGAAGAAAAAAAGTCTGCATTTTCTGTGGAGAAAAGGCACAGGAGATCAGCTACAAGGATGTGGCAACTCTGAAGAAATACGTTTCTGAAAGAGGCAAGATCCTTCCGAGAAGAATCACAGGTACCTGTGCAAAGCATCAGAGAAGCATCACCACAGCAATCAAGAGAGCACGTCATATCGCTCTGATGCCCTATACAGTTGATTGATCCTTACGAGGAGAAACTGGTTATCTCAGGCGGCTGCACCACCAAAGGATGCGGCCGCTTTTGTTGTTGTATATCCGGGGGGGAATCCATTATAATACCGGTATCGTATCAATGAGGTTCAAATCAGTATGATCAGATTGAATGTTCCATACAGAGAAAAAGATGAGGCCAAGGCGTTTGGCGCCAGATGGAATCCGGAAGGGAAATTCTGGTACTGGAACGGCGACGAGCTCCCGGAGGGGCTGGTCAGATGGAGCCTTCCGGAGGAGGAGCCTTCCATAGGAGCGGCAGAAGACGTTTTTGGAGCGGCAGCAAAGCGGCGGGCAGCACGCCCGGCTGAGGCGGCAGCTCCGGGAGAGCAGCGGGCAGCACGCCCGGCTGAGGCGGCAGCTCCGGGAGAGCAGCGGGCAGCGCATCCAGGCACAGGAAAGGCAGCACCGACACTGGCAGCGGAGCCGGAGAAGGGACCCGCCGGATACAGCAGTGTCTCCGAAGTCAATGACATGATCCGGTTCCATTACCAGAATACCGCCGAATTCCGGAGGATCCTGGTATGGGGAGAGGTGACGAATTTCCGGGGGGCCAATAACGGAAACTATTATTTTGCCATCAAAGACAAACAGGCGCTGCTGAATTGTATGCTGTGGCGGGACACCGCTTCGCTGATCCTGAATTTTGAACTGCAGTCGGGACAGAAGGTGGCGATCGCCGGATCCCTGGATCTGTATAAAGGAGACGGAAAGACCCAGCTGGTGGTGCGGCAGATCATGAATATCGGGGAAGGCGCCGCCAGTCTCGCGTTTCTTCAGCTGAAGGAAAAACTGGGGGCGGAGGGCCTGTTTGATCCGGCATTCAAAAAACCAATTCCCAAACACCCCCGGGCCGTCGGGATCGTGACCTCCAAAGACGGACAGGCGATAAAGGACATCTGCAAGGTGGCGGGAGGCCGGAACCCTTATGTACAGCTGTATTTATTCCATGTCAAGGTGCAGGGAAGCCAGTCGGTCCGGACCATTGTGGAGGGCATCCGTTATCTGGACGGGATGGGTCTGGACACCATCATCGTCGGCCGGGGCGGCGGTTCGGATGAGGACCTGATGGCCTACAATGATGAGATGGTGGCAAGGACCGTATTTCAGGCCCGGACGCCCATTGTTTCCGCTGTGGGGCATGAAGGAAACTGGACCCTGACGGATGAGACGGCGGATCTCAGGGTGGCCACCCCTACGGAGGCTGCGCAGGTGACGGTGCCGGATGTGATGACAGAGATCCGGGCGATCGAACAGCTCCGTCTCAATATGCAGGTCCATATGCGGAATAACCTGCAGAAACGAAAGCTTTTGCTGGAGGCCGGGACCGTCAGGCTGGAGAGCCTGAATCCCGGACGGATCCTGAAGGAACGGATGGAGCGGCTGCTTTATCTGGAGGAAGAGCTGACAAGAAGGATCCGGGACGCCTGGGAACAGCGAAACCACTGGTGCGAGGTTCTTACCGCACAGCTGCATGGACTGAGCCCCACGGCCAAACTGGTGAAGGGATTCGGATATATTTCCTTCGAAGACCGGCCGGTGGTAAGTGTTAAGAATGTCCGGGCGGGAGACCGGATCGAGATCCGGATCCATGACGGCCGGATCTGTTCGCAGGTTACAGAGACAATCGAAGACAGACAGGAGAACCGGGAGGAATAAAATGGAAGAGAAGGAAAGATTTGATATTGATAAGGAGCTGAACCGTCTGGAAGAGATCAACCGCCAGCTGGCGCAGGAGGGGATCTCCCTGGATGAATCGATCCGGTTATATAATGAGGGAACCATCCTGGCAGCCAAATGCAAAGAGCATCTGACCGGAGTGGAGAAAGAACTCCAGATCATTAATTCTGAACAATAAGCCGGCGAAATTTTCTGTATTTTTATGCCGGCGGATATAGTATAATATCAGAACAACTGTGAAAACGCATACAAAACCGGAGCGTTATGAAGAAAAAAGAAAAAAGAGAACTGATGCTGAATATGGGCGCCGTGATGAAGGGCTATCTGATCTTCCCCGCGATCTTTGGGGTGATCCTGCTGGCTCTGACCGTGGTGCTGTTCTTTATCTATATCCCGACCGGTCTGGTGGCGGCGGCCGCCTTTGTGCTGTATGTTCTGGCCCTGATCGTGTTCTTCGCCATCAACAACCGGAATCTGGAGCGGGGACTGGTGCGGTTCGCCAGACAGTACGGAGGCCTGGAAGGGGAGATGATCAGCGATTTCCCGATGCCCTATGTACTGACAGACCCGGACGGCCGGATCCTGGCCTATAATAAGATCTTCGGAAGGATCTACGATGAAAAGGCCGGAATCGATCATATCACCCAGATCTTCCATGAGGTCACGGAGGAGGACCTGCATTTTGACGCAGAGTCCAATAATGTTTCGGTCTTTTATGATAACCGGGATTACAGGCTGTGCATCCGGCATATCAAGGTGACAAAGGATCTGATCGAAGACAAGATCGTGCTGATGCCCCGTCATGATATGACGCTGTGCGTGATCTATATGTTTGACGAGACAGAGATCGTGAACATGATGCGCAAGACCCTGGCGGAGCAGATGGTCATCGGATCCATCTATGTGGATAATTATGACGAGGTGCTGAGCCGGGATCTGGATATCCAGAAGAATATCCAGGCGGCCATGATCGACAAGACCATCGGCGCTTATTTCAGCAATGTGGGCGGAGTCGTCCGCAAGCTGGAGAGGGACCGGTATTTCGTCATTTTCAAACGGAAATACCTGACGGGCCTGCAGCGGAATAAATTCGAGCTGCTGGATCAGATCAAGGAACTGGATACCGATAACGAGCACGTAATCACCATCAGTGTGGGTATCGGCGTCGGAGAAGACTACACCCAGGCGGAAGCCGCGTCCAACAGCGCCCTGGAACTGGCGCTGGGCCGGGGCGGCGACCAGGTCGTTGTCAAAGAAGGGGAGAGAGTCTATTTCTACGGCGGCAAGACCAAACAGGTGGAGAAGAATACCCGTGTCAAGGCCAGGGTCAAAGCCATTGCCCTCCGGGATGTCCTGATCTCAAAGGAACGGGTTGTGATCATGGGACATAAGAATGCGGATATCGATTCCTTTGCTTCAGCGATCGGGATTTACAGAGCCGCCAGAAGCCTGGGAAAGAACGCCTTTATCATTGTGAATAAGGGAACCAATACGATCCAGCCGGTGATCGAGCAGTTCCTCGCGGATGAAGAATACGCCATGGGCGTATTTATCAGTCCGGAACAGGCGGAAGAGTTTGTCAATCAGAATACCGCTCTGGTGATCGTGGACGTGAACCGGCCGGAGATCTTCGAATGCCCGGATCTGGTGCAGGAGACCCCGACGGTGGTGCTGATCGACCATCATCTGCAGAGCGGCGACAAGATCGACAACCTGGTCCTTTCCTATGTGGAACCCACCGCCAGCTCCGCCAGTGAGATGGTGACAGAGCTGCTGCAGTATATCACGGACAGCATCGGGCTCAGGAAGCTGGAAGCGGAGGCCCTGTACGGAGGAATCATTATTGATACCGATTCCTTCACTCGGAATACTGGCGTTAGGACCTTTGAAGCCGCCGCGTATCTGCGGAAGATCGGCATCGATATCCAGGCCGTTCATAATACCTTCCGGGATACGCTGGATACGATCCGGGTCAAGGCAGCCGCGCTGGAAACGGCGGAGGAGATCATCCCCGGATTTGTTGCGGCGGTCTCGCCGTCGGGAGGGGTCTTCAATCCCACGGTGGTTGCGGCCCAGGTGGCCAACGACCTGCTGGATATCAAGGGCGTCAAGGCAAGCTTTGTCATGACCACGATCAGCGGAAGAACATACATCAGCGCCCGTTCCATCGGGGATACCAATGTGCAGCTCGTGATGGAGCGAATGGGCGGCGGCGGTCATCTGAATGTGGCGGGATGCCAGCTGGAAAATACCTCTTCGGATGAGGCAAAGAAGATTCTTGCCGCAACGCTCCGGAAGATGCTGGAGGAAAACTCCCTGGTATAGGTCCGGGATCAATACAGAAGGAAGTGAGTGCAATGAAAGTTATTTTACTGGAAGATGTGAAGTCATTAGGAAAGAAGGGGGAGATCTGCGATGTCTCCGACGGCTATGCAAGGAATTTTATTATTCCGAAGAAAAAGGGCGTCGAGGCAACGGCAGCGAACCTGAATAATCTGAAACTGAAACAGGCCAACGATGCCAAGGTGGCCCAGGAAAATCTGGAAAATGCCCAGGCCCTTGCGGCCCAGCTGGAGAACAGCACCATCGTGATCCGGGTCCGGGTCGGCGAAGGCGGGAAATTGTTCGGAGCCATCGCCTCCAAGGAGATCGCCGCAGCAGTGAAGGAAC
Source organism: Parasporobacterium sp. (assembly GCA_017459985.1). Lineage (GTDB taxonomy): Bacteria > Bacillota > Clostridia > Lachnospirales > Lachnospiraceae > RGIG5612. Next base: position 91,935 of record JAFUBX010000037.1, read on the forward strand.
AGACCGGGCTGGATCTGGACAAGAAGAAGATCGTTCTTCAGGATCCGATCAAGACTCTGGGAGAACAGACGATCAAGGTGAAGCTGCATAAGGATGTGACAGCCGGCCTGAAGGTTCAGGTGGTAGAAGAATAATGGCGGAAGAAGAACTTCTCAAACGTAAGATGCCGCAGGATCTCCGGGCGGAGCAGTCCGTCCTGGGATCCATGCTGCTGGATAACGAGGTGATCGGACCGATCACGGAAATGCTGACGGGGGAAGATTTTTATGACCGGCAGTATGGCCTTATTTTTGATGCCATGGCAGGTCTGTTCCGGGAGAACAAAGCCGTTGATCCCGTGACAGTCCTGAGCCGTCTGAAGGAAAACGGGGTTCCCGAGGAAGCCGGCAGCGAAGAAGTGATCAAGAATCTGCTGGAGGCGGTGTTTTCATCCGCCAACGCCAGACAGTATGCCGGTATCGTCTATGAGAAATCCACCCTGCGCCGACTGATCCGGACCGCAGAGGAAATCTCTTCCGATTGCTATACAGGCAAGGAAAAGCTGGATGAGATCCTGGAAAGCACAGAGAAGAAGATCTTCAATCTCGTGCAGTCCCGGAATACCCGGGAGTTTCAGCCAATTGCCGATATCGTGACCGATGTGCTCCGGAAGATCGAGGAAGCATCGAAGGCCAAAGGACATATCACGGGCCTGCCCTCCGGATTTGCGGATCTGGATTACAAGACAGCCGGACTGCAGCCCTCGGATTTTATCCTGGTGGCTGCCCGTCCGTCTATGGGCAAGACCGCCTTCGTGCTCACGATCGCAGACTATGTTGCCGTGAAGAAGAAAGAGGCGGTTGCCATTTTCTCTCTGGAAATGTCGGCCGGTCAGCTGATCAACCGTATGCTGGCCATGGAGTCCCAGATCGACGCCCAGAATCTGCGGTCCGGCGACCTGTCAGACCGGGACTGGGAGGCCCTGATGGAGAGCTCGGAGGCCATCGGAACCTCCAATCTGATCATCGACGATACCCCGGGAATCAAGGTGTCGGAGCTTCGGAGCAAATGCCGCAAATACAAGCTGGAGCAGGATATCAAGCTGATCATCATCGACTATATTCAGCTCATGAGCGGCAGCGGATCGAGGGGCGACAACCGGCAGCAGGAAGTTTCGGATATTTCCAGAGGACTCAAATCCCTTGCCCGGGAACTGAATGTTCCGATCATCGTGCTTTCCCAGCTGAACCGAGCGGTGGAGACCCGGGCGGATCACCGGCCGATGCTGGCGGATATCCGGGAGTCGGGAGCCATCGAGCAGGATGCGGACGTCATCATGTTCTTATACCGGGATGATTATTACAATGAAGATTCACCGGACAAAAATATTGCCGAAGTGATCATTGCCAAGCAGCGTAACGGCCCCACGGGGACAGTGAAGCTGGGATGGCAGCCGCGGTATACCCGGTTCGTCAATCTGGAACGGGGGGACGCAGGCAGCGGATTCTGACAGAAGCAGGTTAATCATTTATTTTGGGAAATGGTGGTGTAGCGATGTTTACAGAATTTGACAGTTATCTTTTTCATCAGGGGACCTTATATGACGCTTATAAGAAGCTGGGAGCACACCCCTGTGTGGAAGACGGGAAAGCGGGCGTCCGCTTTGCGGTCTGGGCGGAACATGCGATCAAGGTCTCTGTGGCTATTTTTGACGCGTACAGTGATGGAAAGATCGTCCGCATGGACAAGACGGAGCATGGAATCTGGGAAGTGTTTGTCCCGGATGTGCAGCAGGGAACCTGTTATAAATATCTGATCGACGGAGCCGACGGGATCACCCGGTTCAAAGCGGATCCCTATGCATTTTACTCGGAACTGCGTCCTGCAAACGGATCTCTGGTCTGGGGCCTGAATGAGTATGCCTGGACAGACAGCGCCTATATGACAGAGCTGCGCCCGGGGATCCACGATGAGAATCTCCAGGTGTCCGCACCGGAGGAAATGCCCCGCCGCCTGGCGGATAAGATCCGGGATATCCAGGAACGGGAAGCCGCCTATATCTACAAAAAGGCCATGGATGACGCCCAGTGGTACACCACCGAGAAACTCATGGCAGAGCGGAAGGAACAGGAGAAAAAGAACGAAGAAGCAGCCGCTGCGAAAACTCCTGCAAAAGCCAAGACCCTGACAGAGGAAGAGCAGAAAAAGCAGGAAAAGAAGCTGCAGGAGAATAAAGAGAAAGAAGAAAAGCTCTGGCAGGACAAGATCAGCAAAGCAGTGAAAAAGGCCCAGGAGGGGATCACCTATGTTCCTCCGAAGGCCTATCATGATCTTTCCTCCGAAGAAAAGATTGTTCTGATCAACCGGGCAGCTGCGGAGCTGACCCGGGAAAAGCCCATGTCCATCTACGAGGTCCATTTAGGATCCTGGAAGAAGAACTATGATCTGAATCAGGATGGATTCCTGAATTACAGACAGTTGGCGGATGAACTGGCAGATTATGTGGAATATATGGGATTTACCCATGTGGAGATCATGGGAATCTGTGAATATCCCTTCGACGGATCCTGGGGCTATCAAGTGACGGGGTATTTCTCCCCCTCCAGCCGGCATGGCAATCCGGAGGATCTGAAGTACTTCATTGATAAAATGCACAGCCGCGGCATCGGCGTGATCATTGACTGGGTGCCGGCGCATTTTCCGAAGGATGCCTTCGGACTGGACAATTTCGACGGCTCTCCGGCCTATGAATCCGAGGATCCCTTACTGGCGGAATATCCGGAATGGGGAACCAAGGCATTTGACCACAGCCGCCCGGAGGTCCGGAGTTTCCTGATCTCCAGCGCATTCTACTGGATCCGGGAATTCCATGCGGATGCCCTCCGTGTGGACGCGGTGGCCGCCATGATCTATACCAACTTCAGCCGCAGCCAGTGGCGCCCGAACAAATTCGGGGGAACGCTGAACCTTGACAGCATCGCGTTCATGAAACAGCTGAATAAAGAAGTGATCGAGCGGACCGGGGCCTTCCTGATCGCCGAGGATTCCTCCGCCGAGCAGGGGATCACGAAGCAGGTCTATGAAGGCGGCATGGGATTCATGTATAAATGGAACATGGGCTGGATGAACGATACCCTGTATTATTACGGAAAAGATCCGGTTTACCGGCGGTATCATTTCGACCAGCTGACCCATACCACGGATTATGTGTATACCGAGTATTTTATCAATGTACTTTCCCACGATGAGGTGGTTCATCTGAAGAAGCCAATGCTGTACAAGATGCCCGGCGCGATCCCGGATAAGCTCAGCGGCCTGAAGAACCTTTATACTTATCAGTTTACTCATCCGGGGAAGAAGCTTCTGTTCATGGGCCAGGAGTTTGCCGAGGACCGGGAATGGGACGAGAACCGGATCATCAACTGGGCCTATACCAGCGATACCTGGCACCGGGACGTGCTGCTGTGCGTGAAGAATCTTTTGGCGATCTATAAGGAATATCCGGTTCTTTACAAGGATTCGGACGACAGCCGGACGTTGGAATGGGTCAACCGCAAGGACGGCGAGCGGGGGATCATGACCTACATCCGCAGAAATCCCGACAATTACGACGGGGCACTGCTGGTGATCCTCAACACCACTCCAGTCCAGTACAACGCCTACAGCTGCGGTGTTCCGAAGGAGGGCTACTGCAAGCGGATCTTCAGCACCTACGATACCACGCCGGGCACCGGCGAGACCAGCGAGGAGATTCCGCCGCTGACCGCAGTGAAGGATACCTGCGACGGCTATGACTATCGCCTGACCTATGACCTGCGGCCGAATGAAGCCGTGATCGTGGCGCTGTAAGGGGTGGCTTGTGATGAGTCGCAATCCTTCATAAAGGCTCAGAGAGGGAGGAAAGAAGAGAGTCCAGTTAATCATCAGGAGGTGAGGACATATGTCTGATAAAAGACTAAATAACACCATATTCCTCATGTTTCTTGCAACAGAGAATTATAAACGAGCGCATGCGTTATCAAATAAGGATTTCCTCAAGCTAGACAGCAGATTCGCAATCCTCAATTATATTTCGGAATGTCCGGATATCTTTGACAACATGACCGGGCCGGAAATGGCAAAGGAGATTGATCAATATGTCTCAGCTGTATAGAGAAATGCTGTATCATGGAACAGTCTCAGAAATCAGTAAGGTAGATGTGTCAAAAGGCCGCGGCAATAAGGATTTCGGCAAGGGTTCTTACATGGCTGTTACGAAAAAGCAAGCCATTGGAATGATGCATAAGAAATACCGGGAAGCCGTAAGAAGAAGCCTAAATAAAAAAATGCAGATTTCAAAGAGTATCTCTATCAGATAACGATTGATATGGCCTACCTGGAGACGCTGCATGTGAAGGCATTTTCTGAGGCAGATGAATCCTGGCTCGACTTTGTGCTGATGTGCAGGGAACAGGGAGGCGTTCCGCATAATTATGATGTAGTCATCGGTCCGACTGCTGACGATGATACCATGTTGTGCTTAAAGGCGTACTGGGATGGGCTATATGGAAGAGTCGGCAGTGCTGATGCAAAACGGATCCTTTTGAATAACCTGGAGCCTGAGAATCTGGGGGTTCAGTATTACGTTGGCAAGCAGGAAGTTGCTGACAGGCTGATCAAAGAGATTCGCCCCATTGATTGGAGGTGATAGGTTTTGTCTGATGGAAAGATCGAAACCACACAGGGGTTATGTGTTGTGGCACTGACAAAACATCTGATGGAAAAACTTGCTGTCGCAGAGGATGTGGCATATGCAAAACTGATTGATACAGAATTATATCCGCTTCTTATGGATCCGGAGACAGGGCTGTTCCTTGAGACAAATCAGTATCTGTGCGAGGCTTGTGATATGGAACTGGATCATGGCACAGAAGCTCTGTATGACTATATAAACCAGGAGTAAAAGAAAACACATTATCATTGCTTGTTGACGTAAAAGATAAAAAAGGATAAAAACCCATATAGCCTTATGTTCGGAAAACAGCCAAACCAGGCGATATCCAGAAGTGCACAGAAAAATGAAATCATTGACATGTTTTCTTTGGAACCAATGACAGAGCAGATTGCTGTCATTACCGGCGTTCGAGGATCTGGAAAGACAGTGCTGATGACCAGTATCATGAAAGAACTGGAAACAGATCCGAACTGGAGCCATTTGGAATTGAATTAGGCGTCAAGGGTGTCACACCAATTCCAGACATCGGAATTGCAATCGAGAAAATGCTCATCTCTTTGCTAAAGCACGGGAAGAAGGTGCTTATAACCATTGATGAAGTGGTTAACAATTCTGCAATTAAGGTTTTTGCTCATTCCTTCCAGATGCTTGTGAGAAAGGATCTGCCGATTTTTCTCCTTATGACCGGTCTATATGAAAATATCTACAATCTGCAAAATGAAAAGAGTCTGACCTTTTTATATCGGGCCCCGAAAATAAAAATGAACCCCTTAAATACTATGCGAATATCTGAGAATTATCAGGCAACACTCAATGTTGCTCCGGAAACAGCCTTAAAAATGGCAAAGATTACAAAGGGATATTCATACGCTTTCCAGGTATTGGGTTTTCTCGTATGGAAAAAACAAGGGTATCACGATTCTATTATGCCGGAATATCTGCAGTACTTGGAAGAATACGTCTACGAAAAGCTCTGGTCGGAATTATCAATGAAAGACAAAGAATTGTTATTTGCCCTGGCTAGGTCGGAAACAGGAAAGGTTCAGGATATTCAGAATATACTTGGTATCCAGCACAATCAGTTTACTCCCTATCAAAAGCGCTTACTGCAGAAGGGAATTATTGAAAGTAAAACTCATGGCTATATCGATTTTGCCCTTCCCATGTTCCGGGAATATGTGGAGGAGAACAGTATATAAAGCCGACGGCGGCACCTTTGCAACCATAAAACTCCCATCAGACCGTCTCTTGCCGTTTTGGTGGGAGCTTTCTTTTCAATACCACTGGCAATCATTCCTCTTTATTTCGACTGTTCAAACAGCCAGTCTCTGATCGCATCAATTTTGTAAGCATAAATGAAGGACAACGTATGGGGCAGTGTCTGCTCGCTGCCGGAATCATCGGTAAACCGTGCTTCAAACAGTATCATGTTGGCTGGAACGCCTTCGGCGATAAGCTTTGCTGCCTTCTTACTCTGCTCCTCATCTTTGCAGTTCCATGTCCCAAAGGTATAAGTGACGCCATCTTCATCGAGCTTCGCATGATCTCTGCCTGTCCGTCGGATGCTTTGCTGTTTACTGCCGAGGTGACATAAAAGAATGTTGTATCCTCCAGACCTTCGAGGTTCGGGATTGCTGCGTGGCCGAGATATATTTTCCTACGAAAGGGTCAAAAATCAGGAATTATTTTAGAAAACTCCGACAGATGCATCTTCCACAGTGAGTTCCGGATTTAAGATGCATTTTAAATGGTCTTAAAATGGCACTTCCGCTGTATGCGTAGCAGATTTTGTTCTCATTTTTTATTTTTCTCCTGTGCGTAGCAAAAATGCAACGTGCAGGGAAAAATCTGGATTTGAGAACAAAGTGAAGTGTTCTCAAATTCCAGGTTTTTCTGTAGAAGATGCAGGATGGAGTCTGCAGCTAAATCGACCGTGGTACAAGCGTATATGCATTCCTGATGCCGTTCACAGCCGCGGTTTTGCTGCATCGCCCGCAGCAGGAAGACACCCACCCAAGGGGCAAAAGATCCAAAGAATGCTGTCGGCGGGATAATATTTGCTGCCATTTTCAATGGTTCCATTACCCGGAATAAACTGTTATAATCTATAAAAGAATTATGAAGGGCATAGTGAATATGTCCCGTGCAGAAACAGAGAAGCAGGACAGATGATGAATAAAAGAAACCTGCCGGACTTTCTGGAATGTGACGAATGCGGTGAACTCTTTGTCATCGATGAGCCATTCTGCCCATATTGCGGAAAACCAACTGAAGAAATCATTAAGGCACTGGAAAAGAAGCAGAAGAACAAATAGAGTGTTATGAACAGACCAATTACAACCTTGCATAACTGGCACAACACCTTATATCAGCAGTTGGCAATTGATTTTTGCTGTAAGCCTGAAAATGTGGCAGACCGCCGGAATCATTTTACAGTTCATCAGTTCTTGGATGGCAGACGGACATACCACGAGAAGGATGGGTGCTATCTGAAGGTTGCTGTGATAAATGGGAAAGTGCTGTTTTCAGGAAGACGGGATATTCTTGCCTGGTGTGAAGAACAGTATCATGATACCGGCGGGGAATGGTTCTTTGAGGCGAAGAATATGCACAGACTGAATGAAAGGTTTTCTCAGGACGGATACCGGATAGCATTTGCCCATCCATTTTTCATTCCTGAAAATGATGATGAGATCAATGGCGGTGATTATGAAATCCGCTGGTATGATGCAAATACAATTGAACAGTTCCGTGGTGACAGCCGCTATAAGAATGCCTATGGGTTTTGTGAAAAAGCACCTGATGTCATCGGTGTTGCAGCAATCAGGAATGGAACTATCTTAGGCATGGCAGGCGCCAGTTGTGACAGCCCTGCGATGTGGCAGATCGGAATTGATGTTGATCCGGCTGCAAGGCACCGCGGAATCGGGAAAATGCTGGTCTCAATACTTAAGAATGAAATCCTGAGAAGGGGGATACTGCCGTTTTACGGAACAGGAATGTCTCACTTCGCTTCACAAAACACAGCTCTTGGTGCAGGGTTCAGGCCTGAATGGGCAGAACTCGTGACTTCAAAAGTGTCAGAACAGGACGCTTTTACGGTAAAAGACGAAACTTTGCTGAATGAATCTCTGATGATTGGAAAACTGTGATGAAAAAGATACTGAATGCCAATCAGCTGAAGCTGATTGCAATTATTGCAATGACGATTGACCATCTGACATGGGCCTTCTTTCCGGGAACACAGGCGGTTTGGTACGTATTCTGCCTGCATATTATCGGACGGCTGACAGCGCCTATTATGTGGTTCTTCATTGCGGAAGGATGCCATTATACGCATGACAGGAAGAAGTATCTGTTAAGGCTGTTTCTGTTTGCGGTCATCTCCCACTTTGCCTATGATTTTGCCTTCGGAATTCCGTTCCTGCCATTGTCGACAGGGGCCTTTAATCAGACCAGTGTCATGTGGTCACTGGCCCTGGCAGCCGTGTTAATATTTCTTTGCCGGAATGAAAACATCCCCAAATGGGGAAAAATCGTGGCCATTATCGTTGCCTGTCTGGTTTCATTCCCATCCGACTGGTCCAGTATTGCCGTTATGTGTCCATTCTTTTTATATGCCCATCGGGGGCAGTTTAAGAAGCAGGGCATCGATATTGTTCTGTGGACCTTTATTTATGCATTGGTGTATTTCCTGTTTCTGGATAAACTGTATGGTGCGCTTCAGATGTTTACATTCCTGACAATCCCGCTTCTGTCCATGTATAACGGAGAACGGGGCCGGTGGAAAGGAATGAAGTGGTTCTTCTATATCTATTATCCGGCACATCTGGTAATCATCGGCTTAATAAGAATTTTACTGCATGGAAATATACCATTGATTTTTGGATGATCAATTCCTCTGGAGAAGGCGGCAGACTATGATTATTAAAGAAATCGAATTTACAGTCAAAGACGGACGCCCGGCAGTGCTGCGGAATCCGAGGGAAGAAGATATCCCGGAAATATTGGAATATCTGAAAGTGTCTTCCGATGAAACAAAGTTTCTGATTCGGTATCCGGAAGAAATCAGGTATACCTATGAAGATGAAAAGGAATTACTGAACCGGGTGAATCGTTCTGAAAACCAGGTGATGCTTGTCTGTCTGGTAGATAATAAAATTGCCGGCATGTGTCAGATTTCCTTCGAAACTTCGATAAAGACGCGGCACAGGGCATCTGTGGCGATTGCCCTGCTGAAAGAATTCTGGGGACAGGGAATCGGTACAAGGATTTTCGAAGAACTGATATCCATCGCAGAATCCAACCCGGAAGTGTTACAGATGGAACTGGATTTTATTGAAGGCAATGACAGGGCTATGCGGCTTTATGAAAAGATGGGATTCCGTATTGCCGGAGTTCATCCGGATGCAATCAGACTAAAAGACGGAACTTTGCTGAATGAATATCTGATGATAAAGAAACTACGCTAACCATCTTCAGACTTTTTGCTTTCAGGTTTTCTTCCGCTTTCACCTCCAACGGAATGACATTATCATCTTTTTGAAACAGAAAGTCTACTTCAAAAACCGTTTTTCCGGGCTGCTGTTTCGTCGACGGCGATCTTCATGGTGCTCGTTCTGTTTTTCAAAAGTTCCGCAGCCAGCGGAGCCTTCCTGGGCATCTTGTACAGGAAAACGCGGATTTGAGAACATTTCACTTTGTTCTTAGATCCGTGTTTTTCTGTGTGCGTAGCATTTTTGTTACGTGTATGGAAAAATGGGAATACAAGAACAATAAATGCTACGCACAGAATAAAAGTGCTTTTTTGAGAACATCGCGGATGCATCTTATTTCTGGAAAATGCCGTACAAGATGCAAACTCGTAATTTTTTCAAATCATCCGAGGCGATCACAGCAGATAGTACTCGATCAAATGATCAACCCACTGGATATCCAGAGGATGCTCTTTTGTTTCAGTGGTGGTGATCAGGTTGATCCATGGAATGATGCCATTTCGCAGGTAATAAGAGTCACAATACAGCGTTTTTTGTATATAGGATTCTGTGTCCAGCATTCCGCGATGATCCCAGTACCATATTTTCATGGAACGGACATTCAGCAAGGTGAAATCCATGGCAAATTCCATTCCATTGAACACTAGAATCTCTTCGTAGTGATAGGGGACGTGATAGTGCTCAAACCGGGAAAGCAGATCTGCTTCAGCTTTGCTGCGTACGAAAAGCCCGGGCGCGACCGTTGGATAAATCAATCCTTCCGGATATTTCTGGTTTCTTTGATATGGCTTTTCTTTCCACTGACGAACAAGATCCAAGTCCCCTGAATCAGGCGGAGAGATTAATTGACTGATTCCCGGATGATTCTCCAGAAACTGGTCAGCGACAGAGTGGTGTTCCTCCAGTTTGATCAGTTTTTGAAGAAGGATTTTTTGTTGAAGCAGGTCTTCCAATTGTTTTTCCAGATACATCCGTCTGGCGATGGCAGATGCTGCAGGGAGTTCCTCTTTCCTGAAATAGTGTTCTTTAAAACCGCCTTTTGGAAGAGGGACTTTCTGCGTATAGTAATAAGAACCATTTCGATTTCTGGCAATTATCTTGCCGGGCGGCAATTGCTGGATTGTCTGTTGTTGCTCGCGGATTAACCGTTCGATGTTTTGCAGCTGTGCTTTGTGATTGATAATACTTGTCATAGAGCCTCCTTTCCGGCGTGTATTTTGAAATACACGAAAAAAAAGGACCTGCAGAGAGTCACTCTGCAGGCCATAATAGAAAATATAGATTCAAATATAGTTTCATGAAAAAATTGTAGTGTAATACAAGGCGGCTTGTCAACTATATTATTTTGATGTTAGACTCATCACATGTATTTACGAAAAAGAGCAGAAAGGAAAAGAACATGGAATATGCGGCGCTTACCGGGATAAATAATGTGAAATTCTCCCGGCTGATCTATGGAACGGGAAACAGATATCTGATGGAAGATGGAGAACAGGAGGCTTTTCGAACGCTGGATGATGCCTGGGAGGCGGGGTTTCGCGTATTTGACACCGCGCATTCCTATGGAAATGCAGAAAAAAACTTTGGGAACTGGATGGAGTCACGGGGCCTTCGTCAGCAATTGGTAATTATAGATAAAGGCTGCAACCCGGGACAGCAGGGATCAACGGACATTTTCTGCGGAGAGACCATCCGCTGCCAGTTAGAGGAGTCTCTTGCGCGGTTGAAAACTGAGCAGGTTGATTATTATATTCTGCATCGGGACGATCCGTCGAAACCGGTGGATGAGATCATGGAGACTTTAAACGACTGCAAAGCGCAGGGGAAAATGGATCGATTCGGTGCCTCCAACTGGTCTTTTGCAAGGATCCGGGAAGCCAATGATTATGCTGCGGGGCACGGACTGGAGGGCTTCTCAGCTGTCAGTCCTAATTATTGTCTGGCAGATTATGTGCATGATCCCTGGGGCGGCAGCGTGTCGCTTTCCGGAGCGGAAGCGGCGGGATACCGGGCATGGCTGGAGGAGACTGAACTGCCGGTGTTTAATTATTCTTCTCTGGGAAGGGGATATCTGTCAGGCAAGTTCCGTACCGATGCAGACAAGCCCATCGAGGAGTGCCTGTGGTCTGCGCCGATCCAGGAATACGACAGCCCTAAAAACCGGGAACGGCTTTCACGGGCTGAGCAGCTGGCGGATCAAAAAGGCGCCAGTGTTTCACAGATTTGCTTAAAGTGGCTGCTGATGCAGAAGATGAACCTGTTCCCGATCGTTAGTCCCACTTCCAAAGAGCATATCCGGGAGATCGCGGATGTGTTCCGGGTAGAGCTCTCCGATGAAGAAGCAAGGTGGCTGCAGCCAGGCTGAAGGAGCATGCAAACAAATCCTCACTCTTTTCCGTAATTACGATTATCTGAAAATCTGTATTTGAAGAATTGAATGAGGCGCTGGACAGGATGGAGGGAATAAAAGAATAACATGATTTATATTGCAGGACCATTTTTTAACGAAGAAGAATTAAATACTATGACGGAGGTCGAAAGAATCCTGGAAGGCCGCGGACTGGAGATGTACTGCCCGAGGCTGCATGATGACCTGGAGCATGAATACATGTCCTCGGAATGGAGCCGGGCAACATTTGAACTGGACCGGGATGCCATTGACCGGAGCAGTATCGTGCTCGCGGTCTATCATGGCAATTACAGTGATACGGGAACCGCGTGGGAGTGCGGATATGCGTATGCGAAGGGGCTGCCGCTGATTGTTGTCCATGCGGGAGATTCCTCCAACCTGATGATTCATGAATCTGCGATTGCAAATATCAGCATGGAAGAGCTGAAAACCTACGATTTCCAGAAACTGGAAGAGGTCCGATACAGTGGGAAGATATTCTGATTATACAGGAGAATAATGACGATGACACTTGAAACAGAACGATTGATCCTCCGCCGCTGGGAAGACAGAGATGCGGAAAGTTTATATGAATATGCCCGGGACCCCGATGTGGGACCGATTGCAGGCTGGCCGGCTCATCGAAGCATACAAGAAAGCAGAGATGTAATCAGGAATGTTTTCAATGGCAAAGAGGCGTATGCCATCTGCATGAAATCGGACAACAAGGCCATCGGCGCCATTGAGTTGAAGCTGAATGGTCATACCGATTTGGCACGGGGAGATGATGAATGCGAACTTGGCTACTGGCTCGGAAAGCCTTTCTGGGGGCGGAATATCATGCCGGAGGCTGCCGGGGAGATGCTTCGTCACGCCTTCGAGGACATTGGAATGACGAAGGTCTGGGTCGGCTACTATGAAGGCAATACGAAATCGAAACGGGTCCAGGAGAAGCTAGGGTTCCGTTATCAGTGGCGATCGGAAGGGATCGATGTTCCGCTGATGCACGAAAAGCGGACCGGTCACGTTAGTTCTATGACCAGGGACCAGTGGCAGAGGGACCGGCTGTACGAAGCGGCATCAGCGGCGCGCCGTGTGGGGCCTGGCCGGTGGTCATGATTTTCTATTTCTCCCATAATGCGAAATAGACAGCATCCTTTCTCATTAGTGATGGTTTATTCTCACATCTGCTGCCCATATACTATGTAATAACAGGGAAAACAAAGAGAAGAACCCCTGGAAAGGTGAGTTAATCGTATGAGTTACAATTATCAAAAAGAATGCAGAGAAGCAATCGATGCAGGAAACAGGGCGCTTGACAGCCTGAAGGATGCAAAAGCCTGTCTGGACAGTGCCCGGAACTGGGGTATTTTTGATATGCTGGGCGGCGGATTGTTATCCGGACTAATAAAACGGTCAAAGATAAATGATGCACAGAATCTGATGAGGCAGGCAAGGCAGGACCTGCAGTCCTTCAGCAGGGAACTGGGGGATGTCCACATGTCCGGTGAGATGGATGTGGAAATCAATGACTTCATCGGATTTGCAGATCTTCTATGGGACAATTTCCTGGTGGACTGGATGATGCAGGACCGCATCAACAATGCCAGATCACAGGTGGACGAAGTGATTGGAAGAGTCGAACAGATCGTAAGCCGTCTGCAGTATGAAAGTGTACGGTAAAACAAAGGAGGTGGATCTGATGTTTACAGCATTATTGATTATAGGTATCATTGCGATCGCGGGAGCAGTCTTCGGACTGGCATTCAGAATCACCGGAGCCGCATTGATGGCAGTCCTCTGGATACTGAAACTGCCGCTGGCAATTGTCCTTTGGGCGCTCGGTGCAGTCTGCTGCTGCACGATCCTCCTTATTCCGGTCGGACTGATATTGTTTAAAACAGGCAGCGCCCTGCTGATTTGCTGACAGCCGGCGACTATAATGGTTTTATTTCAGTTAGCAAAGACTAATACAATATTGATTTCATACCTGCTCGAGTGCTTACAAACACAGCGAATTTATTGACAAAATTCGGATTTCAGAATAAAGTTAACCATGACTAACCACAGTGCCTTCGCGGCACTGTGTCATTTAATATCAGGAAAGGAATGGTTAACGATGAAGAAAGTATTGTGTTCAATGATGGCGGGAACTCTGGCCGTTTCCATGCTCAGCGCTCCGGCTTTTGCAGCAGAGAACGCGCAGGTGCTTTATGGTACCATGCAGATCCCCTATGAAGCATTTTATGCCAATGAAAGGGTGTCCTATGACGTGGATGCCGTCAGCTCCGCAACGGATGCCAAATGGAAAAATGAAGGTCTGGTTGCGGGTACTTACAATGAGCCGCATACAGAAGATGAGGGTGGAGATATTCTGGGTGTGATTTATCCGGTCGCGATCTCTGCGGAAGACCTTGAGACTCTGGGAGAAAACAATTATGGCTTTCAGCCGCTGGATGCAGCGCCGGTTGCTTATAAGACGGTGGCTGTGGAAAATGGAGAAGCCGTATTCTCAGCCGTGGAAGGGGAGACTGCTGATCTGGATGCGGAATATGAATTCCTCACAGAAACGGGCTATGGTGATTACGAGATCGATGTAAAATCCATTAACAACAGTGAAGGCACTTCCGATATCGGCGTAATCGCAGGCGTGCTGCTGAAAACCACAGACGGCAGCATCTACGCGCTTCGTCATCTGGAAAATATCTGGAGAGACAATATGGCCTGGTCCTCCGGTATCACCAAAAACGAAAAGCACGGCAATGAACTGAAGAGCGCCCAGTATGAAGACCTGATGGGCAAAACCATTGAATCTGTGACCTATATCACGGACTCCGGTTATCATGTACTGGCAGCGGATATTTATGTTCCGGTGAAATTCGAAGGCGGTGTCGAGGCTGCTGATGCGGAAGCCGCAGCCGGCCAGACACAGATCGCATTTACGGGACTTCCCGGGGACTATGCTCCCCAGTATGGCGTAAAAGGATTGGACATTACCGCGGAAGACGGAACGCTCAGCTGGGCAGACGCTTATGCAGGAGCTTATACGCTGGAGGTGCTTGATGAAAGCGGAATTTATGCTCCCCTCTATGCGGATTTCGTTCTGACAACGGATGACCTGCCGGTTGTATATGATGCGGATACCCAGACCCTGACAGCTGCAGAGGGATATGACAGCGCTGCTGCCGAAGCATTTATCCGGAATATCGCGACAGTTGCCGTCAATGGAGAAGAGTACAAGGCCCAGGGCAAGGGCGCTGCCATGATCGTTGACCAGGATGGCTGGGTTGATTCTGGCGCTGTACTTACCAAAGGAAAAGGACCGGATGCAGAGCAGCAGCCGATCTTCCCAGAGAGCGGAGACTATGAACTGGTCGTGACCGCAACAGGTTATAACAATCCTGTCAGCTTCTCTTTTACCGTAGAGTAATATGGTCTTATCAGTTTCTTTGCTGCTGGCCTCTGTTCTGGTTTTCTCAGGCCAGCAGCAGATTCGCAAACATCCCGGACTCTGGTATGGCGTCACTGCAGGCATTTCCGCTGCGGTGATCCTCGCTGTGTGGTCAGGTCTGATCGCCGGGCTTCAGGGACCGGCCCTGACATTGGCACAGATCTTCACTCAGGGCGGCCTGGCAGGCGCGCTCTTTCTCTATATTATGTTCGCCTCCGCAGTTCCTGCCAGGGCCCCGCTGAAAAAGCAGATCATGCCCATTCGCGGGACTTTGTCAATCATGGCGTCTATCCTGACTCTGGGACATAACATTGCTTACGGAAAAACGTATTTTGTTCTGCTGTTTACACAGGCGCTGTATATGAAATGGAATATCCTTCTGGCGGCGCTGTGCTCTCTATGCATGATCCTGATCATGCTTCCTTTGTTTATCACATCATTTCCAAAGATCCGAAGAAGGATGAAGGCTTCTTCCTGGAAGCGCCTGCAGAGGCTGGCTTATTTATTTTACGGACTTCTTTATACTCATCTCATGCTGCTGTATCTGCCATCTGCCCTGGGGGGGAAGCTTTCTGCGGCCATCAATGTCATTCTGTACAGCATCCTGTATCTTTCCTACGCCAGTATGCGGATTTCCAGGGTTCTGGAAAAGAAAGATGCACGGTACGGGATCACCGCAGTCAGGATCTTCTTCGGGCTGCTGTTTATCGGGTTGCTGGGGCTTGTCAGTACCGCTTCCGCAGATCCCGCGCAGAATAACTCCCAATCGCAGGAAACCACAGAAACAGCTGCAATATCAACGCCCGAAACAGCTGCCGGACAGACAACGATGGAACCGGTATCGATAGAGCAGGAGTCCGGCAGCGGGATCCGCTATGAGGACGGAACCTATACCGGTGCAGGCATAGGATATAATGGAAGGCTGACGGTATCGGTCACCATCGAAGAAGGGAAAATCTCCGATGCACATCTGAAAGGATCCATAGATGACGAACCCTATCTGACCGATGCGGTGGAAGGCGTGTTTCCGGCGATTCTGGACGCCGGTACCACGGAAGTGGATGTTGTCTCCGGCGCCACCACCACATCCCATGCACTGATCGAAGCAGTGGAAGAAGCGCTGTCGAAGGCGCAGCCAGAGTAGAAGCGGCTGCGGGGAGGTACTCCCGGCGGATCTGTCAGGATTTCCGGTAAACGCAAATGAGCTTTATATAGGAATTTGGCGGCGGCAGTGATAGAATAATACCCGGAAGGATAGTGGAAGACGTTCAGTGAGGATGGGAGCATATGATAAATCTGGATCAACAACATGAACTGATCGTTCCGAATGAGGATATCTCATTCAAGATGTTTCTTTTCGAGGGCAAGGACGGAGGCTACTTCCGGGAGAAGCACTGGCACAGATCCATAGAGATCTTTGCGGTACTGGAAGGGGAACTGGAGTTTTTCTTTAATGAGGAGCACCTTCATCTGGAAAAGGATGAATTTGTTCTGGTCAATTCCAATGAACTGCATTCCATTCATGCACGGTATCCCAACCAGTCTGTGGTGCTGCAGATCCCGGTCAGCAGTTTTCAGAGATACTATCTGAACAGCTCCTTTATTTATTTCTCCCGGAGCAGGATGGATACGGACAGCCAGGTGATACAGCTCATCAGAGAGATGTATGAAATATACCGGGAGAAAGCATTCGGATATGATCTTGCCGTACAGAGCCGGTTCTATCAGCTGCTGTATCTGCTGGTTCTCAAATACAGGGAGAGCAGCACGGACCGCAATGTTCTGCAGCATTACCGGAAAATGGATAAACTGTCGGAGATCACGGACTATATCAAGGAAAACTATAACAAGGACATCACCCTGGACTCCTTAAGTTCTGTGTTCGGATATGCACCAACCTATATTTCCAAAATGTTTCAGAAATATGCGGGATGCAGTTTCAAAAACTATCTGACAAAGATCCGTCTGGAGCATGTGGTGCAGGATCTTGGTTCCTCCGGGGATGCTTTGGACAGAATCGCTGCAAGGCAGGGGTTTCCGGATCGGAAAGCGCTGTCCAAAGCGTTCCGGAACCAGTATGGCATGACGCCGGGACAATACAGAAAACAGGAAATCATGAAAAGCACCTCGTGAGAATGCCTCCCCGGAAAATGGAACATCGGAAATGGGGCATTTCCGGACAAACAGGACAAGAAATTCCTCAATATTTGACAAAAATAGGGGCAGAAGTTGCCCTTATTTTTGTTATAATCATAAACAGGAAAAATATGACCGGAGCATACGATGCCCGGAGAAGGAAGGTGTTGCTATGAAGATTCAAAATTTATCGGATCCGTCTTTCCGGCAGTACGGCAGAGTTGTGACCGGATATGATTTTTCGGATCTTTTGGAGGCGGTGAGTCAGACTCCCCGCCCGTTGGATGAGGTGATCTATGTGGCATCGGCGCAGGAACTGGAAGAAAGGCCTGCAGCCGGATTCCTGAAGAAAAATGTTTATGGAGGATTGCCGGTCCAGATCGGATACTGCAACGGAAACAACCGCAGACTGAATGCGCTGGAATACCACAGAAGCTCGGAGGTGGATATCGCAGCGGATGACCTGATCCTTCTGCTGGGAAGGCAGCAGGATATCAGGGAGGATTTCAGTTATGATACGGCGCTGGTGGAAGCATTTTTTGTTCCGGCGGGAACGGCTGTGGAAGTATATGCAACAACCCTGCATTATGCGCCATGTTCCGCCGGCACGGAAGGATTCCGCTGCATCATCGTGCTTCCCTATGAGACCAACTGGGATCTGACCGAGGAGCCGGTCCGGGAAGGAGAAGGCATCCTGATGACGGCCCGGAATAAATGGCTGATCGCCCACGAAGACGCAGCGATCGAAGGAGCCTTCAACGGCCTGAAGGGAAAGAACATCAATCTGGATGAAGACGCGTGAAAACCAGGAAAAACAAAGAGGAGGAAATGACATGTTCAATATACCGGAAGTAAAAATCGGAGTTGTAGCTGTAAGCAGGGACTGTTTCCCGGAAAGCCTTTCCGTGAACCGCAGAGCCAATCTGATGAAGGCATATACGGAAAAGTATGGCAGCGAAGGGATCTATGAATGTCCGATCTGTATCGTGGAAAGCGAGATCCATATGCAGCAGGCGCTGGCGGATATCAAGGCAGCCGGCTGCAATGCCCTGTGCGTCTATCTGGGCAATTTCGGTCCGGAGATCGCAGAGACCATGCTGGCCAAATACTTTGACGGGCCGGCCATGTTCATCGCCGCAGCGGAGGAGGAGGACCTGATCCAGGGCAGAGGCGATGCCTACTGCGGCATGCTGAATGCCAGCTATAACCTGGCCCTGCGCAACCTGAAAGCCTATATCCCGGAAGAGCCGGTGGGAAGCGCTTCCCAGTGCGCCGATATGATCCATGAATTTATCGGAATCGCCCGGGCGGTGATCGGACTGTCCGATCTGAAGATCATCAGCTTTGGCCCGCGGCCGTTGAATTTCCTGGCCTGCAACGCGCCGATCAAACAATTCTATAATCTCGGGGTCGAGGTGGAGGAAAATTCGGAGCTGGATCTGTTCGAATCCTTCAACAATCATGCTGGTGACAAGCGGATCCCGGAAGTGGTTGCCGATATGGAAGCAGAGCTCGGAAAGGGCAACAAGAAACCGGAGATCCTGGAAAAACTTGCTCAATATGAGCTGACTCTTCTGGACTGGGCAGAGGCCCACAAGGGCTCCCGCAAATATGTGACCCTGTCCGGCAAATGCTGGCCCGCATTCCAGACCCAGTTCGGATTTGTTCCCTGTTATGTCAACAGCCGTCTGACCGGACGCGGGATCCCGGTATCCTGCGAGGTGGATCTGTACGGAACCCTGAGCGAGTATATCGGCCAGTGTGTCAGCGGTGACGCCGTGACACTGCTGGATATCAACAATACAGTCACCGATGCGATCTATAACGAAGAGATCAAAGGCAAATTCGATTACCGGCAGGGCGAAACCTTCATGGGATTCCACTGCGGCAATACCTGTTCCTCCAAACTGTCTTCCTTTGAAATGAAATACCAGATGATCATGGCCAGAGCTCTGCCTGTGGAAGTGACGAACGGAACCCTGGAGGGCGACCTGACTCCGGGCGATATCACCTTCTACCGGATCCAGAGCACGGCAGACAATCAGCTCAGGGCCTATATGGCACAGGGAGAGATCCTTCCGGTGGCGACCCGCTCCTTCGGCGGCATCGGCATTTTCGCGATCCGGGAGATGGAGAGATTCTACCGTCATGTGCTGATCGAGAAGAACTTCCCGCATCACGGCGCCGTGATGTTCGGCCACTATGCAAAGCAGCTGTATGAAGTATTCAAACTGATTGGCGTGGAACCCTGCGAGATCGGATACAATCAGCCGGCCGGCGTGCGGTATCCGACGGAGAATCCCTGGAGATAATCCGGGGATCTTCGGGTAACCCGCGGATCGGAATCAGAAAAGGGAGGTTTGTATGCTGTATATCGGAATTGACCTGGGAACCTCGGCAGTCAAGCTGCTGCTGATGGAGGCAGACGGGACGATCCGCCGGATCGTTTCCCGGGAATACCCGCTGTATTTTCCGCATCCCGGATGGTCGGAGCAGGATCCCCGGGACTGGTATGAACAGACGATTGAAGGGCTGAAGGAGCTGACCTCCGGTTGTGACCGGAGTCAGATCGCCGGGATCAGTTTCGGAGGGCAGATGCACGGCCTGGTAGTCCTGGATGAACAGGATGAGGTCATCCGTCCTGCCATCCTGTGGAATGACGGAAGAACGGAAGCTCAGACAGAATATCTGAACAATGTGATCGGCAGAGAGAAATTGTCCGCGTATACCGCCAATGTGGCATTTGCCGGATTCACCGCTCCGAAGATCCTCTGGATGAAGGAGGAGGAACCGGATCTGTATGCCAGGATCGCGAAGATCATGCTGCCGAAGGATTATCTGGCTTACCGTCTGTCCGGATCATTCTGTACGGATCTGTCGGATGCTTCCGGCATGCTGCTGCTGGATGTGAAGAACCGCTGCTGGTCGGAGGAAATGCTGAAGATCTGCGGGGTCCGTAAGGAACAGCTCCCGGCTCTGTATGAAAGCTATAAAGTGGTCGGGACGCTGAAAAAGGAGATTGCGGAGAAACTGGGGTTTCCGGAGGATGTCCGGGTGATCGCCGGAGCGGGGGACAATGCTGCCGCCGCCGTGGGAACCGGAACCGTCGGAGACGGTGCCTGCAATATTTCTCTGGGGACCTCCGGTACGATCTTCATTTCCAGCCGGTCCTTCCGGGTGGATGAGAACAATGCCCTGCATTCCTTTGATCATGCGGACGGCAGTTATCATCTGATGGGATGCATGTTAAGCGCAGCATCCTGCAACAAATGGTGGAATGAAGAGATCCTCAATACTGTTGATTACGGGGCAGAACAAAAGGACATCACGGCGCTGGGAGACAATCCGGTATTTTTCCTGCCGTATCTGATGGGGGAGAGGTCTCCCCACAATGACCCCAATGTCCGTTCCGTCTTTCTCGGCATGTCCATGGACACAACCCGCAGTCAGATGACCCAGGCGGTACTGGAAGGAGTTGCTTTCGGGCTCAGAGATTCCCTGGAGGTCGCCAGGAGCCTCGGCATCCATCTGACACGCACCAGGATCTGCGGCGGCGGTGCGAAGAGTCCTCTGTGGAGGCGGATCATTGCGGCTGTTCTGAATCTGCAGGTGGAGATCCTGGAGATCGAAGAGGGCCCTGCCCTGGGAGGCGCCATGCTGGCTGCCGTAGGGTGCGGGGAATATCCGGATGTACAAAGTGCTGCAAAGCAGATCGTCCGGGTGGCACAGATCATCGACCCGGAAAAGGATCTGGTGGAGAAGTACGAGGCGCAGTATCAGAAATTCCGCAGGATTTATCCGGTGGTGAAGGAACTGTTCTGAGACAGTTTGCCGAACACCAACGGTTTCCTGGATTCGTGAAAAACAGGCAGTCCGCAATTTGTGCAGACTGCCTGTCCATGATAGATATCCCGGTCACCCTCTGCGGAGAGCGCATTGTATTTAGCCCGGGTCTCTGTGGAAATCACCCCGGCTCTCTCCTCAATGGTCATCCGGCTTACCAGTTCTTCCTGCTCTCATGCTTTTCTGCAGTCTCTGCGTCAGTGTATCCTCACGCTTTTTCTGCCGGTCCGGAATCCTTCCTCCGAAATCATTATAGCAATTGAGAAGGGCAATATCTGCCCCCTATTTTTGTCCATTTAGAGGGTGATTTTTGTCATTTTAGGCCGGAATCCACCCAAAAACGGGTTTGCCCGAAAGCCGGCCCGCAAGCCGATCTGCGGATGCGATCTGCGGCTCTCTGGGATTTATGCCACTTCCGCCATATTTCTGTGATATAATACATTTCATAATATGTTTGACGGCGTTTGACCCAGATTTTCCGCAATGCTGCAATTTTTCGTCAGTCGCTGTCGAAAATCTCACGCAATGCTGCAATTTTTCGTCAATGCAGCTTTGAGAGGTGTGCTTCTGCCAGAAATCTCACGCAATGCTGCAATTTTTCGGCAAAAAACGGGTCTGTAGGAGCTGTCTGCCGAAAATCTCACGCATTGCTGCATTTTTTCGGCAGGTATTGTCGAAAATGTCGAGCATTGCGGAAATCATACAGCCGACATAGCGGGTGGCCGTGACTCAGATAAAGCAAATAAAAAAGGATCGGGCCGGAAGGCAGAAAGGATAACGGAAATGGAAAAAATCAGGATCGGAACGATCGGATCCGGTGTGATCGTACAGCACGTGCTGGACAATATGGCGAAGGTGGAGGATGTCTGTCTGGAGGCAGTGTATTCCAGGTCCGAAGAAAAGGGCAGGGCCCTGGCAGAGATGTACGGGACAGAGAAGGTGTACACCCGGATCGATGATCTTCTGGCGGATCCGGAGGTGAATACCATTTATATCGCATCTCCGAATCTGCTGCATTATGAACAGACAAAACGATCGCTCATGGCCGGGAAACATGTGATCTGTGAGAAACCTTTCTGCACGAAGGAGAATCAGGCGAGGGAGCTGATCGGGCTTGCCCGGCAGCAAAAACTTATGCTGGCGGAAGCGGCACCCACTTCTTTCCTGCCCAATTTCGCTGCCCTGAAGGAGGCGCTGCCCCGCATTGGACGCATCCGGCTGGTCATGGCAAACTACAGCCAGTTTTCAAGCCGTTACCGCAATCTCCTGGCGGGGGAACTTCCGAATATCTTTAATCCGGAATTTGCGGGGGGATGCCTGATGGATATTAATTATTATAATATCTATCTGACGGTTGCACTGTTCGGCAGGCCGGAAGCGGCGGTATATCATCCGAATCTCTATGCCAACGGAATCGATACTTCCGGAGTTGCCTGCCTTCAGTATCCGGATTTTCAGGCGGTTTGCATCGGAGCAAAGGATACCTGGGGAGTCAACGCTTATCAGATCGAAGGCGAGCAGGGGTATCTCTATGTGACGGATGGAAGCAATGGGCTGCGGCAGATCCGCATCGTGACGGACGGGCAGGAAGAAATCATCAACCATCAGCCGGATCCGGACCGTTATTATTATGAACTGCAGACCCTGCGGGCTCTGATGCTGGCAGAGGATGCCGGGGCCTTCGCGGAACGGATGGAGATCACGGCCCGGGCTGTAGGTGTAACGGAACAGATGAGGAAAGACTGCGGGCTGCGTTTTCCGGGGGATTGAAATCAAACCGCATCTGCAGATCAATCCAGCTGGTCTGCTTTGCCGGATGGATCACGTCGTCCGGATGCAGATGTCCCACCAGCAGGGGCGAATCCGGATCATGGCGTTTCCTGTTTTCCCGGACAACTCCGGCGTTTGAATTGGCATAACAATATCTGCACAGATGCCCGCAGGTATCATACTGGCCGATATCTCCGGTCAGGTAGCAGGCACACTCCTTCCGGTTGTTCGGATTTGCCGGAACAGACAGATTTCTGCCGATCGCCCGCTCAAAGGTCCGCACCGTCATGCAGCCGCTGCAGTCCGCCCCGACGGTGGAAAGCGTCGGATCCTCCCCGCAGGGCTTTACGGTCATGCCGTATTGCGAGGCAATGGGAACGAAGGCTTCCGTCAGCCGGAACTGATCTTCCCGGGAGACCGCCTTTGCTTCCGGATAATTGGTTTTCACCTTTCGATAGAGACTAACTATTAAAAGTCAAGCCTAATTTTAAGTAAATTCGCAGAAATGCGTTTTACATATAAGCACATTGAAAATCGCATGACAAACAGAGTATCAAGGATACCCTCAAAAACACATATGGGAGAATAAGAGCCTGG
>JAFUBX010000090.1 GCA_017459985.1 Parasporobacterium sp.
CCATGGGCTTCCGCAATGGACCTGATCGTTTCATCGCCCAAAAGATCTGCCGTATGTCCCCGGCCGCCCAAAGGATACCAGCACTGGACGACGATACCCTTTTCCTGGATAAAGGGGACCACATCCTGCTCCTGATAGTAAGGATGGATCTCGTTCTGCACGAGGGCCGGCATGATCGTGATCTGCGGCAGAAAATCGGTTAGTTCCTCCACATACCAGTTGGAAAGGCCCAGGGACCGGATCTTTCCCTGCTCCACATACGTCTCCATGGCTTTGTAAGCTTTCACATCGTCCGTCCCCGGATGATGGAGGAGCATCATGTCAATGTATCCGATATCCAGCTTCTCAAGCGCCATCTCGATCGCGGCTTCCGGGTCAGAAAACTGGTTCGGATAGAGCTTCGTGATCACGAAAATATCCTCACGGGGAACGCCGTATTCCTCCATGGCCTGCCGGACGCCTTCTCCGACAGCTTCTTCGTTGTGATACATATAGGCCGTGTCGATGAGCCGCCCGCCATTCTGCAGAAGGGCTTTTACCGAATTCACGCAGGTATCATGATCGAGGGCATAGGTGCCAAGGCCCAGGATCGGCATGGTGTAGCCGCTGTTTAAAAGTACCGTACGGTTTTCAAAGTCGAATTTTCCAACAGCTCCTGTGGATTCCTGACCGTCCTTCAGAGAGAAAACCACTGTCGGATCCCCGTTTCCGAGTGCATCCCGGATCTCTTCCGGGGCCATCCCCTGTACTTTTCCAAGACGCGTGAAACTCCAGGTATTCGTATCATAGTAGATCGTGATCTGGTTCCCCTGATAAAGGATAACATCGCCCGGTTCTGTCGTGATACGTTCATCGTTTGTCGGAAGTGTCGTTCCCAGCGGTCCGACCTTCTCAAAACCGCCATAATCGTGCATGTCGACCGTGAGGCCGCCGCTTTGCAGAAGTTCCACAAAAGCCCTCGCGGAGGAATTACTTTCCGGCTTGATCGTAAGTGTTTTATCTCCAATATGCGCGTAGATCATGGTTTCTTCCCCGGCAGCCGGATCAGGCTCCGATTGCATTTCATTACCCGTCATTTCCTCTGCCTGAGAGGTTTCCGGATCCGTCGTTTGTCCGGGACTTGCTGCTTGACAGGCAGTAACGCAGGCCAGGAGCAGCAAAAGAGTCAGAATGACGGATATAATCTTTTTCCTGTTCATGGCCTGCCTCCGTATCCGTCTTATTTCAAGTATTCCGTGAAGAAGTTCTGGAGCTTATCGAAGGGGATCGCGTCCTTACCGCCGCCGTCGTAAAGGTCCGTGTGGGAAGCGCCCGGAATGATCAGCAGTTCCTTGTTGTCCGTATACTTGCTGTCCTTTACCATATCCGCATAGGCATCCTTACCGAAATAGCAGGAGTGTGCTTTGTCGCCGTGCATGACCAGCACCGCGGAACGGATCTCATTGGTATACTTCAGGATCGGCTGGTTCAGGAAGGACTCGCATCCGATAACGTTCCAGCCGCCGTTGGAGTTGAGGGACCTTGTGTGGTAACCGCGATCCGTCTTGTAGTAATCATAGTAGTCCTTTACGAAGTACGGCGCGTCCTCCGGAAGCGGATCGACCACACCGCCGCCGAGCGTATATTCACCGGCTTTCAGGTCCGCCAGCCTCTGTGTGCACATCGCCGCTCTCTTCTGATAGCGGGCTTCCTCGCTGTCCTCACTGTCAAAGTAGCCTTTGGCATTGACGCGGGTCATGTCGTACATGGTGGAAGCGACGGTTGCTTTGATGCGGGTATCCAGCGCTGCTGTGTTAAGCGCCATGCCGCCCCAGCCGCAGATGCCGATGATGCCGATGCGCTCCGGATCCGCCTTATCACAAAGGGAAAGGAAATCGACTGCCGCCATGAAATCTTCGGTATTGATATCCGGAGAAGCCATGTAACGGACATTGCCGCCGCTCTCACCGGTAAAGGATGGATCAAAAGCGATGGTAAGAAAGCCTCTTTCTGCCATGGTCTGTGCATAAAGGCCCGCGCACTGTTCCTTGACCGCGCCGAAGGGGCCGCAGACGGCGATGGCGGGAAGCTTTCCTTCCGCATCCTTCGGTACATACATATCTGCCGCCAGGGTAATACCATAGCGGTTCACGAAGGTCACCTTGCAGTGATCCACCTTGTCACTCTTCGGGAAGGTCTTATCCCAGTCCTGCGTCAGCTTCAGTTCTTCTTTCTTCATCATGATCCTTGTCCTCGCTTTCTCTTACTTCATCTGTTTTTCCTGATTCCGGATCAGGAAGTCCATGCGGTCTACCTTTCGCTGGCTCTCATGCATCTGCTCTATGAGGGTGCAGCGCTGTACTTTCATCTGGTGCAGCATTTCCCGGTAGCTGCCGGTTTCGTACAGGCTCCCAATCTGTTCCGCTGCTTCCATCGTGCATCCCGCATCGGAGAGCCCCTGTATCAGTTGTTCCTTTGTATCCATACCCGCAGGATCCTTTCTGAATTCTGCTTTATCCGCCGTTTTACCGGATATCTTTTTTCATCTTTTGTCCGGCAAGGCTATCATAACCGCTTGCAAGGGCTTTCGCTAATGGCTATAATTTATTTCATGATATTCATATTTGGAATATCATGAAATAAGCATCAAAGGGGGATCATTTCAATGGAGATCCGTACGCTGCGATATTTCCTGGCAGTGGCCAGAGAAGAAAACATGACCCGGGCGGCAGAGGTCCTGCATGTTACCCAGCCCACGTTATCCAAGGCATTAAAGACCCTGGAAGAGGAACTGGGGAAGAAACTGTTTATCCGTCATAGTTTCAGCATCCGTCTGACGGAAGAGGGGGTGCTCCTCAGGAACCGGGCAGAGGACCTGATCGGCATGGCAGATAAGATCGAGCAGGAATTTATTGCCCTGGATGATATCAGCGGAGGAGAGTTGTACCTCGGACTTGCGGAGTCTTACCAGATCCGGTATCTGGCGAGGGTGATCAAAGAATTTAAGAATCGCTATCCGAACCTGCACTACCACATCACAAGCGGGGATACGGAACAGGTTGCAGACAAGCTGGATAAGGGCCTTTTGGATTTTCTGGTGCTGGCGGAACTCCCGGACAGCAGGAAGTATGAGTATCTGGCGTTTCCTGAAAAGGATCTGTGGGGGCTGGTGATCCCGGAAGGAGATCCCCTGGCAGAAAAAGATGTGATCCGGGCGGAGGACCTGAAAGAGATCCCTTTGTTTTGTTCCGAACAGGCCTGGAACGGAGATATCAGGAGATGGGCCGGGGGCTTCTTTTCAAAGCTCAGGCTGGAAGGGTCATTCCGGCTTTCCTACAATGGATCCGTTTTTGCCCGGGAGGGGCTCGGATACCTGCTGACCTTCCGTCATCTGATTGATACGTCGGGCGGGAGCGGCCTTGTGTTCCGCCCCCTGGAGCCCCCGCTTGAAACTGCGCTGTATATAGCATGGAACCGATATCAGGCTTTCACGCCGATCGCGGAACGTTTCCTGCAGCAGCTGAAACACCTCTTTACAGAGGATAAATAATACAAGAGGCACTGTTTCCGGCGGATATTGTTCACCATCATACAGTGCCTCTTTATAATCTGTCAGTTTGCCATTCTTATTCCGTTCTCATCATATCCGTCCATCAGGTTCGTGAGCGGCTGTTCCCCGGCTTCCACCAACAGACGGTTTACGACCGGCAACGATCTCTTGGATCGGGAACATGATATCCGCCTTGTTCCGCATATTCTTGATCGTGTGGTCCGAAAGGCCGGTGGCCTCAGCAAGCGCTCCTACAGTCACATTCCGGACATCCATCAGCTCTACGGTGTAATCGTTGAAGCTCTTCTCAAACTTCGCCTCCTCCCGCATCTGCATTTCCATCTGCTTTCTCAGCTGCAGGCCGGCGTCCGTGGTGACGGATTCCCCGTTCGCCCCGACGTACGATAATCCTCCTTGTTGGATGCCGGGAAATTTCCCCGGGAGATGGTAATGGGATTTGTTACGAATCCCGGGAAACAAAAATGCCCTCATCCCGCATGTGCACCTGCAGGAAAAGGGCAGCAAAATAGCCAGGACACTGGGTGAGTGCCTGGCTATGTAAAAGTCATATTTAGTTTAACATATAGTAGCAAGAATTCCCCCATCCTCTAAGGTGGTGGGATGAATTGCATTTGTCAGTGTGTTTTCCTTCTCTATGTTTATCTAAAAAAAGAAATACAACCCGGAACAAGAACACTTGTTCTGATACAGAGCTTATGGTATAATGAAATCAACACAGAAAACCATTTTCAGTCGAAATGGAGGAACTGCTGATATAATGGACAAATATGACCATAATGCGCATTCAGTCTTTCTCCTGTACTACCACCTGATCCTGGTCGTGAAGTACAGGAGAAAAGTGTTTGATGAAGAGATATCAGACCGGGCAGAAGAGATATACAGCTATATAGCGCCGCGATACGGGATCACACTGGAGGAATGGAACCACGATGAAGACCATGTGCATATCATGTTCCGGGGACAGCCGAAAAGTGAGATCAGTAAATTCATCAACGCGTATAAGAGCGCTTCCAGCCGGCTGCTGAAGAAGGAGTTCCCGCAGATCAGGGAAAAGCTGTGGAAAGAGACCTTCTGGAGCCAGAGCTTCTGCCTGCTGACAGCAGGCGGAGCCCCCATCGAGACGATCAGGCAGTATATAGAGACCCAGGGGGAGAAATGAAGAAACAGAGGGCATATAAGTTCCGGCTGTACCCGGACAGACAGCAGGAGATCCTGTTCCATAAGACGTTTGGCTGCTGCCGTTTCCTGTACAACCATATGCTGGCGGACAGGAAGGAGATGTATGAGAAGACAGGGAAGACGAAGCGCCTGACGCCGGCGGGATACAAGAAGGAGCACCCATGGCTGAAGGAAGTGGATTCCCTGGCGCTGGCAAACGTACAGCTCCACCTGGAGGCGGCATACAGGAAGTTCTTTGCAGATAAGAAGGCAGGCTTCCCGAAGTTCAAGTCCAGACATCGGTGCAGGAAGAGCTACACGACGAATGTGGTGAACGGAAACATCCGCCTGAAAGACGGAAGACTGCGGCTTCCCAAAGCGGGAGAGGTAAAGATCCGGTGCCACAGGGAGATCCCGGAAGGATATATACTGAAGTCCGTCACAGTGAGCATGGACCGTTCGGGCAAGTATTTTGCATCCTTACTGTATGAATACCCGGCCAGTGAAAACCAAGCGGCCGGAAAGGACAGGAAGGAAGCGGATATACTCGGGATCGATTTCGCGATGCGTGGGATGGCGGTGTTCTCGGACGGGAGCAGGGCGGAATACCCGATGTACTACCGGAAGGCGCAGGAAAGACTGGCAAGGGAACAGAGTAAACTGTCCCGCTGCAAAAAAGGGAGCAGCAATCGCGAGAAGCAGAAAAGAAAACTGGCACGCTGCCATGAGAAGGTGAGGAACCAGCGGAAGGACTACCTGCATAAACTGAGCAGACAGATCGCGGACAGGTATGACGCGGTGTCGGTAGAGGACATCGACATGAAGGCGATGAGTCAGTGCCTGCAGTTTGGTAAGAGCGTGATGGACGACAGCTATGGGGCTTTCCGTGACATGCTCAGGTACAAGCTGGAAGAGCAGGGGAAAGAGCTGGTAAAGGTGGACCGTTTCTTCCCTTCGAGCAAGATGTGCAGCAGGTGCGGGAATGTGAAGAAGGAACTGCGCCTGGACGAGCGGATCTACCGCTGCGGATGCGGGAACTGTATGGACAGGGATGTAAATGCAGCAGTGAATATCCGTGAGGAGGGGCGCAGGCTCCTGATGACAGCGTAGACAGAGAGACAAACATCCAGCCTGAAAGGCTGGGAAAAGAACCGCGGGGCACGCGGGGATAGCCTGCTTATGCTCAGCCCATCAGGGCTGTCGAACAGGAAGCCCCCACTTCTAAGCGTCAGCGAAAGTGGTGGGAGTATGTCACGACATCTTAGAGAAATACCTTTATTTAGCCGAAAAATATTGAAAAGACGGGCTGTATAAGATATAGTAAAAATAGTTAGCAAATTCTAACTAAAGAGTGTACTTTTTACTGAGCAGGATTCGATTGATTTCGTACCTGCTCTGTTTAATTGAGAGGTGAGGGTAAGGAATGATGATTGGAAAGGTGGCCGTGTCAAATGAGTAAGAAAATTACCACTTCCGTGCAGTCGGAAGGTTTTGAGGCAGTATTATATCCGGGAGACGGCCGGAAAGACAAAGTCATGATCGTAATGTCCGGGTCGAACGGAGGCATGACGCTTACGAAGCAGGAGGCTGAATTTTATCATAA
>JAFUBX010000091.1 GCA_017459985.1 Parasporobacterium sp.
ATCAAAAGCACCGTAATAATGTAACCCGGAAAGATATCCTCCGTCGTGAAGACACTTTTGGAACTCTTCTGTTCCCTCCGCAGCATAATCCGGGGATTCATATTCTGAAAATACCCTCCATGCAAGATCTAACGCCGCCGGTCTTTCATCCTCGAATAGCCTGCGAATCGTAATGTTTTTCCCAAAATTCATAGGATCAACTCCTTGCTGTAGATTCCATACCTGTCAGGTTCTTAAGCCAGCGTTCCTTCTTCAGCCAGATATGGAATATCACGACTTTAATCAGGTCAATGAGTTTCACACAACCGTACATACCAACCGGCCCGATCATTGTAAACTTACCAAGCAGGATCACCATCGGGATCATCACCAACAATGTAAGCAATGAATCCGCATAAGCTCCCATAGCCGTGTCCCCTCCTGCTCTGGCCACAGCCTGTTGGGTATTCATATAAACCCACAGCGGCATGAACGCCGCCATCAGGATAACCATACTTCGGCAGATAGCGACTGCGCTCCTGCTGAGCTTACCGAAAACAAGCGGGACAATCAGCGTCGTTCCGAACCCGAAGGCCATCATTACAAGACCGAACACGACAGCTCCGGACAGCAGCCAGGTCTTTTCTTCCCTGGCTCTTTCCAGTTCCCCGGCACCCAGTGTTTTCCCGATAACCACACCAGTCGCAGAATAGATCCCGCCGAATGCCACGAAAAACAGATTAGCGATCGCAAAGCCCGAAGCCATGCCCGACACTACATCCGCTCCTCCTCTTCCGTTATAAACAGCGGTTGTGATGGTTTCAGAGAGCGCCCAGACCATCTCACAGAACAGAACAAGGAATCCTTTCACGAGTGTTTCGCGGAATTGTATCCGGTTGATTTTCAGGAAATCAGCAGCCTTCACGGCAAATTCAGGCTTTGTACGGATGTAAATCACTACAAATATTGTTAATTCCAGTGCCCTTGCAATCACTGTAGCCAGCGCAGCCCCTTCGACGCCCATCTTCGGGAAACCCAGGTGCCCATAGATCAGCAGCCAGTTTAGTATTGTGTTGGTTAACGTAGCAGCGATAGTTACATACAGAGGGATTCGGACCTTCCCTATGTCTCGAAGCGAACTGGCAATGCTTATTGATATAGTCACCGGAATACCTGTGAAGAACATAATGCGGATATATTTCACCGCTTCGTCCAGAATCGGTCCCGCCTGACTGTTTCCGACCAGCATCAGTGACAGCACCTGCCGCGGAAATGTCATACACACCAGGTAATACGGAACAAATGCAGCAAGACCCATAATAAGCTTGTAACGGAAAGCCTGTCCCATTCCCTCACGGTTCCCGGCTCCATAAAACTGCGTCATAAAAATGCCGCCCGTCATGCATATCGCATTGAGAAAAACCATAAACACAAACAGCAGCTGCCCGGCGACATTTACTCCGGACATAGACACATCCCCTAATCCGGAAACCATAAAATTGTCAATAAGGGATACCAAGCTCTGGATCAGCTGCTGCAGCATGATCGGC
>JAFUBX010000092.1 GCA_017459985.1 Parasporobacterium sp.
CACGGCTCCATATGGATGGGAAAAACATCGTCCCACGAAAGCCTGTATACAGCGCACAGTTTTTCGAGGAGCTTAAGGCCGCACCAGCAGCAGGAAAGGTTGCTGATCACTCTGCTCGGGAGATCCTTATCAAATTTCTCCTTTGCTTCCTGATGCCAGCCTGCTACTTCCTCTGCCCGCACGGTAAGCGCCGTCATAAGAAGCGCCCTTCCAAGATCCCCCAGCGCATCCGCATTCATCAATATCCGATTGAAAGCAAAGCGGTAATCCGGTTTCTTCAAATCCTTCTTGGAAAATAAGAGCTCAATGCTGCGCTCTCTTATGGCTGCTTCGTCAGCCGACTCCTCACCGGCTACCACCAGCGGAGCCAAGAGCTTATAAGTCACCATGCTCTGATCCGCTCTGCCCCTAAGACCATCGTGCCCGTCATAGGTATCACGGAAGTGGTTATACAGAGCATTGATCTTCAACTTGTCAATTTTGGAAGGCTTAAACTCATCCAGCGGCATTGGAATCAAGTTCGACGATGCCGATTCCTTCATAAGGGTGAACTGCGTCACCTGCGTTGCTGCTGTCACCTTATCAGTAGAAAATACCGGAAGGATCGTTCTCTCCAGCGTCGTAAATTTTCCGCTTCCCGCCTCACCGATCAGAAACAGATGCGGGAACTTAATCCCTGCCATCATGAGATGCGGCTTTATGAAGCAGGCTGCTACCCATGAGAGAATCGAGATTGTCTTCGCCGGTTCATTGTATTCCAGCATCCATTTACCGAGTTCTTTCAGCTTTTCCGCCGTAAGCGTATCTGTATTCAAGATGCCGGTTTTAATGCTGCGGTACTTCTCCAGCTGCACAAGGTTCTCCACGGGATTGCCCTTTTCATCAATGCTCCCTGCATCCGAAACAAAAACATACCGTCCTTCATGTTCATAGATCCCGAGCGCCTTTACGCCGAACTTCAGCGGCCAGTCGAGACCGGCAATAAAATTCTTAAACAGCTCCAGGTCACCGTCGCCACCGTACCACGAAAGCGAAATTGTCCGGGAGGAAAGCATGTTCTTGAACTTCTGCTGATTCGCCATATCCATTGTCATGAAGCTCATGGTGAATACTTCATTCCGTTTCGTCAGAAAATCACAGGTCATCTGAGCCTCATCATCTGTTTTTATCATTTCGATGGGACGGATGATGAAGTTAGTGATTGGATAAACATTGTCACCCTTCACATGGAAATACATGCCTTCATACTCAAAGATCGGGGAGTCATTCCCAGTAGAATATACAGAGTCCGTATTCTCAACAGCACGGTCGATTGTCTCCTCACCATAGGTCGCGCCATCGGCATGGTGCTTCTGATCCCACTTTTCCCGGAAGAGCCCCGAGGTGCGGAAGATCCGATTCATCTGTTCCTTGTCTTTCCCCGACCAGAACGCCAGCTTCATGCACAGCGCCATGTCGGCTTCCGACTGCGAGGGATACTTGCCTTCCCACTTCCCGGCCATCAGGTCTACAAACGCCTCGCCGTTCCCGGCACCCGTAGCCTTCTCGATGATCTCCTCATCGGTCAGCTTCTCCCCGGCCTTTTTCTTCGTTTTCTTCTTGGCCTTCTGTTTCTTTTTCAGGTAGTTATCATGTATCCACGTAAGCGTATCCGGCAGTGCCTCTGCCACCGTCTCCATACAGCCAGGGATCGGTTTATCCGTCACGGTAAAATACCGGACAGAGTCATACATCTCGACGCCGGTGTCCGTATTCTTGCTGGCACCTTTCGGCTTCGTTCCCTTAAACCACAGGTGTATACCATCCCCGGAGGGGGAGAATTCCATGTAGGTCGGCTGCCTGCCCATGATCGCCGTCGCGATCTCGTTAAAGGAATTCGTCTCCGGGTCATAGCAGTGATCCACATCGACGCCGACATAGCCATCTTCCTTCACGAACATAAAGCCGATGCCGTTATATCCGTACTGGTAGGCAGCATCCTTCGCGGTCTGATAGTCACACCATGTGGACGGATCATTGGACTTTGCATTCCCGCCGGTCACTGCATTGATGGGTACCTTCTTTGGCTTCCCGCCATCCTTGTCCGGTACCAGGCGGTACCCCACCCAACGCTTCAATTTCTTCAGTTCCTCTGGAAATCCCATCACGACCCCTCCTTGTAAATGACCGGCATCTTCAGCCGCTTTGCCTCTTCGATCTCTTTTGCCATCCCCGGAGAAATATCCCCAAAGGCCCAGAGCTCATCGCAGCCCTTTAGCAGGGCCAGCCCAAACGCAAGCCCCAGCTCACGCTCCGACGGATCATCATCCCGGAGCATCCCGGATGCCGCGTACAGGATATGGCTGGCAACCGGCATGTGGCCCGCTTCAATCACGCAGCGGCAGTACCGGATCGCAGCCTTCGTATTGGCCCGGGTATCCCCTGCGAATTTGGATGCCACATAAATCTTCTTCCGGTTGCGGTCAGAAAACCGCTGTTTCTGTCTCTGCCTGTAATCTTTCATCATACGGCTCATGGCGATCCCGGCAGTCGGATCGGCATAGCCCTCTGTATTTTTATGGCTCATCTTCTTTCCTTTCCACGAGTGGTACTACCCCCAGTGATGCAGCCAGCCCATGCACCTGAGCATGACAGCTCCTGCATAACATCATCAAATTTTCCGGTTTGTTATTTTTCCTGTTCTGGTCTACATGATGAACGACCAGATAATCCACGCTTCCACAGATTTCACACTGGCAAATATCAGGATTCCATTTCAGGAAATTATCTCTGTAATGGCTGAGTCCATTCTTGTAATTATGATTTTTCTCACCTTGCTGGTTTCCGCCGCTTCCGCACCCTATCACAGTTTCAGGATGTTCCCTTTTCCTGCGGAGCATTACATCCATGCTTCTTTTCTTTCTCCCGCACTCACTGCAATAAAAACTCTTTTTCGCCTTCATACGGTACTGACAGCCACAAATACGGCAGGTGAATTCTTTCTCTTTGATGATCATTCCAGCTCACCATATTTCTTTCCGACGGAGACCTCCGCCACAAGCGGAGTAAAGCCCGGGAGCTCCGGAGGCATCTCCATGCAGCGCCGGATCAGTTCTCTTGCCTCTTCGATCTTGTCGTCTCGAACGAGAAACACAAGACTGTCGTGAACTGTGAGGATCGGCCGGATATATGGTTTATCGGCCAGCTCCCTCACAAGGAGTGACATGGCATATTTGATGCAGTCCGCGCCCAGCCCTTGCACCGGTGTATTGATCGCCATTCTCTCGGCGGAACTTTTATCTCGATAGGACTGTGAACGGATTCCCGGAAGATACCTGCGGCGGCCCATTGCCGTCTCCACGTATCCCTTCCACTCCGCGTCCTTTTTCATTTCCTGCTGCCATGCAGCCATTCCGGTGTATTTATCGAGGATTCCCTGAATATAACTGTCACACTCTTCCCGGCTGATATTTACGCCCGCGTTCGTGTAAAGGTTTCGAGAAAGCCCTGCGCCTCCGATCCCATACATGATTCCGAACATTGTACCCTTGGCGACTGTCCTCCTGTGCTTGTACTGAGGGTTGCTATGATCCATCGCTTCCTCCAGCGAAATATGGAAAACAGCACTTGTTGTAATTGCATGGACATCCTGGCCATCCCGGTACGCCTGCAGAAGAAC
The DNA here is from genome assembly GCA_017459985.1 of Parasporobacterium sp. Classification (GTDB taxonomy): domain Bacteria; phylum Bacillota; class Clostridia; order Lachnospirales; family Lachnospiraceae; genus RGIG5612. Next base: position 3,659 of record JAFUBX010000092.1, read on the forward strand.
CTGATCCTGTGACAGATAGGCGCAGAGACGGATCTCAGCCTGAGAATAATCCGACTCCAGAAAAGACCAGCCATCTGGAGCTTTGATAAAATTCCGGATTCCGACAGGATCCTGGCCCTTCTGCGGGCTGTTCTGCAGATTCGGTTTCCTGCAGGCAAATCTTCCGGTTTCCGTTGCCAGCTGCATCAGATCCGGATGAATGCGCCCCGTCGCATTATTCACGAAATTCAGGTATCCATCGAGGTAGGTGCTTCTGACTTTTTGCCATTTTCTGTATTCCAAGACCCTGTCAAACAGGGAAACGAGATCCGGATCATGCTCTGTACAATAATCCTTCAATAAAAGCAGCGCTTCATCATCCACAGAGGGAGCGAGCTTGTCCGTCCTTTTCAGAACCGGAAGCCTCCTCGTCTCATACAGATATTTTTTGAAGGCTGCCGTGCTGCAATTGGAGCCCACTTCCACACCACCGGTAATACCGCTGATTTCATCCTTCAGCCTGTCTATCTCCGTATCCGCATTGGTCTTTGCATCCGTCATGGCTTCAATATCCATGGGAATACCATTCTGCTTCATCATCCCGACATACACCGCTGTCGGAGACTCAATGTTCTCCACGATCCACCGGTGGCTCGGCAGGTAACGATCGAACCAGTTATTACAGATGTGATAAAGCCGCAGGGCAAAATCAGCATCTGCACAGGAATACCGGATGGTCTCCGGATCGATCGGATCAAGCTCATCAAAGTTGCGGCCTTCCGTCACAGCCGTGAACGACGGCAGTGGTTCTTTGCAAAGATTCAGTGCCAGCGTCTTAAGGCCCGAATCTGACAGTTTCCTGAACTGGCCCGGGGCCTTCAGCGTCATCTGCGCCGCGCAGATTGTGTCGTACACCGGAGCCTGAATGACAATGCCGTTCTTATAGGAAAAGCTGGACTCGAACACATAGTTATGGCAGATCTTGGTGATGCTCTTATCCGTCAGGAAATCCTGCAGGAACTGATAGAAGGTATCTGAGTCCATGTTGGTGCCGGTCAGATGGGC
>JAFUBX010000093.1 GCA_017459985.1 Parasporobacterium sp.
GGTCCGGCATTTTCCGCCGCCATCAGATAAGACTCCGCATCTTCACTTGTCACGACCCCGTAACAGACTGGGCCGCCGCTTTCGTCTGTTATCTGCGCAAGGCCTGCGTACTCCACCGTGTACAGCCAGGAACCTGTGACCGCACTGAAGTAACATGTCCCTCCGCCAGCCGCTTCTTTTGGCCTGTCATCAACAAATACCTCATAGTCCTTATCCGGATCCGGGACATGTGCCGATGCTGTGTACGTTCCGGGCGGGATCTTTACCGTCTTCCGGTATCCGTCACCTGCTCCCACAGCTGTCGCGACAGTCTCTCCCGTTTCCTCATCCGTGAGCAGGATCTCTACGTCTTTTTCATAGCCTTCCTCACAGATGACGCTGAATACCGCCTCACACTCCGGAGTATCCGCATGTACAGGTGCTCCAAAAGATGCTGCCCAAAAGACAATAGTTCCGGCTGCGATAAAAAAGGCTGACCATATCCCCTTATGCCTCATTCTTTTTACCGTCCTTTTTTCTCCGAGCCGCGATGATCACAGCGATGGCTGCTGCTGCCAGAAGGGCCGGAAGCCAGATGTGCTTTCTGTGCATGATCCTCGCTCCCCAGTCCGTAGTCAGGAGCACCCTGCAGGTGTCTGCGGTCCCCCTGTTTCCTGCAGCATCCTCAAAGGAGAGGGAGATCTCCTGCCAGTCTCCGGATCCCGTGAGCATAAAGGGAATCCTCCCGTCCGCCGCCGCGATCTCATCAGCATCAAAGGAAGCCTTTTCTTCCCCTCCTATAAGGATCGTGAGTGTCCCCATGGCCATGTTGTCAGAGACGGCGATCATTATCTCACGGCTCTCTTCTTCGTAGAGCTTTCCATCCTCTATCCCCGTGATCACAGCCCCCGGCGGTGTTCTGTCTATAGCAAATCCGGCGGGCACGCCTTTGAGCTTGTTGTCCTGCCTGTTGCCAGCCTCATCGACGGAACTCACAAGGATCTCGTATTCCCCCTCTTCTGTAAACAGCTCCTCATCCAGGAAATACCGGTATCTTTTCCAGTCATCTTCCCTGGAGATATCCTCAATCCTAAAGCTCTCCTCCGGCAGCGTAAGTACCCGGCCGTCATGGTAGAGGGTGATCCGGTTATCATGGAGTCCGTCGACATTCACTTCAAAGATCTCGATGCTGCTGCCCTGCCTATGGTAGTATTCCCCAAGGTAGTCCGCCGTCGTGTCGGAAAAATAGTAATTGGACCCGAAGCGGTTGACAGAGAATTCCAGCTCTCCTTCCGCTTCGTTCCCGGCAAGGTCCGTTACTGACGCAGAGAGCGTATATACATCATCCTCTGTGATCACATGCGCTATATCGGGAAGCACCACCCTTCCTCCATGCTCCAGAAGGCTTAACTCTCCTGTTATCTCTACAGCCGGATGCCTGAAACCGGAAAGGACGAGTTTTACTACGCCCTCACCCATATTCATGTCTGTATACTCCACCTCAGGGGCTGCCTCTCCCCTGTTCGCGGATCCGTTCTCTACTCCCAAGAAGCGGATATCCGGCTTAGTCATATCGACCGTAAAGAGCCCCTGCCTGTATACCGCTGCCCTGTTTCCTGCAAGATCCGCTGCGTCCAGCGAAAAACTGTAATCACCATCTTTCCCGAAGTAGATCTCTGCGTGGTGATAGCTCCCGCTGTGATCCCATCCGCGCACCTTAGGCGCATCTATGTCTTTCCCGTCATAGGATGCACTGACTGCGGCCTCAAAGAGTCCTTCGTCAAAACTGCTATCCAATACAGTGATCCCTGCCGTCCTTGGCGCGTTGTAATACCTTCCGTTTCCGCTGTTATTGTCAAAGGAGACCATGATCACCGGCGCTGTCTTATCTATGACGAAATGGTCCGTCTTTCCGAGGTCCGTATGGTTGCCCGCAAGATCTGTGACGCCTGCCGTAAACGTGTAATCCCCGTCTTCTTCAAAAACGACTGTGCAGCGGAACGCACTGTCATCGGATGCCCCTGCGCCGCCACTCTCCCAGCCGGAGATCCTGGCCGGTCCGGAAATAGAGAAGTTTACGCCTGACGGGTCAAAGTTCCTTTCATAGACAGTGACTGTTGCCGTCCTGGTCCGCTTATAGTACATGCCGTTTTGGGGCTCACCTCCGTCGCATCTGACCTCGATCCTGGGAGGGGTGATGTCGATCTTCAACCCCTTTTCCATTCCTGAGACATTACCTGCGTAATCCACTGCAGTCACGCGCACCGTGACGTTATTGGAGTTGTTCTTCTTCGCATCTACCGTAATGTCTTCCGCATATGACTTTCTCCTGTCCTCTTTCGGTCCGAAGGCTCTCTCGTACCTCTGCGTCACACTCCCGTCGCTGAGCACCTCGATCTTGATGTCCTTCAGGCCCGAAAAAGTTCCCCCGGAAAGGATATCTTCCACGCTGACAGATACCGGCACCGAGCGGTTGTAGATCCCGCCGGCAGGTGTCTCTGCCGTGATCACGATCTCCGGCGCAGCAGGGCTCGTATGGTCTGCGATCACAGCACCTTCTGTGTTGATGTAAGTGATGTTTCCGGCACGGTCGATGATCCTTGCATATACAACAGCCTGGCTGTCCGGGGCGATGGAAAGGTCCCTCGTCCATTCCGACCATGCGGCTTTCCTCAGCCTTTCCAGCGGCAGTGCGCTGAACATGCCTCTTGCAAAAGGTCCCGGCACGTATCTGTAATAGGATACTGACGCTATGCCGGATGTCTCATCCTCGGCCCTGTTTGCTACTGCGACCGGGCTGCTGTCCATGAACTGAAACCTCACGCTTCCTGAATATCCTGTAAATGTGCCGCTCCCATCACCGCTTGTCACAGTGATCGCGCCTGTCGGCGGGGTCTTATCCACCGTAAAGAAATGGGGTGCATAAACAGCCCTGTTGCCTGCAAGGTCCACGGCTTCGATACCAAGGCTGTAATTAGCGTCCACATGAAAGCTGTCCACCCAAAAGCTGTAACTGTCTCCCTCCTTCTTCCAGTCTTTTATCTTCAGGGATGAGATCTTTTCCTTGCTGTACGCATCTATATCCCGACCTCTCGCATCTTTCTGTACAACAGCAGCTTCCACCCCGCTTCTGGTAAAATTCCTTTCAACGACAGTCAACTTTGGAGCCACTGCGTTCTGTGTATAATAAGGGGCCTCCCTGTTTGTGCCGATCCTTCCTGTAACGTCGCTGTTCCCGGCCGCATACATCACCGACACCACCGGGGGCACCATATCGACTGTAAACGCCGTATATTTTTCCTCTGCTTTTACTGCCCTGTTCCCGGCTTCATCCGTGCTGATAAAGCGAAGTTCCCTGAAATCAAGATCTGTTCCCGGGCTTCCTCCAAAGAGGATCCTGTACGTGATCTCCCTGTCATCTGTCCACTCACTATGCGGCAGATCCTCCTGGCTGTCCTCCATACTCTTCATGCTTATGCCGGAAGATGCGCCTTTTCCTTCAGCCAGCTCTGTCATAGACAAGGTCACATCACCGGTTCCGGTTTTGACCATAAGTTTTGACTGCCCCGGGATAAAGTTCCTCTCCCTGAAGGTTACCGTGACCAGTCTTCCGGAGCTGAAATAATGCCCGTTTTTTACCCCGCTGTCATCAAAACCGATCCTGATCATAGGTGCTGAAGTGTCAAATGAAAACCTCATTTCTTTTACTGATGTATTACCTGCATGGTCCTCAGCCGTTACCTTCAGCGTCACGGAGTTTGACTCGTTTTTCTCTGCGGGGATCGTGATTACATCCTCGATGGTCCTTGTCCGGGGTATTTTTTCTTCTTTTTTCCCCTGTAGCGTCACTTCTCCTGACTCGTCATTGACCACCTCATACCGGAGTTCCTTCATTCCAGAAAACAGCTCTTTTCCGCTCCCGTCCGGGTCTTTGGCAGACACTGTGAGCCTGATATCCCTGTCATAGATGTCTTTCGACTGGCCCTCGACCGTGACCACGGGGACTTCCGGCTTCTCTTTATCGATGATGATCCCTCCTGCTGACGAGAGGTAGGTAACATGCCCGGCCTTATCCGTGATCTTTTCATAGACCATAAGGATCCGGTCCGTATCGATCTTTATGCCTTCCCGGAAGTCTTCCCATTTGAGTTCTCCCACGTTCACTTTCTGCATGAACGCATCCTTCGCCTCATTGTTGACATCGACCAGGCAGTACTGTACTTTCGCTACACCGGAAGCACTATCCTCTGCACCGTTTTCGAGTGTCACCATCCTGTCATACATTCCGAAGGTATACTCGGCTATGCCCTCCTCAAGCTCCTTCAGCTCTTTTTCCCTAAGTAACTTAGAGTATTCCTTCACCTCTCCCTCCGCGGTCCTTACAAGGACCGTTCCGGCGGGCGGCTCTGTGTCCACCGTAAAGAAGCGGGAGCCGGTCCCCACGGCAAGGTTGCCCGCAAGGTCTTCATACTCCATAGAGAACATGTAATTTGCGTCCTTTTCAAACGTATCCATGGTGAATGTCCAGTCTTTTCCGTCACTGTCCCACGCTGCTGCACGTACAGCGCTTATGGAAGACTCCCGGTAGGCTCCGTTCTCGTTCCCCTCCGCATCAGATGCTGTGACCGTGACCGATGCGCCTTCAGGGCTGAAATTTTTCTCCCTGACAGTGAGCACTGCCGTGACCGGCCTATCCAGGCAGCATGGTGCCTCCTGATCCGTCCTTGGTGTTATTGCTGTGCCTTCCGCATCCATAAATGCCACGCTGAGGACAGGGCTTACCTCATCGACCACAAATTCATCTGCGGCCACGCAGCCCTGTGTGTCGGCAGTGGCGCCGTCGTACGATACTCTGACGCAATAGGTGTCCTCCACTTCTATGTCCTGCCCGCCGAACAGGATGCCAAGCGACGTTGTGCCGTTTACCTCTTCCGGTTCCTGTACGAGCACTGTCCCAGGGACAATTCCGCGTCTCACATCATCCAGAGTGTGGCTTCCTCCTTCACCGTTCACAGTGATCTGCAGCTCCAGGAGGCTTTCATCAAAGTCCTGCACCGTAACACGTATGGTCATCGTACGGTCATGTGCAAAATACTTCTCATTGGAAGGGTTGTCATCGTCATATGTTATGGATACGAGAGGGTCCCCGGACTCATCGGAAGGCGGATCAGACTCTTTAGGAGAAGTTTCCATATCAGCCTCCGCCTGCGCAGGCAGGGGCGTCGCATCCGGTTCTTCGTATCCTTCGATACCATCTTCCTTTTCACCGGTTTCTGCGCTTTCTGGTTCTTCTCCTGATGGAAGGCCATCAGCATCTATGCTCTCACCGGAGGTTTCCTCCTCCCCGCCGGCAACCTCTGTGCCTGCCTCTGGCGCCAGATCCTTTTCTACTCCGCTTCTTTCCCTGTCAGATAAAGATCCCGCCATTTGGCCGGATGGCTCTTCTTCCTCTGCCTGCTCCATCTGCTCCTGTGCCACGGCAGCCGTAGCCTCTGCGGTCCCCTGCTCCTGTGCCCGGCCCGGGAAGCTGATGCCCCCGACCGCAAGCAGAAAGCTCAGCACGATACATACACTCTTTTTTACCCTATGTCTCATCTGTCTCTCCTTTTGTCGCCGTCCGTGCCCCGATGATCTTGTCCGTATGCACGACTACTTCGCTCTTTATGACCCTAAACCTACCTGACGGCCCGGCCCAGACATGGTTTTCTTCTGTCTTCTCTGAATTTTCTCCTGCAGCGCCGTTTTCTCTTTCCAGGAGCACCGTGTCATTTCTTCCGTCAAGGACCTGTGTCCCCCTCTCCGGTTTCTCCCTGGGGGGCCTTCTTTTTCCTTCCGGAAAACTGGTTTTTCCCGCCTTATCTTGGCTGCCCCCGAAAGTCTTCTGCCTTCTTCTACGGTGGTGGGAGACCCCCGTGCTTTCACCTGTCTCTTCTTTCTTCACCGGTCTCCCATGTATCAGACAGTAATACTCGTACAGGCCGTTCCTTTTAAACACGGCTGCGGAACCTGTCAGCAATAGGACACCGGCCCCATACAGGCACAGTGATAAAGTCTCGAATATACCGGCCATCAGAGTTCTCCTTCCCCCGGGGCATATACAGTCTCCAGGACATGTCTGGCTGCTTTAATGCTGCCCAGGACTTCATCCGTTTTTTCACCGTACTCTGCCTCTGTATATCCATCGGCGCCGATGATCTCTTCCGTTACGATCTTCTCTACCCTTTTGAGCTCGTACAGGACCGCCTGCCTGCTCACGCCAGCATCCCTGAACTCCATGGCATGTGCTCCTGCCTGGTAAGCCAGTTCCCCGTACATGACCAGCGCCGTGCGGATGTTATCTTCTTCCGCTATATGATCTCCACAGAGCTGCACGAGGTCATCCCAGTAATCAGCGTAGTCCGCCATGCTGTCCCCGGCCTTGTTCCGGTTCTCCAGGCTGCCGTAGTATTCCGCCACTTTGTAAAGCCGCTCCGCTCTCATCCTCTTCTTCTCGTCAGAAACCCCCTCCTTCGCTTCCCTGAGCCATGGACGGCTGAGCTGCCTGTTTCCCCTGTCCTCATAAAAATAGAAATAGGCCAGCCCCATGTCATAGCAGAACGTGCTGTATCCGCTCTTGTTACCCTTGAACTGTTCTTCTGTACTGTGTGTCTCCCGGCTTCCCTTGTAGCCAAGGAGCCGTATCATGGCATCCGCCTCCTCCCTGCTGAACACTCCGTCCGCAAGGTAGACATCTTCAAGGAGCGCCAGATATGCCTTTTCATCCGCAGGTCTTGTCTTTACCGCTTCCTCATAGCACTTCACCGCTCCATTTTTGTCTGCACTCATCTCAGCTTCACGGACAAGTGCCTCATATGTACCTTTTCGGAGCGATGCCGCATATCCATGAAGGACTGTCCCCCCTATGACACAGGCAAGCCCTGCCGCGCACAGTGCGGTGAATATCTTCCATTTTTTCCTCTTCTCTTCCTGGTACCTGGTCTCCAGTTTCCTGTAATTTTCAAGCGCATACCGGAGTTCGCCAGCGCTCTGGTACCTCTTTTCCGGGTCGTTCTGCGTGCACTTTACGATGATGCTCTCCAGGCCTGTCGAGAAGGAAGGGTCCCACTGTCGGATCGGCCTCATCTCATAGGGGGGCTTTGTAGGGTCCTTCCCCGTCACCAGGTGGTAGATAGTTGCCCCAAGGTTGTAGATGTCGGTCCGTTCGTCAGTCTGTCCCTGCCCGCCGTACTGTTCCGGTGCGGCATATCCTTTCGTGCCGAGCGTCCGGGTATCTCCCTCCGCGCCGTCCTTATATTCCCTTGCGATGCCGAAGTCGATCAGCACGATCCTGCCGTCGGGACGCAGCATGATATTTCCGGGCTTCATGTCCCTGTAAATGATCGGGGGATCCTGCGCATGCAGATATTCCAGTACGTCGCAGAGCTGCAATGCCCAGCCGATGACATCCTCCTGCTTCTGGCGCCCCTCGCTGTCCAGCTTTTTCTTTAAAGTCAGGCCCTCCACGAAGTCCATGACGATCAGGTAGGCCTCTTCCTCTTCGATCACGTCGATGATCCTGGGAAGGTGCGGGTTGTCCAGTTTTTTCAGGATATCGGTCTCGGTAACAGGGTCCTGCTTGACGCTCTCACCGTGCTTCCTTCCTTTCTTCCGGACTTCTTTGACTGCCCATTCCTTGCCCGCCGCCTCATTGATCGCGAGGTACACGCGGCTCATGCCGCCTTTTCCCACCTCGTAGAGGATCTTGTATTTGTTGTCGATGACCTGGCCAATCTCCAGCATTTCTGCCCCTCTTGCACTGCCCGCCGATGATAGCGGACAAAGGAAAATGCGGCATACACTGCCGCATCTGATGCGTTCCACTATATATATCTATGATTTTCTCGGAAAACGTGCATTTTTGAGATTTCTGAGCGTAAAAAAGGAATGCATCCACAAGTGAACACATTCCTGTAAATAAATCTTTAACCTGCAAAGTTATTCGTCAGTTAGTTGATCTGCATATTTCCAGCAAAACCCTCCTCCATGTTTATACTTTCCATTTGCAACATCACGTATCCCATCTATCCCTACCCTCCTTAGTCCACATGATCCGTATCTCTTACAGACATAGTATATCCATTTGCCTCAGGTCCTGAAAAGAGGGGCTGTTGCA